>NZ_DASSKM010000038.1:0-43568 GCF_035690525.1 Salinisphaera sp.
GATGCGATCCTTTACACAAAGAAAAGAGAGATAAACTGGCGAAACAAAGTTATGGACCGCAGATCACCGAGTGGAGTACTGGTTTCGCTCGTTTTTCCGACAACGGAGAGTTGTGGTATTGCGTCCATCTCATCAGAAAAAACGCACCTTGGATCAACAAAATATTTTTAGTTACGGACAACCAGCGGCCGAGTTGGCTTACGCTGCACAAGCAACGTGAGTTGGATATAACCGTAGTGGACCATGCAGAAATATTTAAAGACCATCTCGATTGTCTGCCTACATTTAACTCCCAATCGATTGAAACGATGTTATTCAACATTCCCGGCTTGTCGAAGTCTTTTGTCTACTTTAACGACGATTGTTTTATTGTAAAAAAAACGACGAGCGATGATTTTTTCCGCAAGGGGAAGCCGGTCGTACGCGCGCGGTTTGCTTTTAAAAATTATGTTCTCGACCGGGTATCTGCAAGGTTGGCACGCCGTTGGCTGCCTAAGGGTTATAACGGCTGGCGTAGTTGGGTGAAAAAAGGCCCCTGGCCTTTTTTCGTGCCATTTTATCTTGACATAGCACATACTCCGCAGAGCGTTATAACGCGGGAATTAGAGTGTTTATACCCTGATGCAGAAGCGCTCCGCGACGCCCTAAGTTATCGATTTCGAGTAACGTCGCAGATCGCACCTATTGCTTATATTTCTAATCTTGCCGTGTTGCGTGGTGCGCCCTTACAGCTACGGCACGACTGGGCATATTTCGATCCGCGCGACGAGATGCATTTATTACGTAAATTGGACGCCATGCGCACTGACAAAGGTATTAAATTTTTGTGTACCCGGTCCCTTGATACGTTTTCGCGGTCCGGCCGCGAAAGAATTGTCTCCGCATTGGGAGATATTCTCGACGGTCCGAGGTCTTGAGCGATCGGATTTGTTTAACGCACTCGTTAGAAGTCGTCGGTACATCGCTGCCCCGTAATAATTCTGAGAACTGTTTTGATGAATACATTAGAAAATTCACGGAACGCTAGTTTTGCCGATAGTCGGGCCCACATTGGGTTTGGAAATTACAGCGCGGAGAGTGCGCTTGAGCCCGTGCTTTCGGTTGTAATTCCGACATTCAATGAAGAAGATTACATTGAAAGCTGTCTTGACTCGGTTCTAGAAGGGCTGAAAAATATCAACGCCGAAGTCTTGGTGATTGACGGGATGTCCACTGATGGCACCGCACCTATCGTGAGACGGTATGAGCAAAATAATTATAATTTAAAGGTTTTGAAGAACAAGAAAAGATATCAGGTTCACGCATTGAATATGGGCATTGGCGTTGCGCGTGGGCGCTATATTGTTCGATGCGATGCGCATTCAATTTACCCTGTTGCGTACTTTGCAACCTTGCTTGCGTTTTATGAGCGCGACAAGGAAGCGATTTACGGTAACGTGGGTCTTCGTTACGTTACGGAAACGTATACGCGTACTGCCTTGCAAGGTGGAATTCCACTCGCGATGTCGAGTCGTATTGGTGTCGGGGTTTCACATCGCGCGTCTGGTGTAGTGACCCGCACTCGCGAAGTGGATACACTGCTCTTTGGTGCGTGGCGGCGACAGATCTTTCACGATGTCGGAATGTTCGATCCTACTTTTATACGCGGTCAAGACTACGAACATAACCTACGGGTTATAACAAAAGGCTTGAAGGTTGCGTTGATTCCAGGCCCCTCATTTACTTATTTTACCCGCTCTTCTTTCCGTAAGTTACGGCGAATGATTTACCAATACGCTTATGTTAAGGGGCAAGTTTTTCGTAAACACGGTAAAGTTCCTAATATTCGGTCACAAATTCCAGTTTTATTCTTTCTGTTCATGTTCACTCTGCTGGCAGTTTGGCCGATTGCATCACTTTATCTGGCTGCGTTGTACTCAACGACGATAGGCGTTATCGCGCTGACCCGTTGCCGATCCCATGGACCGATGGCGGCTTTGGGTATGTTTCTTGCTGTTCCGCTGATGCATGTCAGCCACGCCGCGGGGTTTATACATGGCCTTCTTCGTGGATCTCGGCATCAGGGCTTTATTAAGAGTGCGGGTTCGACGCGTTGACTGACTTGTGTAAGGGTAATGTGGAGCACTTGGCTCTTAGCGTGGTAATTCCGGCGTATAACTGCCGAGCTACGCTAAGGCGTGCTATTAATAGCGTGCTTGCGCAGGATAGCGTGAATTTTGAAGTTATTGTGGTTGACGACGGCTCACGTGATGGTACCAACGAGCTTGTGCGTGAGATATGTGCTCAGAATGGGCGTGTCAAGCTAGTGGAGCACGCTGTCAACATGGGGCCTGCGGCTGCCCGAAACACCGGAATCGAGGCCGCGCGCGGCGAATGGGTCGGCTTGCTTGACGCGGATGATGCTTGGTTACCGAAGCGGGCGAAACGTTTGATAGCGATAGCCCGACGGCGGAGTGTCGATATTGTTGCGGATAATCAATGGCTGTTTGATCCGGGGGCGCAATCTATTGTGCGAAAGGGTTTTTCCATGAGACCTCGAGAAGTGCCGTTCGACGTTGAACTGTTATTGAGAAATAACGTTTCGGGTGGCTGTTTTATTTTCGGCTGGCTTAAGCCGTTCATTTCTCGCGAGTTCATCAATAGGTTAGCGCTTCGTTATGACGCGACACTTCGCTATGGCGAGGATTTTGACTTTTACGTACGAATGTTTGCTTGCGGCGCACGGGGTGTACTGGCCCGCGACGCCTATTATATTTACACGCAGAGAACTGGAAGCGCCACTGGTACGAAGTCGCTATATTCGCGGACAGAACCCGATATGAAGGCGCTCGTGACGCAATCGAGTAAACTATTGGATCAACTGCGCGGAACCTCTTCACCGCGTGCGATGCGGCTCATGCGCCGACAGATCCGTCACCTTGGCGGTTGGCCGCATGCCTTGCAGGTGAGAAAAGCGATACGTGAGCGACGCTACTCGTCCGCTTTTTTGATTACGCTGCGTTATCCGAGTGCCGCTTCGGCCGCTTTACTCGCTCTTCGCACCCGCCTGCGTCAGCGGATTGGTTTGCTGTAGGCCATGGCTAATCGTCGCCCTATAATGTTAGTAGCCAGCATGGGTTTCCCGCCTGATCTCGGCGGCGTGCAAACTTATGCTTATGAGATTGCGCAAGCCTACAAGCGCCGAGGTTTAAGGTGTTGCGTAGTCACCTCACGCACCGGGCCACGAGGTCTGGCTTGGGAAGATGGCGTTTGCGTGATTAATGTCGGTGTGGGTAGCCAGACTCTGGTAGCGGTGCGGATGCTACGCGTCCTCCGTCGACTTCGACGCAGCCCCTACCTGCGTAAGAGCACGGTTCACGTCACGACATGGCGGGTCGGCGCGGCCGTGGCAACGGCAGGCTGGCGTTATTTTCTTACCGTGCACGGGCGAGAAGTGGTGGCAACTCGGCAGCCGGTTTTTAAATGGTTGATGTATCGCGTGCTTGATCGCGCTGAACTTATATTATCTGTCAGCCGTTTTTCGATGACTGAATGCGTTCCGCCGCGTTATGCGTATAAAGCGTTGTATCGCTGGAACGGCGTAAGCGCTTGGGCGTTACAGCTGGGTAATAAGCGCTTGAGCGCGAACCGTGAGGCGTCGAAAACACTCACTATTCTATTCGCAGCACGTCTGATTCGGGGGAAAAACCCGCAAGCGGCCATCAAGGCATTTGCAAAATTCCTCGAAAAAGGTGGGCGTGGGCGCTTGATCATTGCAGGAGAAGGTAGTGAACGCAAGCCTTGCGAGAGACATGCACTCGATCTGGATGTGGCCACAAACGTAGAGTTTGTCGGGCACGTGCGAGGCGAAAGCTTGGTGACCCTGTATCAAAACGCGGATATATTTATTCACCCGCATTCGGCACTTGAGACGTTCTGTATTTCTATCGCGGACGCTATGGCGAGCGGCCTGGCTGTGATCAGCGGTTTGGACGGCGCGCCGCCGGAGTATCTCAGCCAGAGGCTAGGCTTTGTGGTTGACGGCGATGATCCGGGGCACGCTGCCGATGCGCTATTGCGTTTGTATGAAGATGCTAGTTTGCGGCGGGAGATAGGCCGTCATGCTGCGCTTTTTGCTGCCGAGCACTTTTCTTGGGATAGGCACGTTGCGCCTATACTCGATGCAAGCGATCGCCCGAAGTTTCTAACAGACGGCATTGTGGAGGACTAGTGAGGGCGCAACAAATCAATACGCTGAGTAACGCCATCTTGACTGTGCTCCTTCTGGTCGCAATCTCGTCCCCCGCTTGGGCCGCTGCGTCTTGGTCGAAAGCCTGGGGAAGCGGCGGTAGCAGTTTCGTCGGCGATTGGTCCATTAGAAAACCAGGACCGCGGCAGGGCGGCTATAACGATCCTGAGATGCTCAAAATCCAGCCGGAAAGTATAGTGATTCACGCATACTACGACGGCCACGTGATTCGTACCGCAGCGGTCTCCACAATCGGTTCGTTCGCTATGGCGTCGGGAGTGGTGTTAGCAAGAATCAAAGCCTGCTTCAAAGCGCCGTTACGTACTGCAATTTGGTTGCAGTCTCCGGCAAACAAAGCGAGTCATGGCAAAATCGGGGCGGGGAGAGAAATCGATATAGCGGAAATATACACGAGCCGCATGCCGCTCGCGCCCGCTGAGGTGGCTCACAACATCCACTCTGGTGGATATGGTGAGATGCACCAGCACACCGGCTCGCCCACATCGAAAGTCCACGCTTGCCAATATCACAACTACAAGGCCGAGTTCGGCGAGTTTGGGTACAAGTTCTATGTCGATGGCGAACTGCAGTGGCAAACGGGCCAATCTTTTCAGGGACATAAAGAGTACATTATTTTTAATGTGGGTACGCCCGCCCATTTGCAATATCATTGGCCTAGTCCGCGCTCGCTAGGCTTTGCCAAGCTCATTTCCGTCAAAGTGAAAGAAACGGGCAATGAATAGCGAAGGATCTGGTTTGTCAGGGTCTATTCTCGCGTTACTGACTCTGGCCCTGCCTTTGGTTTACTCGGTGTTAGTTCCTTACGGCGCGGTAGTGAACGTGCCGGCCGGCTTGCTACTGGTGGGCTCATTTATTTTTTATGTGTACACGCGTTCACAAACCGGACGGATAGACCGTTCGCATCTGCTTGTATTCGTCGCGGCCCTGATGCTCGTATTCGCTTACATTATCAGTTCTGCCTACGCGCACGCTCTCAATATCGGCTCCTTGAAGACAATGCTTCAAGTTTTTCTTGCCGTGGGCTTTTTTTTGAATGCGCAAGAGAATGCCAAGTTATATAGCCGTAGTTTAAGCTCGTTCCTGCCAACGTTGACGCTAGTACTGTTTACGCCGATTGTTGCGGCGCTGATCTACTACGCGTGGGGGTTGGGGAACAGTGGGCCGGGCTCAATCTGGACCAGCATTAAAAACAGTCTAGGTGCTATGCTTCTGGCGCTTGTCTTGCTCAATTACCTGATTCGACGCGAAAAAAAGTTGCACGGCGATAGTTCGGCTCTTGCCACTGCGGCCCTAGTCGCCTCACTGACATGCTTGATCGCATCTGGGTCTCGTGGGTCTATATTGGCGCTTTTCGTTACAGTACTAGGGTTTAGGCTATGGTTCATTCGGCCAAAAGTAATATTGCTTTTGGGGCTGTTTTTTTTTATCGGCGCGTTTATATTAATTTACATTAATCTTGGCACGCTAGCCAACCTAGCCCTTATGAAGGGCCGCGTTCAAAGTTTAACAGGGCAGAATCTCTACAGCGGACGGCAATTGATTTGGCCTGCCATTATCGAAGCGGTAAGATCTCATTCGATATGGCTCGGCCTTGGCGCGGATGCGCTGGCTTCTACAGTCATGAAAATGCAGGGCATATATAAATCGTGGTCTGCTCACGATTTATACTTACAAGTATATCTGCAGGCGGGAATACTTGGATGTGCGGCGCTTGCAACACTTTTTGTCGCACTGTGGCGAGAGATTCGTGCGCATGCTGCGGATGCTTGGCACGAGCGCACGGCTTGCTCATTTTTTCTCGGCGTTCTTGCATATGAAGCCTTCGAAGTAAGTTTGCTGCAAAACAATCTGAGTGTTGGCGTAGTTTTCTGGATGACGCTCGGATTGATGGCAAGTCGACCACGGTATTTGTCAACAAAGTTGTCCACCTTTTCATGCTCCCCCACTGTCAGCCTAGCTGGGGCCCCGCCTGTTGCTAGAATTCCAGAGGGGCATAAGCGAGGTTTCGATGCGATATTCAGACGAACGGCGAGAAGCGGTGCTGAAGAAACTGCTGCCGCCGACGAACCAAACGGTGGCCGAACTCGCTCAAGCTGAGGGCATCTCGGCAGCCACGTTGTATCAGTGGCGCAAGCAGGCGCGCGGCTGGCCGTTTGTTGCCGGATCAAGCCCGCTGACCCGGAAGGCTGGAATTCGGCCGACAAATTCAATGCCGTGATCGAGACAGCCGCACTGAGTCGTGTGCATCGCCGAACGTGATGCCATCGATTTATCTACGGTTGATTGTACGCGCGGGCAGCCGAAGGGTGTAGAGTTGCGCCGTTCGAGAGACCAAGACCACGCATGTTCAAACGCGGCATACTCAGAAACCATAGCAGCATCTCGGTAGGGCTATACGTGCTCGTTGATCTGGTCATGATCAGCGTGGGGGCCTACCTTGCTTATTTCTGGCGGTTTGATGGGCTTGGCCTGGGTGCGCATTACCGCGGCCCGGTAATCGTTGCGGTCCTTCTGACTCTGGGCCTGTTTCCGTCGCTTGGACTTTACGATTCCTGGCGCGGTCGCAATCCGGTGGATCAGGCTCGCGCGGTGACTGTGGGTTGGATTGCCGTCACGCTGGGGGTAATCCTCATCGGCTTTGCGCTCAAGGAAAGCGAAAACTACTCGCGGCTCTGGGTTTTCGCCTGGGTATGTTGTGCTTGGGCGTTACTCGTGCTCGGCCGCGTGCTGACGTTCGCGATCCTGCGCGAGCTGCGCGCGCGTGGTTGGAACCATCGCCGTATCCTTATCATCGGGAACGGCTCGTTGGCTGGCGCCGTGTTTGATCGCATCGAAGCGACGCCGTCGACGGGGTGGGAAGTCGTCGCCGCGGCGATGATCGATCACGACGGTTGCCGCCGGATCGGGCGCGTCAGGGTGGTCGAGTACAAGAGCCGTACCGAACGGTTGGCGCGGCGGTTCGGCGCCGACGAAATTTGGCTGTGTCTGCCGCTGGATCAGCAGGCGATGATCGATCGGGTGCTGTGGGACTTCCGGCATAGCACGATCACGATGCGTCTCGTGCCGAATCTGCACGGTATGCGCCTGATTCAGCAACCTGTGGCGGAAATCCTCGGCCTGCCGATGCTCAATTTGAATGTCTCGCCGATGCAGGGGATTAGCCGCGTGGTCAAGGCGATCGAGGATCGCGTTCTCGCGAGTGTGATTCTCACGCTGATCAGCCCGTTGCTGCTTTTGCTTGCGATCGGCGTGAAGATGAGTTCGCCCGGCCCGATATTCTTTCGTCAGAAGCGCATGGGCTGGAACGGGCGCTTGTTCACAATTCTGAAGTTCCGGTCGATGCCTGTTGGCGTGGAATCGAAGAGCGGTGCGGTGTGGGCCAAGTGCGGTGAGAAACGCTCGACGCCGTTCGGCGGTTTTCTTCGCCGCACAAGTCTCGATGAGCTGCCTCAGTTCATTAACGTGCTCTGCGGCGACATGTCGATCGTCGGCCCCAGGCCCGAACGCCCGGTGTTTGTTGAGCAGTTCAAGGAAGACATACCGGGCTACATGCAGAAACACATGGTCAAGGCCGGCATCACCGGCTGGGCCCAGGTCAACGGCTGGCGCGGCTCAACCGATCTGAAAAAACGCGTCGAGCACGATCTGTATTACATCGAGCACTGGTCGCTCTGGTTCGACCTTAAGATCATCTTCCTGACGATTTTCAAGGGATTCGTACACAAAAACGCGTATTAGGCGGGGCCAATCGTCGACGGCTTAGAACGGCCGGACCATCAGCGTGCATTGCCTAAAATACTGCCCGTACAAACGACAGTATCTCTTTTCGGCGGAGCTTTCCGGGTGTTCCCCTTGCAGTCTGACGAACTCGCGTAGGTTGGTTTGAGCCAGAAGGGGCCGTAAGCCGATAACCTGATACGTCAGCAACCCGGCATACCCGTGGGCGAGTATGGTCTGCGGGCTCCGATCCATCGGATGACGCCGAAGGCTAATCCGACTACGGCCACTGGTACCTGACATCCGGTTGAGGTTAAGCTCGATCTCACGTTTTGATTCATTTATAATCACTATGATTAAACTTCTGATTGCGGGGCGCGACGGAGCTTTCCGGTGCTTGTGCTGGCCGTATTCGCCGAATGACCACTTGCTGATTGTGAGAGGAGATTGATGATGGCAAAAGCCGAAACTCGAGTCTTGACCGCCCACGTTCCTATTCCGATGGCCGAGAAGGTAGACCAGCTAGCCGATCGGCTTGAACGCTCGCGAGGCTGGATCATGAAACAGGCACTCTCGGCCTGGATCGCCCAAGAGGAGGAGCGCGACCAGCTCACACATGAGGCGTTGACCGACGTGGACACTGGCTGTGTCATCGACCACCCGTCCGTCCAAGCATGGGCTGACAGCCTGAGCACAGATGAGCCGCTGCCGATACCCCGCTGATGGAGTTGAAATGGACCCGCAAGGCACTTTCCGACTTGGCGCGTTTATACGAATTCCTGGCGCCAGTGAACAAGCCAGCCGCTGCGCGGGCGGTGCAGGCGTTGACCAAGGCACCGACGATCTTATTGACCAACCCCTACCTCGGCGAACAACTGTTTCAGTTCGAACCACGTGAGATCCGGCGGATTTTGGTCCGACAGTACGAGATGCGCTATGAGATCGTGAACGACACCATCTACGTCCTGCGTCTCTGGCACACACGCGAGGATCGGTAGCGCGACGCCCTTGGCTTACGATTTCTTCTGTCTCGTGAGTTGCCCCAAGCCCAGCCTGTCAGATGAGTAGATCTGCTGACCGCCGTCTACACGGCTGGTCGAGCGCTCGGCGGCCGGCTTGATCCGCCGGCACCGGGCACAATCTGATGCGGGCATCAGCAGATGCGCAGAATATCTTGTTTCCGACAAGACCAGTTTGTAGACTAGTCTAAACGGAACCGAGGGCTGATCATGAACAAGTCAACTGATATCGGCGCTTACGAGACCAAGACGCGGCTGGCCGCGTACCTGCGCAAAGTACAGGCGGGAGAGCGATTTACGATCACGCAACGGGGCCGCCCGGTCGCTGAGCTGGTACCGTATGGCACCGTCGGGCAGGATACAAGGCCGGAAGCGGCGCGCCGGATGCGGGCGTTCATGCGCAGACAATCCCCGGCGACCGGTTTGGATATCAAGGCGCTGATTGACGAAGGCCGTGATTAGTGCGGTTCGTGTTGGACAACTCGGTCGCCATGCGTTGGCTTTTCGCGGATGGGAGCGATGCCGATCGAGCCTATGCGGATTACGTTTTGGACGTGCTTGGCCGCCCGAACGCACGGGCGATTGCCCCGTCGATCTGGCCGCTGGAGGTGGCCAACGTTATTTCGTGCGCCGAAGCCAAAAATTTGTTGGTCAACGCTCGCAGCACTGAGTTCTTGCGGTCGCTCGATGCGCTCGCGATTGCTGTGGATAGCGATACATCAGAGTACGCGCTCGGTACCACGCTTGAGCTCGCGCGCCGCTACGCCTTGTCTGCCTATGACGCGGCGTATCTGGAATTGTCGCTGCGAGAAGGCGTGCCGCTCGCCACGTTGGACGCCGTTTTGCATCATGCAGCCGAAAGTGCTGGCGTCGACAAGTTGTAGTGCGTGGTTGTGCGAAGGGAGAGGGTCTACCTTTGTATTTTTGTAGGCGCGTGAGCATCGGGCGGCTCGGCAACTTAGTCGGGACGGGCCAGTCGACGCTTGACCAATGCAATGGTAACTGATTGGGGTTAAGCGGCGCGGCTGGCTCTTGTAGATCGGCTTAGGCCAAAGGCCGTAAGCCGACATTGCCCAGAGCGAGCTTGAGGGGCGATGCGTTGTGATCCTTCGCCGAGCCACGTGGGTGGGTTCGTTCTGTCGGATTACGCCTGCGGCTAATCCAGTCTACGCTAACTCAGTGCCGGGCCAAGGGGTTGGTACAGGCCCTGATATCGCGCTGTAATACGGACAGTACGAGACCTCACCACACCCTCGAAACTACTGCAACCAACCACGCCGGCGGATCGCCTGAGTTAACGTCTGGGTGACTTCAAGCAGGGTAGGCACGAATCTGTGACCGCTATTGAGCGCGTCCGCCAGGATGTTCGAGTCTTCAATATATTCGTGGACCATCTGGTTACGCAATTTGCGCATGGCAAGCCACTCATCGGCTGATGGCAACAGGCCCAGTTGCTCTGCTCGATCCAGGCGGTCCAGGGCGGTACCGGGCGATTCACCTTCGGCGCTTAGATAAGCAGGTAATAGTTTATCGCCGAGTGTGTCCTGAAGTCGTCCGAATCGTCCTACAAAGGCTTCCACGCGTTCCGCTTCGTCTGGGTTGTCTTGCAAGGCCATCGCGCGTCGAAGTAAACGGTTGGCTGTGCAGCCGACGATCCGTCATCGCAAGATGTTCGCTTTCGCGCTGCACGACACGCACGAGAAATTGTAGCCGTTGCCTGGCCGCAGGGTCTCGTGTCATAAAAGCACCCCGTCGCGCTCGGCGATTTGGTGAATGCGGGCGCGCCGAAGATTGGGCGCGGAAAGCAAAACGTCGACTTCGCGACCTTCAAGGTACCGGCTGATGCGGGCTTCCAATCGAGCTGCAAGCCATGCAGGGTTGGCCACCGGGTTCTCGAGCTGGACCAGCAGGTCGAGGTCTCCTCCCCGCCGGTGATCATCCAGCCGTGATCCGAACAGATATACCTGGACCGCCCGTTGCGCGCTCTCTTCGGCAATGATGCGCCGGATGACGGTCGTCTGTTCGCTGGATATCCGCATGCCAATTTCCACGCCCGCCCCCTAGACTGGCGCGTACCGGATCGTTTTTATCAGGGAAGCAGTATGGCAGTTGCCCACGTCTTCGACTAGACGCAGACGCGGGGTAATCGTGGCGGGGACAGTATACTCAATTCCTGTCATCGCCGTGGCCGCGAGCGCCAGGACAGTGGTCAAGCAAAGTAAAGAGCAGGCGCATCCGGATCTCGATCATGTGTTATATTTCATTGCGTGATGCGCAACGCGGTATGATTATGTTGTGATCAAGTCGTTTCGCCACAAAGGGCTCAAGAGGTACTTTGAATCGGGATCAAAGGCCGGAATCCAGCCTGAGCACGCCAAGCGATTACGAATGCAACTGATTGCCTTGGATACAGCGACCGCTATTGAAGATATGGATATTCCTGGTTTCAAGTTGCATTTGTTGAAGGGCTCGAATGAAGGACGATGGTCGATTTGGGTTAATGGCAACTGGCGTGTCACGTTCGAGTTTCAAGAGGGTAATGCCTTCGTTTTGGACTACGAGGATTATCACTAATGACTATGCACAACCCGCCGCACCCTGGCGAGTTCATTCGAGAGGTTTATATGGAACCTTTTAATATCACGGGACGAACGCTGGCCAAAAAGCTGGGCGTAGCGCCTTCTACTCTCAACCGCTTACTTAAAGGTAGTAGCGGTGTCAGTTCTGAAATGGCGCTTCGTTTATCCAAAACGTTAGGCCGTTCTGCCGAAAGCTGGCTGGCGATGCAAGATAGCTATGAGCTATCGCAAGCAAAGCGCACTATAAATCTTGATGGCGTCGAAAAAATCGAGTTTGACGTCGCATAATAATGAGGCGCTGCAGTTGATCGCCCAAAGCGCTGGCGATCCGAGTTCTCTCCGTGGCCTGCGCGCGGCGGAGTAATCCTCAACCATAATAGCTTCGGTACCAGTCGACGAATTGCTTCACGCCTTCGTCGACCGTGGTTTCCGGACGATATCCAACCGCTTCGAAAAGGCCGTCCACGCTGGCGTGGGTCGCTTCGATATCGCCGGCCTGCATGGGTAGCATCTCTTTTTCCGCCGTTACGCCCAGGCATTCCTCGAGCCGTTTGATGTAATCCATCAGCGGCACGGGGTTGCCGTTGCCGATGTTGTAGATTCGCCACGGGGCCGGGCTGCTGTCGGGGCGCGGCGCGTCGCTGTTCCAGTTGTCGTCCGGAGTGGCGGTCTGGTACAGAATCCGCGCGATTCCTTCCGCGATGTCTTCCACGAAGGTAAAGTCCCGGCGGTGTTTGCCGTGGTTGAATACCGGAATAGGCTCGCCGGCCAGCATTTTTTTCGTAAACAGAAACAGCGCCATGTCCGGCCGGCCCCAAGGGCCGTAGACAGTAAAAAATCGCAGTCCGGTTGTGGGTACGCCGTAGAGATGCGAATAGGAATGCGCCATCAGTTCGGTGGCACGTTTCGAGGCGGCGTAGATGGCCAGCGGGTGATCGGCGTCGCCGCTGGGCGCGAAGGGCATGTCGGTGGAGGCGCCGTAGACGGAACTGGTCGAGGCGTAGACCAGATGCGCAACGCCGTTGTGGCGGCAGCCTTCGAGAATGTTGAGCGTGCCGGTCACGTTGGCGTCGATGTAATCGTGCGGATGATCGATGGAATGACGAACGCCGGCCTGCGCGGCCAGGTGGACCACGCGTTCGAACCCGTGGTCGGCGAATAGTTTTGGCATCGCCTCGCGATCCGCGATATCCAGTTCGATCTGCTGGAATGCCGGATGTTTTTCGAGCATGGCAACGCGTGCCCGTTTGAGTTGCACGTCGTAGTACGGATCGAAATTATCGACACCGACGACCGTTTCGCCGCGATCGAGTAGCCGCTGCGCGACGTGAGAACCGATGAAACCGGCGCTGCCGGTGACGAGAATGCTCATGACATAGTCCAGTCGGTCGATAATCGAAGCGACGCGGATTATACCGGTTGTTGAGCCACCGCCGAACAACGCTGCTGCGGTTGGGCCGATTTCTATTGCCATGATGGGATTGATGATGCCTACGGTCTGGCGTGATTCGATATAATCTGATGCCTTCAAACTCCGCCAGTGGGTTCCAAGCGCTTGGCGGCCGCAGATGATGAGGTGATGATGTCGAATCAGAGCAGGTCGGATATGGACCGAGTTGCGGTTCTGGGACTGGGCTATGTCGGGCTGCCACTCGCCGTGGCATTCGGGCGGCATTATCCGACCGTCGGCTTCGATATCGACGCAGAGCGTATCGGGCAACTTCGCGAAGGCTATGATTTCACGCGTGAAGTCTCGCGCGAGAGCCTCGAAGGCTCGGATAACCTCGCATTCTCCGCCGATCCGGGCGATCTGGCCGGCGCGAACATTTATATCGTGTCGGTTCCCACGCCGGTGACCGATGCCAAGGTGCCGGATTTCCGGCCGCTCGAGTTAGCCTCGCGCACGCTCGCCCCCTATCTATCGTCTGGCGATATCGTGGTCTACGAGTCGACCGTGTATCCGGGCGCGACGGAAGAACAGTGCGTGCCGATACTCGCCGCCGGCTCTGGACTGACCTACAACGAGGATTTTTTCCTCGGCTACAGCCCGGAGCGCGCCAACCCGGGCGACACCGCGCATGGTCTGGCCCACATTGTTAAGGTGGTCTCGGGTTCGACCGATGCAACGGCCGATCGGCTGGTCGCGCTCTACGGCCAGATCGTGCCGGCCGGCGTGCATCGTGCGCCGTCGATCAAAGTGGCCGAGGCCGCGAAGGTGATCGAAAACGTACAGCGCGATATCAATATCGCGCTTGTCAACGAGCTATCCCAGATTTTTGCGCGGCTGGATATCGACACGCAGGATGTTCTCGAAGCCGCCGGTACCAAGTGGAACTTCCTGCCGTTCAAGCCCGGGCTAGTCGGAGGGCACTGCATTGGTGTCGATCCCTACTACCTGACCTACAAGGCCCAGGCTGCCGGTCATCATCCCGAAATGATATTGGCCGGGCGGCGTATCAACGACAGTATGGGCCGATACATATCGCAGGAAGCCATACGATTGATGCTGCGCCGGGGCATTCAAGTCAATGGCGCGCGCATTCTGGTGATGGGGCTGACATTCAAGGAGAATTGCCCCGACATTCGCAACACGCGCGTGGTCGATATCGTTCACGAACTCCAGGCCATGAACGTCGCGGTGGACGTGTACGACCCGTGGGCCGATCCGGTGAAAGTGTCGCATGAGTACGGCTTTTCGCCGGTCGAAACGCCCGAGGCGGGGATTTACGATGCCGTGATCGTGGCGGTCGCCCATCGCGACTTCCGGCAGGCCGGCATCGAAAAAGTGCGGAGTTACTGCAAGCCGACACACGTCGTGTACGATGTCAAATACGCGTTTTCCGCTGCCGAGACGGATGGGCGGCTTTAAGCCAGGCAAGGTGCGCCGCCACCGTGGCTTCTGCGCGCCGTGCTTCGGCGACCCGCGGTCAAAACGCGAGCAGAACACCCATGCCGATCGCCATGTTGTCGCGAAGATTGCTGCCCTCTTGACGAAGACGCTCTTCCTTTATCGCCAGCCCGCCCTGCAGGCCGACGTTCTCGCTCAGCCAATTCTGCGCCATGAAGCCACGCAACCCGTTGCTGCGATTGAACAAGTGCGAACCCTCGACAAGCCCGGCGTGGCGGCCGTGGTCGAGGATCGCCGGATTCGGCGTGAGCGCCAGTGAGTCCGCAGCGGCCGGCGGATCGGTACTCATGCCGGAACCCAGCGCATGCCGGCCGCTTAAAAGGTCCGTGTCACGAGGAATAGCCGCCGGCAGTTCGAGATTGAGCGGTGGCGGTACCCGGGCGCGGGTAATGGTGACGTTCGTGTACGAGTGCGGCTGCTTGTTTGGAATCAGGCCGCCCATCGGCGACCACTTCAGTTCGAGATCGCGAGCCGACGGTGTCGGTAACAGCCGAATCAACGGAGCCTCGGCCGCACCGAACCAAGGGCTTTGCGCCGGCGAGTCCGCGACCACCGTCGCTTCCCGCCCGTTTGGCCAAAGCGCATAACCACAAGCACCCGCAGCGCCGACGGCGGTTGCGGCAGCCAAGTAAATGGAAGCGGTGCGCGATCTCATGGCGCGGCGCGTGAGCAGGCGACTAAAGCGTATCGTCGTCGAAATCACGCCGGTTTTCAATAACAACCGATAAGGTTGGACGCGATTTGCGCCGGCGGCCCCATCACATGGTCGCGTTGGGCGAATCGTTTAGGTGGCGTATCATCAGGCCCATGAGCCCCACAGTGCTCCGCGAAGGCCCATTTCGCTTTTACTTCTTTTCACGCGAAGAAACGAGGATGCACGTACACGTTCAAGCGGCTGATGGAGAGGCGAAATTCTAGTTGGAGCCCGAGATCGAACTGGCTATGAGCGTCGGCCTGCCCACACATCAGGTGAACACAGCGCTGGCGATGGTTAAGGAGCACGAAGATGAAATCCGCGAAGCTTGGAATACCCACTTCGGAAGCTGAGGTCACAAACATCACGCCATTCGGTCTCTGGATGTTGATTCGTGGAGAAGAAAAGTTCTTGTCGTTCGAGAGCTTCCCGTGGTTCCGAAGTGCTACGGTTGAAAACGTCTACGCCGTCGAACTGCCGAGTGAGAATCATCTTTACTGGCCTCGGCTCGATATTGATCTGGCGGTCGAGTCTATCGATCACCCTGAACGCTTCCCGCTGCTAAGCAAAATCGCCCATCAGGACGCTGCAGTTGACTGCTCTTAGCGGAGTGGCAACTTGGGCGTTCGTAAAAGGCGTAAAAGGGGTCGGACTGAACTGGTCCCAGAAAACGGACGGTGGGTTAAGGGTTACTTTGATAGTTTCGTTCGTAGTTCATGGGTGATTGGCCGTTGGCGGCAGTATGCCGTCGCTTGCGATTATAAAACGGCTCTATGTATTCAAAGATACTGCTGCGCGCTTGCTCGCGCGTTCGATAGTCCTCGCCATGTATCAGCTCGTTTTTGAGCGTATGAAAGAAGCTTTCCGCCACGGCATTATCCCAGCAGCATCCCTTGCGCGACATGCTCGGCTTGGCGCTGCATTCCTCCAGCAAAGCCAGATATTCAGCGCAGGTATATTGCGATCTCTGATCGGAGTGAATGAGCTCGAGGTTGCGGGGTTGGCGCTGAGCCAGAGCCATTTGTAGCCCATCAATAACCAGTCGTCGCGTCATCCGTTTGTTCATCGACCAACCGACGACCGCACGCGAGTACAGATCGATGAACACCGACAAGTACAGCCAACCGGCGCGGGTGGGAATGAACGTGATATCGGATACCCATCGCTGATCCGGTCGTTGGGCCTCGAATTGCTGAGCCAGCCGATTCGGAGCGGCGATGGTTTTGCGTGAGTCCATGGTCACGCGAAATCGCCTGACCGTCTTGGGCTCCAGTGCCAGATGCCTCATCAGCCGACCCACAGTGTGTCGACCGATGCACTCGCCTTGCTCCACCAGATCCAGGCGAACACGCCGTGCGCCATAGGTATGACGGCTATCGATAAAGCTCGTCTTGATGCGGGGTAGCAACGCCTGATCCCGCAACGCCCGCACGCTCGGCGGTCGACGAACAAACGCATAATATCCACTGTGTGAAACGCCCAAGGCCCGACACATACGCCGCACCTTGAACCGGCCCCGATGCTGCTTGATGAAGGCGTACTTCACAGCGATTCCTTCGCAAAGTACGCGGCGGCTTTTTTTAAAATCTGATTCTCTTCGCGGCTGCATTCAAGTTCTTGGCGAAGACGGGCGTTCTCTGCTTCCAGGCCCGCCTGCCAGCCTTTACCGGGAAAGGCGTCAGATCCATTGCTTTCCAGCTGTTGCTTCCACTTGTAAATTTGATTGACCCGTAATCCAAGTTCACGGGCAACAGCGGTGACCGGCTTTTCCGATTGCTCGGCTAGACGCAGCGCCTCTAATTTGAATTCCTTGGTATAGCGCTTGTATGGCTTGCGGGTCATAGGACAACTCCTCCGGGACAGCGTAGTCCCTTTCTGAGTGTCCGTTAAACCGGGACCAGTTCAGACATAGCGTAAAAGGGGTCCGTAAAAGGGGTCAGGTCAGACACGATTATCGCTGCGGGCTCACCCGCTGCTTCGGCCGGCCGCGCTTTCGCGGCGTCGCACGCACGTCCGTTGCCTGCTCGATTTCTTTCCGGAATCGTTCGCTTCCGAGCACCACGCCCTGTTGCGTGCTCCGCCGAATCTCGCGCATTGTTTCGGCGCTCGGAGCCTCAGCGAACAAGTCGCAATAGGCTTTCTGGCGCGCCTGATTTGTACTGCCCAGGCGCTGATACAACGGATGGGGCGTCAGCCAGTGCCCGCCGTCGCCATGCGCATTCGCGTGATAACTTGACCAAGGGTAGTCGGCGGGGTGGTTCGCCATATTCCGGGCCCGTACCGGGT
Source organism: Salinisphaera sp. (assembly GCF_035690525.1). Classification (GTDB taxonomy): domain Bacteria; phylum Pseudomonadota; class Gammaproteobacteria; order Nevskiales; family Salinisphaeraceae; genus Salinisphaera. The sequence goes on from NZ_DASSKM010000038.1 coordinate 17,453, forward strand.
TGAGCTCGATGTAGCGATAGCAGGTCAGCAGATAGCGTTCGGATTCGACCGGGCTGGCTTTGTAGCGTCCTTCCCAGAGGGTGCCGGTGCGTTGCTGGCGGCGATTAACATATTGCACGTAGCTCCGGCCAATCGACTGCATCATCTTCGACACCGCGCTGTCACGCTGCGGCGTAACCAACAGGTGGACGTGGTTGGTCATCAGCACATACGCATGTACGTCAACGCCGGCGGCCGCAGCGGCGTTTTGCAGGCGGTCGAGATAAAACCGGTAATCGTCGGGATCGAAGAAGCAGGCTTGCCGATTATTGCCGCGTTGAACGACATGCTGCGGTACACCGATCAGATGGAAGCGGGGCAAGCGCGGCATGGCTGTGATCCGAGAGTTAAAAAAGCCAGTGTAGCTGATAAATGTGTCTGACCCCTTTAGGAAGTTGCTTTTAAGTCTAGATGTCCTCTCCGAGACGGAAATCAGGGATGCTTGGTTGGATGAGGCGGAGAAGCGGGCTTAAGAACTGGACGACGGGATCGTTCAGCTTGTTTCCGCGAGTGAGGTGCGACGCAAAGCGCAAGCGCTTCTTCGTTGAGCCACTTCTTTCATCGGTGTTTAGCGTAGCTCATTGGTTGAAGCGGGGGCTTTCACGAGGCCTGTCAATGTGCCATCCAACCAGTAGCGCGGCTGATACGTATTGCGTGAATGAACAAAGTTCGTGGGCGCCGGCTCGTTAAGGCGGTCGTAATAGTCGCGCGCGGTGAAAATGCTTATATAGACGGAAGCCAGCAGTATCATCGGGCCGAGCAGCGCCATATTGGCTATCCATCCCCGGCGAGGCTTATTGGCCGAACGACGGGCGAGGGCAATGCCCCCGGCCAGCGCCGCTATCGTCACGAGCAGAAACTGACTCGCGGGCATATCGATCACGCCGCTTACCAAAGCATGGATACCGCCCGCAATTAGAGAGGCCGTGGTTGCGACGACCAAGGCCGGGTGAAGGGCGCCGTGTTCCCCGCTCACAAGTTCTCTTGCGACGCGGAGCCAGGAGAGGCCTAAATACAGAATGCCGGCAACAAAAAGAACAGCGGCCGGCACGCCCCATTCCACGGTCCACTGCAATATCGCGTCATGCGGGTGGGATGCCAGCCCGGTATCGATTGCCGCATACTGCATGGGGCCGATGCCGAACCAGGGCGCAGCCAGAATATGTCGCCATGCGATAAGCCAGAGGTACGCCCGGCCGTTCAGATCGATGGCCGCCATATGTGCGCTCATCGCGCTGCCGGAGCTGAACATCGCCAGGCTGACCACAAAGCCTGCGGCTGCGCATGCCAGCATCCACTTGGCGTGCTTTCGGCCATCGGCTCCGAATAAAACGGCGACGAACGCGGTCGCGATCAGCGTGGCATATCCGGTGCCTCGCCCTCCGCTGTGCCAGAGCAACGCCCAGAAGAACGCCGCGATCGTAAAGACGAACGCTTGCCAGAATGTATCGCGAGCGCCGGCGAGTGGCGATCCCATGATCAAGGCGGCGGCCAGGAACGGCAGCGTCCAGGTCTGATATTGATTGAAAAAGCGGATATTGCCGAAATTCGCGGTAAGCAGTGTTGCTTGCAAAGGCATGCCGCTGATTGGCGACGAATAGATGGCAACGGCGGCCGAAAAGCAACACAGGGCGATCGAGATCGTGATCGCGTGAGCGACCGCAGCGGGGGTTAGGGCAAGCGCCCGGCTTAGTTCATGGGCGAGAGCTATTGCCGCAACGGCCAGCATGAACGTATAGGCCACTTCGAGCGATGACCATTGGAGCGATGCGCTTTGCGCGCCCGAAAACAGTCCAAGGGCGGCGATCGCCAACAGAGCGGCAAGGCCAGCCGCGCTCACGGGCAATTCGCGCCGGCGGGCTATTGCCCACATTCCGATCAAGAACAGCAGCGCCGTCAGCATCAACCGACGCGAATCGAACCCACTGAGTGTGGCAAGCAGCGCCAACCCGGTCAGCCAGAGGGGCCATATGGTCGGCGGCGTCCAACTGCGATCGATATTATACTTGAGCGTCATTGTATCGCGTTGGACAGGGCGCTATGGTCCGTCGCGCAGATCGAAGTGGGCAGGCGAGGCATGAAGCGTGTTTACCGGCATCTGGCTGGCAAGAATCGGCGGTTTAACGGTTAATGCTTCTGCTTTTGGGGCCTTTTTGCTCATAAAAAAGCCCTTCGGGACGAAGGGCTTAATATCAAATAGAGCTTAAATGTGTCTGACCTCTTTAGCTATTTGGCCTTTAGCTAGACCCTTTAACTGCTTCTGCAGTTGCTTGGTAGGTACTTATTATCGAGAGTAGTAGACGAACACGCCCAAGTAATCGAGCCTGCACCGGCATCAGGTGTTAACACAAGCGATGGACTGCCACTAACGCCTAAAGCCGTTGCGTCATAAGCAACGGTAATCACACCGTTGGCGCCGACTGTAACTGAGTCGACACTATTGCCCACGATCGTATCAGCGGCATCAAGCCCCGCAGCGGAGTTGCTTGTCGGGAAGCTACCTTGAGACTGATAGGTTTCGGAGACGGCGGTTTTAGCGCTGCTTGCTAAGCTCAGTCCTTCAGACACCTTAGCTCGAGTCGTGTAATTCTGATACTGCGGAATCGCGATCGCCGCCAGAATACCGATGATCGCGACCACGATCATCAGTTCGATCAATGTGAAGCCCTGTTGCTTCTGCATTACGGGTTCCCCCTTAAAATGTGCTGAAAGTAGTCGCGTCGATCGGACGCATAGGTAGCGCAGCACGATTTGTGCCAGTTGGTAAGCGCAATACAATCAGAAAGTTGGCGTTAATGCTAGGGGTAATACGTAGAGCGCGCGTCGGTAAGTGACGCATCGCGTCACTTTGGCGCCGAGGCTAGCGGCCGCGATAGGTGATTCGGCCCTTGCTGAGGTCGTAGGGCGTGATTTGCACGGTGACGGAATCGCCGCGCAGGATACGGATATAGTGCTTACGCATTTTGCCGGAGATATGCGCGGTCACGATGTGGCCGTTTTCCAGTTTCACGCGGAAGGTGGTGTTGGGCAGGGTTTCGACGACCGTGCCTTCCATTTCGATATGCTCTTCTTTCGCCATTAGCTCCTGATCTCTTGCTCGACGCGATTCGACGCCGGATTATCTGTCATGCGCGCGCGCGGTTCAATCGCGCTGTCGGCGTCACGCCCATGCGCAATGATCGCGAGTATGAATTAGTCGGTCTTCGATGTATTGGTTCGCCGGCTTTTTTCAAGATGCGCTCGGTTCCGGGGCGCATCGATGGTGAAAGACCAAGCCGATTCCGGCGTGGCGGACGGTGCGGGCTCCCGGATGGCATCCAGAAACTGTGCCCGCGGAAGATCGATCGCCCCCATGCGATAAAGATGCGGCGAACCGACCTGCCCGTCCAGGTATCGATAGTTCCAGGCCCGGAGCTGGCGGGCCAGCCAGATCAGCGCGATCTTGCTGGCGTCGGTTTGGCTGCTGAACATGGATTCGCCGAAAAAAACACGGCCGCGCGCCACGCCGTAGAGCCCGCCGATCAGCCGTCCGGCGCGCCAGACTTCGACCGAGTGCGCGTGCCCGAGTTGATGCAGCCGTTGGTAGGCTGCGCGCATTTCGGGGCCGAGCCATGTGCCTTCGCGGTGTACGCGAAGGGCGGCGCACTTGCGGATAACGCCGGGAAAATCGCGATCGAGTGAGACGGCGTAGTCATTGCGCGCGAGCGTGCGCTGGAAGCGGCGCGAGACGTGTACGCCATCTGTTTCGAATACCGTGCGTGGGTCGGGCGACCACCAGAGGATCGACTCTTCCGGGTTGTACCAGGGAAAGATGCCGAGTGCGTAGGCACGCAGCAGTCGTTCGGGCGAGAGATCGCCGCCCATGGCGAGCAATCCGTTAGGCTCCTTGAGCGCCAGATTCGGGTCCGGAAAGGCGCCGTCGGGCTGGTTCGGGTCGAGCCAATAGAGCCGGACGGCGCTCACGAGCAGGTTTCCGGCGTTGTCGCGAAGTTGCAGCGTTCGCGCTGTTCGGTCTGAAATGCCGCCATCATCTCGGCCTCGCGTTCGACGAAATCGCCGATCGCGTGGTCGAGCCGGGGGTCGGCGATGATATGGGTCGACCAGGTCGCGACCGGTTCGAAACCGCGCCGGATCTTGTGTTCGCCCTGGGCGCCGGCGTCGAAGCAGGCCAGGCCGTTGTCGATGCAGTATTCGATGCCGGCGTAGTAGCAGGTTTCGAAATGCAGGCTGTGATAGTCGGTTTTGCAGCCCCAATGCCGGCCGTAGAGCGTGTCCCGGCTGCGCATCATGAAAGCCATGCCAACGGGCGTATGTTCGTGGTAGGCGATGAAGAACAAGACTTGGTCGCCCAGCCGCGACGTCAGTTCCGAGAAGAATTCGGGCGTGAGGTACGGGTCCTGGCCGCGAATGGCGTAGGTGCGGCCGTAAAAGGCATACAAGGTCTGCCACAGGGCGTGCGAAATTTCGGCCGGGTGCCGCACCACGATCTCGACGCCGGCCTCGCGCATGCGCCGCCGCTCGCGGCGGATTTCCTTGCGCCGCTTGGACGACAGCGCGTTTAGAAAGTCTTCGAAATCTCTGTAGTCACGGTTGAACCAGCGGTACTGGCAACCGCGCCGGGCATGCGCGTCCGCGCCGAGCATGGCGGCGGTCGAAACGTCGTCGCCGAACAGCGTGTGCAGCGACGATATGCCCATGCGCTCGGGCAGCGTGGCCAGCGCGGCGGTGAACGCGCGGCGCGTCGCATCGTCGCGCGCCAGCAGGCGCGGGCCGGCGACCGGCGTGAACGGCACCGCGTTGACGAGCTTGGGGTAGTAGTCCAGGCCGACTTGGCTGTAAGCGTTGGCCCAGGCGAAATCGAATACGAATTCGCCGAAGGAATGATCTTTCAAATACATTGGCGCGGCGCCGACCAACGCGCCGTCATCCGTGCGCAGCAAGGCGTGCGCCGGCTGCCAGCCGATATGCGGGGACACGCTGCCGCTGGCTTCGAGCGCGGCCAGAAAACCGTGCTGGACGAACGGCTGGTCGGTGCCGCAGAGCGCGTTCCACTCCTCGGCGTCGACTTGGAGAATGCTTTCGATCTGGGTCAGTTCCGCCATGGTCGCGTGGGCTACGGATTGGCCGCCGGGCACGGGATGCGCGTCGCCCGGCACCGGTGCGCGAATCCACGAGCGTTCAATTCAGCGCGTAGCTCTGCGGCAGGGTCTCGCGTAGCGCGAACTGAACGCAGGCGTCGTGTTCAAACTCGTTGAGTTCGTCCTGCGCGTCGTGGGCGCGATCGGCCTCGGTCAGCCGCCCGGAATCGTCGAACTTCACGATCGCGCCGAGCGTTTTAACCTGGATTTCGCCCTCGTCGTTGGCCTGGTCGTCGAAGGCGACCTGGACATAACGCAACTGCTGGTCGGCAAAGCGCGGCAGATCCTGCTTGCCTTCGGCGACCGCCGACGCCTCGTCTTCGGTGAATTCTTCCATCGCGCCGTCTTCGGTAAGCAGGAAATGGCGGACCGACATCGTCTACCTCATATTGGCCTCGTATCTCGTCGATATTGGCGCAAACAGCCTTAATTCAACCGTCTGGCGCGACGAACACAACAGCCATCATAGAGCCTTGCGTTACACTATGGGCATGAGGGCGGCTTAACCACAACCCATCGTCTGCGCCGCGATTGCCGGCGCGAACCGGTAACGGCCAGAGCAGCGGCCATATCAGTGGCCAGTTCGGTGACCAGATCAGTGACTAAAGCAGCGACCAAGCAAAGCAAGGGAAATGCTTCGTCCAAGGCGGCCAAGGCCGGCCCCCGAACGAGCAGCCGCGCCGCGGCCAACGATATCGCCGAGGCGCCGAGCGCTTATCGGCAACGGCTGGGCCGCCTGCTGCGCGAGGCCGCGCTGTTCATCGCCATGGCGATCACGTTGTTCCTGCTCGCCGCGCTGATCTCCTACAATCCGGCCGATCCCGGCTGGTCGGATAACGGCAACGGCACCGCGGTGCACAATCTGCTCGGCGTACCGGGCGCATGGTTTGCCGACGTGCTCTTGAGCCTGTTCGGTTATCTCGGCTTTATCTGCCCGTTTATGGTGCTTTACGGCGGCTGGCTGATCTTCGTCGACCGCCACCGGCCTAGCGGCGAGTTGATGTCGAAGGGCATCCGCGCCGGCTCGTTGCTGTTATGTCTAATCTCAGCCTGCGGATTGGCCTGGCTGATGCTCGGCGGCATCGTCTCGAGCGGCTTGCCGCAGGGCAGCGGCGGCATCGTCGGGGCGGCGGCCGCGCGGCCGCTGGCCGGCGTCATCAAGATGATCGGCGCGGCCTGGGCCCTGACCACGGTGTTCGTGATCACGCTGTCCATGGGGCTCGGCTTTTCGTGGCTGGCCGTGGCCGAACGTATCGGCCATTTCATCCTCGGCGGCGCCGTCAATACGGCGGTGTCAATGGTCGGCCGATTCGGCGCCTGGCGCGCGGATCGCGCCGAGCGCGCCGCTCAACGCGCGGCCGCGCCGCCGAAATCCAGACCCAAGAAAAAACCGCGCAAGGCGCCGACCCTGGATACCGATACGCCGGCCGCGCCGGCGGCGGCCCCGGTCGCGTTCGACAAACCGAAGAAAAAAGGCAAAAACGGCAAGAAGAAGGCCACCCAGCTCGATCTGCCGATGGATGAGGCGCGGGTGGATGTGCCGATCTACGACCCGGCGCGCGACAGCCCGATTCCGCCGATCGCGCTGCTGGACCCGGCGCGGGAACCTAAAGGCGACCAGGACGAGGCCGTGCTGATCCGTATGTCGGAGCAGCTCGAACAGCATCTGGCGGACTTTAACGTCCAGGCCAAGGTGGTCGCGGTCGAGCCCGGCCCGGTGGTCACGCGCTTCGAGATCGACCCGGCGCCGGGCGTGAAGGTGAACCAGATATCCAATCTGGCAAAGGATTTGGCGCGCGCGATGTCGACCACCAGCGTGCGCGTGGTCGAGGTGATCCCCGGCAAGTCGGTGGTGGGTCTGGAAATTCCCAACGCCGATCGAGAAATCGTGGCGCTACGCGAAATCCTGGATTCGACCCGTTATGCCGGCGCGGCCTCGCCGCTCACGCTGGCGCTCGGCAAGGACATCGGCGGCAAGCCCGTGACCGCCGATCTGGCCAAGATGCCGCATATGCTGGTCGCGGGTACGACTGGTTCGGGCAAGTCGGTCGCGGTGAACGCGATGATCCTCTCGATCCTGCACAAGGCGACGGCCGAAGAGGTCCGCCTGATCATGATCGATCCGAAGATGCTCGAACTGTCGGTCTACGAGGGGATTCCGCATCTGCTGGCGCCGGTGGTCACGGACATGAAGGACGCGGCCAACGCGCTGCGCTGGTGTGTCGGCGAAATGGAACGCCGCTACAAGCTCATGGCCGCGCTTGGCGTGCGCAACATGGCCGGCTTCAACGCCAAGGTCAATAAAGCGATCGAGGCCGGCCGGCCGATCACGGACCCGATCGCGAAGAACGCCCAGTCGAACGCGGCGGCGGAGGCCGGCGAGGAACTGCCCACGCTTGCACCGTTGCCGGCGGTGGTGATCATCGTCGACGAGCTGGCCGACATGATGATGGTGGTCGGCAAAAAGGTCGAGGAACTCATCGCCCGCATCGCGCAGAAGGCGCGCGCGGCCGGGCTGCACATGATTTTGGCGACCCAGCGCCCGTCGGTGGACGTGATCACCGGCCTGATCAAGGCCAATATTCCGACCCGTATCGCGTTCCAGGTGGCCTCCAAGATCGATTCGCGCACGATTCTGGATCAGCAGGGCGCGGAGTCCCTGCTCGGCCACGGCGACATGCTGTATCTGCCGCCCGGCACCGGGTTTTCCAATCGCGTGCACGGCGCTTTCGTGGACGACCACGAGGTGCACAAGGTGGTCGAATATCTCAAGCAGACCGGGCAGCCCGATTATATCGAGGAGATACTCGAGGGCGGCGCCGGCGAAGCCGAGGGCGGCGCGGACGCCGAGGACGATGCCGAGGCGGACCCGCTCTACGACCAGGCGGTGGCCATCGTGCTCAAGTCGCGCAAGGCCTCGATCTCGTATGTCCAGCGGCGTCTGAGGGTGGGCTACAACCGCTCGGCGCGCTTGATCGAACAAATGGAGAACGCCAGCATCGTCGGCCCGGCCGAGGGCAGCGGCGGCCGCGAGGTGCTCGCGCCGGCGCCGCCGGACGACGACTGAATGTGCTCTCCCGCCGTAAGGTTCAGGAGTGATTCACGGCGCCGCCGCCACGCTCCCCGGCATCATAGCCATTCAACCCATTATATCGAGGACTTGGTATGCGGATGACCCGCTGGCTTGTCGCTTTTTTACTGCTCTGTGTGGCCGGACTGGCCCAGGCCGGCCAAGAGGCGGACCAAGGCTCGGAGGCGCTACAGGCTTTTTACAACAAGGTTCATACGCTGTCGGCCGATTTCCAGCAGATCCAGCGCGACGACAACGGCAATGTCGTGCAACAGGCCAACGGCACGTTTTTGCTGTCGCGGCCGAACAAATTCCGCTGGGAGTACGATCAGCCTTACAAGCAGATCATCGTCAGTAACGGCCAGATCTTCAAGTTCTACGACGTGGGCCTGGCGCAGGTCACCGTGCGCAATATCAACGCGACGCTCAAGGCCACGCCGGCGGTATTGTTGACCGGCGGCGAAGCGCTGGGCGAGGCCTTCGAGATCACCGACGGCGGAAAGCGCGACGGCCTGACCTGGGTGCATCTCACGCCGAAGGCGGACAACACGGACTTCAAATCGGTGGATCTCGCGCTGACAAACAACGGGCCGGCGCTGAGGAAGCTGCACGACAACCTCGGGCAGACGACGAGCATCACCTTCGGCAACGTGAAGGTCAATCCGGATATCGCCGCCTCGAAGTTCACGCTCGAGGTACCGGATAACGTGGAAGTTGTCGACGGCCGGGCGAAACGCGGGCGGGGCACCGCGCGTTGAGCCTCGCAGCGAATCGCGTGCGCTCGATCTGGTTCGTTGCCGGCATCGCGCTCTGCGGCCTGTTCATCTATGGCTGCCTGATGCCGAACCCGCCGTCCGGGCCGGGCTTTGCGTATTTCGACAAACTCGAACACGGCTTTGCCTTTATCGTGATAGGCGCCTGGTTCGGCGCCTTCTATCTACGCACGCCGTGGCGGGTATTGATCGCGCTGTCCCTGTTCGCCGCGGGCACGGAAATCATGCAATGGGCGAGCGGCTACCGCGACGGCGATCCGCTGGATTGGCTGGTCGATACGGTGGGCGCCGCTTTCAGCCTTTCGGTGCTGCGCGCGCTGGGCGTGGACTGGGTTGCTAGAATCGAACACCGTGTCGCGGCAAAAGGAAATTGACCTGGCCGGTCATCCGGCCGATCGAGGCGCCGAGCCGGGCGCACGCCCGCTGGCGGATCGCATGCGTCCGGCCGCGCTCGAGGATTACGTCGGCCAGAAGCATATCCTCGGGCCGGACAAGCCGCTGACGCGCGCGCTGGCGGCCGGGCGTATTCACTCGATGATTCTCTGGGGCCCGCCGGGCACCGGCAAGACGACGCTGGCGCGTCTGCTCGCCGTGTCGGTGGCGATGCGCTTCGTCCAGATCTCGGCGGTGATGGCCGGGGTCAAGGATATTCGCGCCGCGGTCGCCGAGGCGCGCGCGGCACAAGAGAGCGGCGGCGAGGGCACGCTGCTGTTCGTCGACGAGGTGCATCGCTTCAACAAGGCCCAGCAGGACGGTCTGTTGCCGTACGTCGAGGACGGCACGCTGGTTTTGGTGGGCGCGACCACCGAAAACCCATCGTTCGAAGTCAACAACGCGCTGCTCTCGCGCACGCGTACCTATGTGCTGCGCGCGCTCGACGCCGAGGCGATCCGTACGCTGATCGACCGGGCGCTGGCCGATGGCGAGCGCGGTTTGGCCACGCTTGGGATAACGATGGACGCGGCGCTGCGCGACCAGCTCGCCGCGCGGGCCGACGGCGACGCGCGCCGCGCCCTCAACCTGCTGGAGTTGGCGGCCGATATCGCCGCGGCGTCCGAGGCGCGCGTGATCACCCAGGCCGAACTCGACGAGGTGCTGCGGGAAGGCCTGCGTCGTTTCGACAAGGGCGGCGACTATTTCTACGACCAGATGTCGGCGCTGCACAAGAGCGTCCGCGGCACCGACCCGGATGCCGCGCTCTACTGGCTGTCGCGCATGCTCGAGGCCGGCGCCGATCCGCGCTACGTGGCGCGCCGCGTGACCCGCATGGCCAGCGAAGATATCGGCAACGCCGACCCCAGAGCCCTGCGGCTGGCGCTGGACGCCTGGGAAACCTACGAACGGCTGGGCACGCCCGAGGGCGAACTCGCGATCGCGCAGGCGACCGTCTATATGGCCTGCGCGCCGAAGTCCAACGCCGTGTACAGCGCGTTCAACGCGGCTTGGGCGGATGCGAAGAACCGGGGATCGCTGGAGGTGCCGATGCATATCCGCAACGCGCCGACCCGGCTGATGAAAGACCTCGGCTACAGCGAGGGCTATCGCTACGCGCATAACGAAGACGACGCCTATGCCGCGGGCGAAACCTATCTGCCCGAGGAGCTGATCGGCACGCGCTATTACCAACCGGCGCCCCGCGGCCTGGAAATCAAGATCGGCGAAAAGCTCGCGCGTCTGCGCGAACGCGATGCCGCCGGCCCGGCGCGCCAGACCCGCAGCCATCCCGCCGCCGCGGGCGACGAGGACCAGGACGGAACGTCGCCCGACGACCCGGACCCATCGCGGTAGGCCGTAGGTCGGATTAGCCGCAGGCGTAATCCGACGGCCACAAGTGCCACCGCGTCATGATGCCCGGCACGGATGTCGGCTTACGGCCTGCGGCCTAAGCCGACCTACATAAGGCCGCTCGTGCGCCGTCGGTTAGCTGTCGGCCACGATGATCTGTTCGGCCACCTCGGCCAGGCCGTCGCCGACGATATCCGGCCGTTCGCCGGCGGCGTTGAGCGCTTGATGAGCCCGCCCGACGAACGCCGCCTGCAGCCCGGCCCGCAAGGCGCCGGTGACATCCCAACTATGGCAGGCGAGCAGGCGCAGCGATTCGACCGGCGTTTCCAGCGCTCGCGTCGCGACCGCGTAAGCGCTCGGGTGCGGCTTGTAGCAACGAGCGTCCTCGACCGACAGCACACGATGAAAGAGCTCGGTCAGACCGGCGTTCGCGAACTGTGCATCGACTGTGGATTGGGCCGAATTGGTCAGCGCGGTCAGCGAAAAACCGGCGCCGCGCAGACGCTCGAGGGCCGGGCGAACGTCGGCATGCGGCGCCAGCGTGGCGATCGTATCGAACACGCGATCGCGCTGGTCGGCGGCAAGCGCGACGTCGCGTTGCGCGGCGAGCTGATCCAGGCAATCGCCGGCCAGTTCGGTGAAGTCGCGGAATCGGGCGGTCAGGGTGGTAACGGTCGACCAATACAACAGCGTCAAAAACCATTCCTGACGCGAATGCTCGTCGCCGAACAGGTCCGCAAACACCGGATCGAGGGCGGACATGTCGAGCAGGGTTTCATTGACGTCGAATACGAGATGCGTAGCGGGCATAACCGGCATATCGATGAGCGAATGGTTCGAGGCTAGAACGCGTCGCGCGGCCCGGCAATCACTCGTCGCCGGCGATCGGCCGGTTACGCGGCCGATGGCGATAAAAGCTATTGGAAATTACTATGATCTGCCCGTTCTCCCCGCCATGCGGGCGCAAATCAACGCGGCGGGGCCATATATCGGCGACGCCCGGGAATACGTCGATCGGTTGGGCTGTGCAGTGCAAACGACACGTATGGGCCTCGCATTATTGGTCCAGCGTGCGGACGCTCATGGGTTGTCACTATCAGCAATATGTCTATGATCGCTAAGTCGTATATGATGGGTGGGAACTACGCCGAGGCCGTCTTATATGAATACGAGCTCTAAAGCCGAGAGCGCACACCGGGTTATTATTGCCGACGATCACCCCTTGTTTCGCACCGCGCTCAGTCAGGCCGTGTCTCAGGCCTTGGGTGATCCCGAGTTGCTAAGTGTCGGCAGCGTCGATGAATTGACCGCGCTGCTGGCCGATAGCAGTCGTGATGCCGATCTATTGCTGTTGGATCTGAACATGCCCGGAGCGCGGGGTTATTCGGCACTTGTGCACGCCTGCAGTGTCGCGCCGTCCCTGCCTGTGATCGTCGTATCCGCGCACGAGGACGCCAGCATCGCTCAGGCGTCGTTGGAGCACGGCGCGGCCGGCTTCATTCCGAAGTCGGCATCGCCCGAGACCATGGCCGAGGCGATTTCGGCGGTGCTGTCGGGCCAGCGCTGGATACCGGTGCATGCCGAGAACGCCGAACCGGAAAAAGACGATTTCACGGAAAAATTGGCGACGCTGACGCCGCAGCAGCAGCGGGTGCTGATGATGCTGACCGACGGCCTGCTCAACAAGCAGATCGCGATCGATTTGGATATTTCCGAAGCGACGGTCAAAGCGCATATCACCGCGATTTTGCGCAAGCTGGAGGTGCATACCCGCACGCAGGCGGTGATCGCGGCGCGCAGCCTCGAGATCGATTGGGAAAACTACGCCCGGCGCGAGCTCAACGGCTCGAGTAGCTGATTTTCGAGCGGTAACAAAAATCCGCGTAAAAACGCGAACCGGATATTTTGTGAATAAAAAAAATAGTCCGCAAATAAACGCGGAATAAACGCAAATTAAAAGTTAAAATGTCGTATTGCGTTTATTTAATGTTCATTTCCGGGCTGGTATTTTCTGGCCTTGTCTTGAATAAATAAGCATTTGCGCTGTTGGCGTTCATTTGCGAACGCGTTTTCTTTATCTTATACTGCCTCGATCTCGCCGCCGCGCACCGGGCGGTGTATGGTCTCGCGCAGCTTCTCCGGGCTGATCGGCTTGTACACGAGACCGATGTGCATCGCCTCGACGCGGGACACGATTTCCTGACTGCGGTTGGCGGTGACCAGAACGAAACGGGTCCGGTCGTAGCGCCGGCCCAGGTTCTCGATCAGCTTCAGGCCGTCGGCGCTGTCCTCACCGAGATCGTAGTCGAAGATCGCGATATCGAACGGCTCGTCGCCGAGGATCGCCTCGGCGTCTTCCGGCGGCGCGGTCATACAATCGATGTGCCAGCGTTCGAGCAGCCCGACCAGGGCATCGAGCGAGGCGTGGTCGTCGTCGACGCACAGCGCCCGATTAATCGGCTGCGCCGCGGTCGCGGCCGGCTGCGGCTCGGCGGCCGGCGTTTCCGGCGCCACGCGCTCGATATGAATACGAAACACCGTACCGCGCCCGGGCTGGGAGTCGACCTCGATCTCGTGTCCGAGCAGCCGCGCCATCCGGTCCGCCAGCGACAGACCCAGCCCAAGCCCGCGCTCGCCCGAGCCGTGGCTGGACGTGCCGCGCTGGAATTCCTCGAAGATCGAGCCGAGCTGGTCGTCGGCGATGCCGGGCCCGGTGTCCCAGACCTCGATGCGGACATGATCGGCGCGGCGGCGGACGCCGATCAGCACGCGACCGGTCTCGGTGTAGCGCACGGCATTGGACAAGAAGTTCTGCAGGATGCGGCGTAGCAGATTGGGGTCGCTATGCACCCAGGCCTGCGACGGAACGGCGTGCAAAACCAGGCCGGCGTTGCGCGCCAGCACGTCGAATTCCCGGGTCAGCGGTTCCAGAATGCGCGACAGCGGAAAGCTTTGATACTTTACGTCCCAGGCGCCGGCGTCGATCTTGGAGATATCCAGCAACGGTTCGAGCAGGGCCTGCGCGGCCTCCAACGACATCTGAATCTGTTGCAGCGCGGTGTGCTGGGCTCCGGCGTTGCCCTGTTCGGCGCCGGCCGCGAACAGGCGGGCGGCGTTGAGCGGCTGCAGCAGGTCGTGGCTGGCCGCGGCTAAAAAACGAGTCTTCGACAAATTGGCCCGCTCCGCCTCGCGCCGGGCCTCGAGCGCGGCGCGCTGGGCTTCGGCGCGTTGCCGGTTTTCGCGGCGCAGGCCTTCGTTGGCGCGCGAGAGCTCTTCCGTGCGCTTGGCCACGCGCGCCTCCAGCTCCTCGTTCATCCGCGTCAGCGCGGCCTCGTTGCGCTTGAAATCGGTGATGTCGTTGAAGGTGGTCACGAAGCCGCCGCCCGGCATCGGGTTGCCGGTCATCTGCAGCACCGTATTGTTGCGCCGGTGACGCTCGAAGCGATGCGGCCTGCCCTCGCGCAGACGCTCGAGCCGCTTGCGCACGTGTTCCTCGACCGGCCCGGGGCCGCATTCGCCGCGCATCGCGTTGAAACGGATTAGGTCGGCGATATGGCGCCCGGTGCGCACCATGCCCGGCGGATACTCGAACAGCTCGAGATAACGCGTGTTCCAGGCCACCAGCCGCAGGTCCTGATCGACCACCGACATACCCTGATCGATATTCTCCAACGCGGCCTGCAACACGTTGCGGTTGAACTGCACCGCGTCGGCCGTGCGATCGAGCAGGCGCACCATATCCTCAAGCGCCAAATCGCGCTGGCGCAGACCGGAGGCGAGCATGAGCCGCGCCGAAGCGCTGCCGACCACGCCGGCCAGACGCTGCTCTGCAAATTGCAGCAGCGCGGCATCGACGATCTGATTGGATAACAGCTGTCGATCGTGGTGGCCGGCATACTCGCTGAGCGCGGCGCGCGCCGCCTGCGGGCCGAGAAACCGTTGCAGCAGGACTTCCAGTTCGCCGACCCGGATCGCGGGCGGGCGCACGCCGGTGGTGCTGCGCGGTTGACGCCGCATGCCGAGATCGACGAACGCCACCGCCTGGGCGCGTTCGATCAGGGTGATCGACGTGTTCAGCGACACCGAGGCCATCACCGCGATCTCGCCGGCCAGGGTCCAGAACACGCCGTGGGTGAGGGTATCGCCGAAATGCGTGTTGAACAGAGCCTGGGGCGCGAGCCAACTGATGCCGAACGGCCCGGCCGCCATCCAGCCGCCCGGCAGCCAGCCCTGGGTCACCATGATCGGCACCACCAGCGTGTACAACCAAATCACCAGGCCCGCCAGCAGACCGCTGATCGCGCCGCGACGGGTGATGCGCCGGATGAATACGCCGCCGATCATGGGCGGTACGAACATCGCCACGCCCGATAGCGAGAGCAGCCCGATGCCCGCCAGCGACTGGCGGGTGGCGAACATGCGATAGAACGCCCAGGCCAGAATCAGGATCACCACGATCAGCACGCGCCGCGTACGCAGCAGCGCCCGCGACAAATCCCGCCGATGGCCGAACTGCGCGCCCGGCAGGCGCAGCGCCAGCGGCACGACGATTTCATTGCAGATCATCGTGGCCAGCGTGACCGTGGCCATGATCACCATGCTGGTAGCCGCGGATACGCCGCCGATATAGGCCACCAGCGCCAGCCACGGCTTGTCGGTGAGCAGCGGCAGGGCGATCACGAAGCGATCCGGATCGACCGTCTGCGTGCCGAATAGAATCAATCCGGCCGCCGCCAGCGGCAACACGAACAGCGACATCAAAAACAGATACAACGGAAACAGCCAACGCGCCGTGTTCAGATCGCGCGTGTCGGTGTTCTCGACCACGCCGACATGGAACTGGCGCGGCAGGCACAGCGCCGCGGCCACGGACAGGATGAGCACCGTGACGAAGCGCGGCGTGATCAGCGGCTCGCCGAACATAGTCCGGAATACCGATACCGCGTTGGCGCGGGCGAACAAATCCTGCGGGCCGCCGAACATGCCGAAGGTGACCACCGCGCCGACGATCAGAAACGCACCCAGTTTGACGACGGATTCGAACGCGATCGCCCGGATAATGCCCTGATGCGACTCGCGCGGATTGACATGGCGCGTGCCGAAAGCGATGGAAAACACCGCCATCGCAATGGCGACCAGCAGCCCGGTATCGGTCCAGCCGGCGAGCGTGACCTCGGTTTGAGGATGGCTGTAGACGCCGTGGACGATGGTATTGAACGACATCGTCAGCGCGTCGAGCTGCAACGCGATATAGGGCAGGATGACCAGCAGCGCGATGCCCGAAACCAGCGCGGCTAGCCCTTGCGACTTGCCGTAGCGCGCGGCGATGAAATCGGCGATCGAGGTCGTGTTCTGCTGCTTGGCGATGAGCAGCATCTTGCGCAACACGGGGGCCAGGATCAGCAGCGCGATCATCGGTCCGAGATAGATCGGCAAATAGCTCCAGCCGCGGGTCGCCGCGCTGCCCACGCTGCCGTAGAACGACCACGAGGTGCAGAGCACCGCCAGCGACAGCGCATACACGACCGGGCGCGGCCCGGGCCGAGGCATCATCCGGCCGCGGCGATCGCCGACATAGGCGATGTAGAACAAAACGCCGATATAGACCAGCGATATCGCGATAAGGATCCAGGGGCTGATGGGCCGTCGCTCCCCGGCAGCACGACACGCCGGCTGCCTGTTGATTTGTTTCGGTACGGTCCGGCCCTGCAGTAGGGCCGACGCCGCTCTATAATGCGCGCGGACATTCTAACCGCGAACTCGTGATGCTCGACCCCCGACTGCTGCGCAACGATCCGCAAAGCGTGGCCGCCGCACTCGCCCGGCGCGGCTTCGTGTTCGATGCCGCCGGCTACAGCGCGCTGGAAGATAAGCGCAAATCGCTGCAGATGCGGGCCGAATCGCTGCAGGCCGAGCGCAATCAGCGCTCCAGGGCGATCGGCAAGGCCAAGGCGGCCGGCGACGACATCGAGCCCCTGAAGAAAGCGGTGGCCGGCCTGGGCGCCGAACTCGATCGGGCCAAGGCCGAGCTCGAGACCGTCGCCGCCGAACTCGCCGATATCCAGGCCGGACTGCCGAACCTGCCGGACGCGGCCGTGCCCGATGGCGAGGACGAGGCCGACAACGCCGTCATCCGGCACTGGGGCGAACCGCCGAGTTTCGCCTTCGAAGCGGCCGATCATGTGGCGGTCGGGGAAGGGCTGAACGGGCTCGACGCGCCGACCGCGGCCAAGATCACGGGCGCGCGCTTCACCGTCATGCGCGGCGATATCGCGCGTCTGCACCGCGCGCTGATCGCCTTCATGCTCGACCGGCACGTGGGCTCGGACTATACCGAAGTCAACGTGCCCTACATCGTGAACTCGAAATCGCTGTACGGCACCGGCCAGCTACCCAAATTCGGCGACGACCTGTTCCGGCTCGCCGAGCCCGACGACTACTACCTGATTCCGACCGCCGAGGTGCCGGTGTCGAACATGGTCGCCGGAGAAATCGTCGAGGCCGACGCGCTGCCGCTGCGCTACGTCGCCCATACCCCATGCTTCCGGGCCGAGGCGGGGGCGGCGGGCCGCGACGTGCGCGGCATGATCCGCCAGCACCAGTTCGAAAAGGTCGAGCTGATCAACATCGCGCATCCGGACGATTCCGATGCCTGCCACCAAGCCATGCTCGCGAGCGCGGAACACGTGCTGCAAGCGCTCGAACTCGCCTATCGCGTGGTCGATCTGTGCGGCGGCGATATCGGCTTCGCCGCCGCGCGCACCTTCGATCTGGAGGTTTGGCTGCCCAGCCAGCAGACTTACCGCGAGATTTCCTCGATCAGCAATACGCGCGATTTCCAAGCCCGTCGCATGGGCGCGCGCTATCGCGACCCCGATACCGGCAAGCCGCGTTTGCTGCACACGCTCAACGGCTCGGGCGTGGCCGCCGGACGCGCGTTGGTCGCGGTGCTGGAAAACCACCAGCGCGAGGACGGCAGCGTGAACGTGCCGGCCGTGCTGCGGCCCTATATGGGTGGTATCGAGGTCATCGAGCCCGGTTCCCATTAGGCCCGGCTGTAGCGTTCCTTTAAGACATTAACCGCAGATTGCGCAGATGACGCAGATTTTAATGCGGGAAATACCGAATCAGAAGGCGAATATTCAGTCGCGGACAATTATTCTTCTCAGCGCGTCGGCAGCTTGGACCAGAGCTCTTCCAGCAGGTCGTCGAAACGCGGGCCCGGGTAGGCGTCGATCGCGCGGTCGATGACGTCCTCGGTCAGATGATCGGCGAAGATACGGATGAAGCGCCGCATGAAGGCGGTCAGGAACAGATTGTGCCGGAAGCCGATGTGCGTGGTGCTGGAAGCGAACAGGTGGCTGGCGTCGAGGCTGACCAGGCCGGAATCGGTGGCCGGGTCGTAGGCCATGTTCGCGATCACGCCCACGCCGAGCCCGAGCCGCACGTAGGTCTTGATCACGTCCGCATCCACGGCGGTGAGGACCACATCGGGCGTCAGGTCGTGCTCGGCGAACGCCTGGTCGAGATGCGATCGGCCGGTGAAGCCGAAGGTATAGGTCACCAGCGGATAGTCGGCCAAGCGTTCCAGCGTTAGCGGCGAGCCGTCGGCCAAGGGATGGCCGGTCGGCACCAGCACGCCGCGGTTCCAATGGTAGCAGGGCAGCATGATGAGTTCGTCGAAATGTTCGAGCGCCTCGGTGGCGATCGCGAAATCGGCGTCCCCGGCCGCGGCCCAGCCGGCGATCTGTGGCGGTGCGCCTTGGTTGATATGCAGCGACACCTTTGGGTAGGCCTTGCGGAAAACGGCGATGGTGGGCGGCAAGGCATAGCGCGCCTGGGTGTGGGTGGTGGCCACGCGCAACGAGCCGCTGTCGGTATCCGCGAACTCGCTGGCGGTGCGATGGATATTGGCCACTTCCGAGAGAATTTGGCGCGCGGTTTCCAGAATCCGCTCGCCGGCCGGCGTGATACGGTCCAGATGCTTGCCGTTGCGCTCGAAGATGAGCACGCCGAGTTCGTCCTCCAACAGCCGGATCTGCTTGCTCACGCCGGGCTGCGACGTATGCAGACTGCGCGCCGCGGCGGTGATGTTGAGCTGCTGTCGCGCCACTTCGTGAACGTATTCCAGTTGTCGCAGCTTCATTTTGTTTATCCATCCATGCCCCGCGGCTTGCCGCGGGCGCCTTAACAATGGGATTTCCAAAAGGGAGAAGCGTTCGCTTTCCCTTTGATCGACCGCGTGGTTTCATATCGCGCGGTTAAGAGACGCTTGATTATGCGATCGGGGTCTTAAGGCATCAGCATATATTACTTTTCGGTTTGTTGTGCGGCTGATAGCGTATCCGCCTTTGTCGGCCGGCACAGCACGCATGCGGCTCGCCGGAAAGACATAACCGGCCGCGCGCCGGACAAGGATGTTCTCGATGTTTGCATTCGTTCTGGCCGGCCTTTTCGTCGGTGCGGCCGTCGGGCTGACCGGAGTGGGCGGCGGCTCGTTGATGACGCCGATCCTGATTCTGTTGTTCGGCTTTACGCCGTCCTCGGCGGTGGGCACGGATCTGCTCTACGCCGCCGGGACCAAGGCATTCGGCACGCTGCTTCATGGCCGCCAGCGAACCGTGGATTGGCCGGTGGTCGGTCTGATGGCGGCCGGCAGCCTTCCGGCGGCGATCGTCACCATCATTTGGCTGCATTTGGTCGGCCTCGAGCCCTGGGTGCAGGAGCTGATGGTGGTCACGCTCGCCGTGACCATGATCGTCACCGCGGTGCTGACGTTCGCGCGCGACCGGCTGGTGCGCTGGCTGCAGGGGCGCATGCTGTTCGTTTCCGGCAAGAACCGGTCGAATCTGCTGGCCTGGCGGCCCGTCATTACGGTGTTGGGCGGGGTGGTGCTCGGCGTGCTGGTAAGCCTGTCGTCGGTCGGCGCGGGCGTGTTGGGTACCACGATGCTGCTGATTCTGTATCCGAATACGCGCGTGGTGCGCATCGTGGGCACCGATATCACCCACGCCGTGCCGCTCACGCTGATCGCGGGGCTCGGTCATCTCACTCTGGGCACCACAAACCTGGGTGTGCTCGGCCTATTGCTGCTCGGCTCGCTGCCGGGCATCTATATCGGCACCCGCGCCGGTCGGCGTTTGCCGGATCGCGCGTTACGGCCGATCATTGCGGGGGTATTGGTCGTCGTGGCCGCCAGCATGATCTATAAAACGCTGCATCTGGGCGGTTGACGCAGGGTCGCCCAGCCACCCGACCGCAATCCAGACCGATTCGATGAGCGAACACCGCCCGGACAAGCGTTTTGCCATGTATCCGGTGGCGCTGCGGCTGGCCGGCCGCCGGGTGGTGGTGGCTGGTGGCGGGCGGATCGCCGCGCGTCGCGTCGAGCGCCTGCTGGCGGCCGGCGCCCGGGTGAGCGTGATCGCACCCACAGTCGTATCCATGCTCGCCGAGCGCGCGGCGGCGCGCGAAATCGACTGGCAGCAGCGGCCTGTCGACGACGCCGACGCCCGGGGCGCGGCGCTATGTTTCGCGGCGACCGACGACGCCCGCGCCAACGCTCGGTTCGCGGCTGCCGCGCGCGGTCTGGGTATTGCCGTCCAGCGCGCCGACGACGCCGCGGACTCGGATTTTCTCGTGCCGGCGCTGATCGAGCGCGGCCCGTTGCAGGTCAGTATTTCCAGCGCCGCCGCCGCGCCCAGCCTGACCCGTCGTCTGCGCGCGCGGCTGGAAACGCTGGTGCCGCGCGCCTACGGCGATCTCGCCGCGCTGGCCGGCGAATTCCGCGACGAGGTCAAAATCCGGCTGCCGCGCGCCGGACGCGCCCGGTTCTGGGACGCGATCTTCGAAGGGCCGATCGCCGAGCAGGTATTCGCGGGCCGGCTCGGCGCCGCGCGACGCCAACTCGCACAGACGCTGGCCGATGCGACCGGCGGCGATCCGGGCCCGGGCTTGGCGCTCGGCGAGGTCTATCTGGTCGGTAGCGGGCCGGGTGAGCCCGACCTGCTGACCTTTCGCGCGCTGCGTCTGATGCAGCGGGCCGACGTGGTGCTGTACGACAGTCTCATCGCACCGGCGATTCTGGAACTGACCGCGCCGGACGCCGAACGTATTCACGTCGGCAAGCGGGCCGCGCGCCACACGCTGCCGCAAGGCGATATCAACGCCTTGATGATCGAACTCGCCCAAGCCGGCCGGCGCGTGCTGCGTCTCAAGGGGGGCGATCCGTTCGTGTTCGGCCGCGGCGGCGAAGAGATCGCCGAATTGGCCGCGGCCGGCATCCCGTTTCAGGTCGTGCCGGGGATCACCGCGGCCAACGGCTGCGCGGCCTATGCCGGCATCCCGCTGACCCACCGCGATCATGCGCAGTCGGTGATCTTCGTCACCGGCCATCTCAAGGCCGGCGAACTGAATCTGTCCTGGGCCGAGCTCGCCCGGCGCGGCCAGACGGTCGTGTTTTTCATGGGGCGACGCAATCTCGCCACGATCTGCGCGCGACTGATCGAGCACGGCCTGCCATTCGACTGGCCGGCGGCGATGGTGATCGACGGCACCACGGCGCGCCAGCGTCTGATCGCCGCCACGCTCGCCGATCTGCCCGAGCGCGTGGCGCGCGAGCCGTCTACCGGAGCGGCGCTTTTGATCGTCGGCGAAGTGGTCAAGCTGCACGAACGACTCGGCTGGTTCCACCCGGCCGATGGTGGCTGATACCAATCTTTACAAAAATTCATCGATTGCCGTAAAGAAAAAAATTATCCGCAAATGAACGCCAATAAACGCGAATGAAAGCGAGAAAAGCGTATAAGCGCGTCTTATTCGCGTGCATTTGCGGACGAATTCATGGCTTCATGAAGATCGATCAATCTTTAGGGGGTTGGCATCAGGCCCCGATCGCGATCTGCCACGCGGTGTTCAGGCGCGCGCGCCGCGCCCGGCCGGTGTCGTCGGCGGGGGTTAGGCGTTCGAACTCGATTGCGAGCGTCGATGTTCGCGCCGCGACCGCCAGAGCGAAGCGTGCCCGTGCCGAATCGATCTCCACCCCGATTTCCGTCGCGGCGAAGGACCAGTCGCCCGGCGCCGGCGGTTCAATACAGCGCAAGGCCGGGCGCAGAATGAATCGCGGCCGGCGCAGTCCGGCGGCCAAGCCCCGGCCGAGTGTTTTCAGGCCGGCTTCCTTGAGCGTCCAGAGCCGGTGGAAATCCGCGCGCCTAAGCGCCGGCGCGACGCCCGCCAGCGCACGGGCTTCATCGGGATGAAAATAATGCTCGGCGATTCGGCGCGGATCGCCGCGGCGCGAGCGTATATGCTCGATATCGCAGCCGGTGTGCGCCGTGTTCGAGATCACACATAAACAGGCCGGCCCGCTGTGGCTGATACCGAGATAGAACCCGCCGGCCGCGCAGTGCGGTGGCGCGCCGGTCGGGTAATCGATAGCCAGCGATTCGGCCGGGGCGGCGAGCTGGCCGGCCAGATGCTGGCGCAGTAGCCAGCGGCTGGCCAGATACTCGCGGCCCCGTTTGCGGTTGTTAAAGCGCGCGTAGCGGTCGCGCTCGGCCGCGCTCAGTGCCGCCAGCAGCCAGGCGGGTTCGATGGTTCGGTCGAAGACGAAAAGCGCCAGTTTCAGCACAGCCCGCCGTTGACCGAAAGCACCTGCCGGGTGATATAGCCGGCGTCGCCCGAGCATAAAAACGACACCGCGGCGGCGACATCTTCCGGGCGGCCCATGCGCTGCTGCGGAATCATCCGTTTCAGCGCGTCGGCGGGCAGGTCGTGGGTCATCTCGGTCTCGATCAGGCCCGGCGCGACGCAGTTGACCGTGATCCGGCGCCCGGCCAAATCCAGCGCCAGCGCCTTGGCGGCGCCGATGATGCCGGCCTTGGCCGCGCTGTAGTTGACCTGGCCGCGGTTGCCGATCAGCCCGGCGACCGACGATAGTGCGACGATGCGCCCCGGCTTGCGGCGCTTGATCATGGGCATGACGCAGGGTTTGGCCACGTTGTAGAAGCCGTCGAGGTTGGTGTCGAGCACGCTGTCCCAGGCTTCGTCGGTGAGCGCGGGGAATACGGCGTCGCGTACCACGCCGGCGTTGAGCACCAGCCCGTAGTAGGCGCCGTGCGCGGCGATATCGGCCTCGATCGCCGTGCGCGCGGCCTCGCGATCGGCGCTGTCGAAACATAGCAGCCGGGCGCCGCGGCCCAGCCCGCGAATGGTTTCGACCACGCCGGCCGCCGCGGCCCCGCGCTCGCGATAATGCACGACGATATCGAAGCCGTCGCGCGCCAGTTTTTCGGCGATCGCGCGGCCGATGCCGCGGCTGGCGCCGGTCACGAGAATCGTGTCGCTCATGGGGTTTGCCGGTTGGATGGGATCTTGAACGCCAGCGGCTGCACGTCGAGCCGATAGCCCAGTCGCGCGTTGTAGACGGTGAGGCGGCTGTGCCAAGGATCGCCGGGGGCGCGGTAAGCGATCCAGAGCAGCTGGTCGCCGCGCCAGAGCGAGCGGGTGTCGCCGAGCCGTTCCAGACGTAAATCCGAATCGACAAGCGCCTTTTGCAACGCCGGCAGCGGCCAATAGGCCAGCTCCAGATCGGCCAGAATACGCCGCGCCGGCAGGTCTTCGGCCTCGCCGAGCCCGCGGCCGCGCCGGATCGATTGCCCGTCCCAGCCCAGCGTGAACAGGCGCTGGCCGATGGCGGACAGCCCGATCAGCGTGAGATCGTCCGGCACCACGCGCAGCGCGACCTGCATGGCCCGGGTGTTGCCGTGGTAGTGCACCGTCACTTGCTGGCGTGCCTCGATCGAGGCCCCGAGCGCGGCCGGACCGAGCGGCCGGATCAGCGGTTTCGGCGTACAGCCGGCCAGGCCGAGACTAAGGCCAAGAGCGATCGCGCCGGCCGCGAAGCTTAAAGTCAGGGCGCGCATAAACGGCACAGCGTGTCTAGGCGGCGCTCCGGCTGGGCGGCATAGGGATTGTTGGTGTCCCAGACATAGCCGGCGAGAATCGAGGCGATCATCGTTCGAATGGCCGGGTCCGGCGCCGGATCGAAGAACACGTGCTTGAGCGCGCCGCCGTACCAGGCCGCGATGAACGCCGTGAACACGCGTTGGCCGGCCCGGATCGGGGCCTCGAACTCGCGCGCCCAGTCCGGCGTGCCGCCGCGCAACTGGGCATCGATCGGCGCGACGGCGTGCAGGGCGGATTCCAGGGCCACGGTCACGCCGGAGGAGAAGATCGGATCGACGAAGCCGGCCGCGTTGCCGAGCAGGGCGTAGTCGCGGCCGTGGAGCGCGGTAATGTCGTAGCCGTAGTTTTCGGTCTGATTGACGCGGCTGTCGAAGTTGGCGTTAGCCAGCAGACGCGCGAGATGCGGCTCCTCGCGCAAAAACCGTTGCAGCCGGTCGGCCGGCTCGCCGCCCGGCGCATGGATCCACTCCGGCGGGCCGATCACGCCCACCGAAGCGCGCCCGCCGGCCAGCCCGATCAGCCAGTACCAGACCGTCGGCTGTTCCGGATGAATGCCGATCACGAGGCGGTCGCGCCGGTAGTCGGGGTCGTCGATGCGGTCGGTCACGTGGGTGAACAGCGCCGCGCGGGCCGGCGCGTTGCCGGGCCGGTCGAGATCGAGCAGCCGCGGCAGCACGCGCGCGAAGCCGCTGGCGTCGCAGACAAAGCGTGCGCTCAGATCGGTCGTCGTGCCGTCGTCGCCCGAGATGCTAAGGCGTGGCGCGCCGGGCTCGGAAAAATCGACCGAATCGACGGTTTGGCCGAAGTACAGGCTCGCGCCGCGCCGCTCGGCCTCTTGGGCCAGCCGGTGGTCGAAATCGGCGCGCAACACCTGCCAGGTCGAGGCCCAGCCCGGGGTGAACTGCTCGTCGAAGCTGAAGCTGGCCTCGCGGCCGGCCTCGGTGAAGGTCACGCCGCGCTTGATTTGATAGCCGGCGTTTTCGACCGCGTGCAGCATGCCGGCCGCAGCGAGCGCATCCATGCAGCGCGGCAGCAGGCTCTCGCCCACCGCGAAGCGCGGAAAATGGCTGCGCTCGAGCACGCGCACCCGCCAGCCGCGATCGGCCAGCAGCGCGGCGACGGTGGCGCCGGCCGGGCCGGCGCCAATGACGGCGATATCGGTGTGTTGTTCGTTCATATTGTCTGCCGGTTGGAATGCCGGCGCGCCGGCCGGCTCAACAGCGACGCTAGCAGGAAGGTCAGCGTCAGGCCCAGGGCCAACGTGAGCCCGAATTCGTGCAGCGCCGGCGTATGGCTCACGCCCAGCAGCCCGAAAGCGAGCAGGGTGGTGGCCACCGAGAGCATGACGGCCAGCATCGACGGCGCGTGATCGGCGGGCGCGGTGCGCAGGAAGATACCGTAGTCCGCGCCGAGGCCGAGCAACAGGATCAGCGCCACCAGATTGAACAAGGCGAACGTGGTGCCGGCAGCGGCGAAAATGGCCAGCACGGCGATGCTCGCGAGCCCCGGCGGCAGCAGCAGCGCGAGCGCGCCGCGCGCCCCGAAGGCCCGCCACAGCACGAGCCAGGCGAGCACGTATTCCAGCCCCAGCAGCCAGGTCGCCAGCCGCCGGTAATGCGCCAACAGGCTCGAGATGCGGGCCACGCTGTCGATGTACCGGGCGTTCGGATATTGCGCGAGGATTCGCCGGAAACGCGCGTCGTCGCTGATCGAGTTGATACGCACGATCGCCGCAACTTGGCTGTTGACCCGGCCGAGCCACAGCCCGCGCAGGCCCTGGCTGGCGGGGCTGGCGAGCCAGTCCGACAACGACAGCGTATCGCCCTTGGCGCGGGTGAATGCGCGCCGCGCCGCCGCGATCCGGTCGTGGTCGAACCCGGCTTGTCGTAGAATCCGCGTCAGCGCGCCGTTCGGCGCGTACAGCGTGTCCGCCAGCCGCGCATAGTTGGCGCGCTGAATCGCCACCGGCGGATAAGCGTCGGTAATCGCGCGCACGGATGCCGCGGGCGTCGCACCGCCGCGCAGTTGTTTGACCAGCCGGTGTTCGGTATTCAACACCGCGGCCCGGTTCGCGCCGCTGATCACGATAGCGCGCGTCGACAGCGCGCTGCCGAGCAGGCCGGCGACCGCGCGGTCGGCCTTGACGAGCTGCGCGGGCGGGTTATAGAGCACGCGGACGCTGTCGTCGGGCGAGAGCTGCCACAGCGCGAATCCGCCGAGCGGTACGGCCACGGCGCATAGCCCGACCACCAGCGCGCGCCCGTGCCCGACCGCGAGACGCGCCGGGCCGTGGCTACGCCAGAGCGCGGCCAGACGCAGCGCGCGGCCGGGCCGTGGCGCGGGCC
>NZ_DASSKM010000039.1:0-17227 GCF_035690525.1 Salinisphaera sp.
AGGCGCGCCGCGGCGGCGGTGGTAGCCTCGCGGCATGACTGCGAAAAAGACATGGCGCGTCGCTATTTTGCCCGGCGACGGCATTGGCCCCGAAGTGATCGCCCAGGCCACGCGCGCGTTGGATACGCTGGCCGGCATCGAGCCCGAGCTCGCGATCGATTACGACACCTTCGACTGGCCGTCGCATGCCTGGCACGAAGCCCACGGTGAATCGGCCCCGGCGGATTATCTCGAGCGGCTGGCCGGTTACGACGCGATCCTGCTCGGCGCGCTCGGCGACCCCGGGCCGGTCAGCGATCCTGATCGTTATCTGCTATCCGATTCGGATTCGCTGGCGCCGCTGCTGGAGATCCGCAAGGGCTTTGATCAGTGGGTGTGCGAGCGGCCGGTGCGCCGTCTCGAGGGTGCGCCCCAGTACTTGGCCGACCCCAGGGCAAACGATATCGACATGCTCGTCATCCGCGAGAACAGCGAGGGCGAGTACGTGAATCAAGGCGGGCGGCTGGCGGCCGGCACGCCGAACGAGGTGGTGACCCAGACCGCCGTGTTCACCCACCGTGCGACCGATCGCATCATCCGGCATGCCTTCGAGCAAGCCCGGGCGCGGGCGGGCTTACGCCAGAGCGAGGGCCGGGAACGCCAGTTCGGCCCCGATAAGCACACCAGTCAGGTGTGCCTGGTCACCAAGCGCAATGCCCAGAAATTTTGGGGCGATATGTACACCGAGATGTTCGCCGAGGTCGCGAACGACTATCCGGACGTCGCCACCCAGCACGAACTGGTCGACGCCGCCTGCATGAAATTCGTGTCCCACCCGTGGCTGTTCGATGTGGTGGTGGCCTCCAATCTGCACGGCGATATTCTTACCGACCTGGCGGCCGTGCTCAACGGCGGCATGGGCGTCTCGCCCTCGGCCAATCTCAACCCCTCGGATCGCTCGCGCCCGCCGATGTTCGAACCCACCCACGGCAGCGCGCCGGATATCGCCGGCCAGAACAAGGCCGGCCCGGCGGCCATGCTGCTGACCGCCGCGATGATGCTCGACTGGATGGGCGAGGAGGATACGGCCGCCGCGCGCGCGGGCATGCGGCTGCGAGAAGCGGTGGCCGCCGATCTGGCCGCTCATACCGGCGCTTCGCGGACCACCGACGCTGTCGGCGACGCCGTCGTCGCCGGGCTTCAGGCCGGCCGTATATAAAGCGCGAGAACACCGGCGGCAAGCGGGCCAGATATGCGGATTGCAACCGCCCGGCAACAGGTCTAGCCTCGCCGCAAAACCATGTTCAATCACAGTCAGGAGAACAGCCATGACGGCCAATCGCCCGGGTAACCTGTCCCCGCTGCTCAAGCAGGCCACCGATGTCCATGCGGAGCGAGGCGAGGGCTGCTATCTGTTCGACAGCGAAGGACGCCGCTATATCGACTTCACCGCCGGCATCGGCGTGACCAGCACCGGTCACTGTCATCCCAAGGTGGTCGCCGCGGCGCAGGAACAGGTCGGCAAGCTGATCCACGGTCAGTACACCACCATCATGCATAAGCCGATCCAGGATCTCTCGGCGCGTCTGGCCGGAAAGATGCCGGGCGATATCGATACGATCTTTTATGCCAGCGCCGGCACCGAGGCCGCCGAGGGCGCTATGCGCCTGATGCGCCACGCCACTGGCCGACCGAACATCGTGGTCTTCCACGGCGGCTTCCACGGCCGGACCATGGGCGCGGCTTCGATGACCACTTCGGGTACGGCCTACACCGCCGGCCTGCAACCGATCATGGGCGGCGTGGTGGTCGCACCGTTCCCCAGCGCTTTCCGCTACGGCTGGTCGGAAGACGAAGCGACGGAATTCTGCTTGCGCGAGCTGGATTACATCTTCGATACCATCAGCTCGCCGAAGGACACCGCCGGCATGCTGATCGAGCCGATCCAGGGCGAGGGCGGTTTCGTGCCGGCCAACACCAAGTTCATGCAGGGCCTGCGCGAACGCGCCGATCATCACGGCCTGGTGCTTGGCGTGGATGAAGTCCAGGCCGGCTACGGCCGCACCGGCAAGTTCTGGTCGCACAGCCATTTCGACGTGCAGCCCGATATCGTCATGACCGCCAAGGGGCTGGCTTCGGGCTTTCCGCTGTCGGCTTTCGCCGCGCCGCGCAGCCTGATGGAGAAAGGCTGGCCAGGTTCCCAGGGCGGCACCTACGGCGGCAACGTCGTGGCCTGTGCGGCGGCGCTCGCCACGCTCGACGTAATCGAGGAAGAAGGCCTGGTCGAAAACGCCGCCGAACAGGGCGGGCATCTCGAGCAGCGCCTAGAATCGCTCCGGGACGATCATGAATGCCTGGTCGATGTGCGCGGCAAGGGTTTCATGATCGGCTGCGAGATCCACAAGGACGGCATGCCCGACGGCGATCGCGCCGATCGCATCGCCAAGGCCTGTGAGGCCTCGGGCCTGCTGCTGCTGCGCTGCGGCCCGCGCAAGCAGGTCGTTCGTTGGCTGCCGCCGCTGGTGGCCACCCGCGAGCAGATCGATGAAGCCGTGGATATCTTCGCCAAGGCGTTGGACGCCACGGCTTGACCGCCGCACATTAGCGCGTGTGAAAAAGCCGCCGATCGCGTCCGTGATCGGCGGCTTTTGCATCAACCCGGCAAGCCGCCGCCGGGCGGCATCGGTGGCGAGATAGGGTGCGGACATGCGTGCACGGGCATACGAATTCTGGGAACTGGCGCGGTCGAGTTTCTGGTTCCTGCCGTCGCTGATGATGCTGGTCGGGCTGGTCTTGTTCGCCATCACGATCACGATCGACGAACTGCATCTCACCGGCCGTTTTCTACACCGGGTGTTCTATTCCGGCGGCCCCTCGAACGCCACCAATCTGTTGCAGGCGCTGACCGGGGCGATGGTGGCGATCGCCACCGTGGTTTTCTCCACCATGATGGTCGTGCTCACGTTGGCGACCAGCCAGTTCGGCCACCGTCTGATCCGCAGTTTCATGCGCGACCGGGCCAATCAGGCCGTGCTCGGTATTTTCCTGGCGACGTTCGTCTACTGCATGCTGGTTTTTCATATGGTCGGCAACGACCCGAAGAACCAGTTCGTGCCGGGCGTCTCGATCAGCGTCGGCTTCGTACTGGCGTTGTTCGCCACTTGCACGCTGATCTATTTCACCCACCACATGGCCGAGTTGTTTTCGGCGCCGGAGGTGCTGGAAACCGTGGGGGTGGAATTCGATCAGGCGATCCACCGAATGTATCCCGCCGCCGAATCCGGTGAGGTTATCCGCGACGGCGATCGCGCGCCGGAACTTGGCTCCGCCGCGCAGGAAATCCAGGCCCACGACGGCGGCTATGTCCAGGCGATTGGTGTCGAGGCGCTGCTGGAGATCGCGTGCAACCACGATGTCGTTATCGAGTCACGGGTCAGCTACGGGGACTACGTGTTGCCGGGCAACGTCGTGGCGCGCATCCACGGCGCGGCACTCGACGACGAAAAGGCCGGGCACGTGATACGCGAGTATGTGCTCGGGCGCAGCCGTTTGACCGATCACGATCTGGTGTTCGCGATCAATCAGATGGCCGAGATCGCGGTGCGCGCGCTGTCGCCGGCCTTGAACAATCCGTTCACCGCGTTGGACTGCGTCAATCGAATCGGCCGGTCGCTGGCGATTCTGATCGAGCGGCCGCTGCCCGCCGAGGGGGTCACCGACAAGAGCGGCGAGATACGCGTGGTTATCCGCCTTCCCAGCTTTCAAGACCTGCTGGATGCCGCCTTCATGCCGATCCGCAACTACGGCCGCACCAGCGTGATCACGATGCGCGAAATGCTGCGCGTCATCGCCAAGCTCGCGCCGCTTACCCGGCGCGACGAGGAGCGCCGGGCGTTGGCCCGCCACGCGGAGACCATTTTAGAGGCGGCCGGCCACGGTCTGTGCGAACGCGTTGATCTGGAGCGGATTCGTGCTTCTTTTGCGGACACCAGACAAGCGCTTGCCGCCGTCGGCGAGATGCTGCCGGAAGCGGCAAAAGAGGGCGATTGAAGTGGCCATGCCGGCTCGCCACGAACTGCCGTGCGTTTCCCGCCGGCGACCGCGCAGCGACATGCGAAATCGTATCGTCCACTGAGTCGGCGGCCGATCCCCGCGGCCGGTTCGGCTCGGTACCGGCGGCGCGAACTCGTCCGTTTTCCCGGCGATTTTGTTGGCCAACGATTGTTTGCCGTGCCACATGGCGGCATCATACGGCGCTTGCGTTCGGAACGAGGGGGCTCGTCGGTCGCCGCGGCGGCTCCGGACACCGCTGAAAAAGAATGGATCGCCAACAAGGGATGAAGTCGATGGACTATTATCGAGCGTCTTCTTCGAGGGTTCGTGTCGTTCGATCCTTCATCGGATACGCGCTGATTTGCTTGTGCCTGGTCGCGCCGGTGGCCGGGGCCGCAACCTCGTCAAGTCAGCCGCCAGAGGGCTCGCAGCAGTCGGTGTCGCTGGACCAGCTCGCCGATCTGCTCGCCAACGACAAGACACGTAACCAACTGATTCAGGAGCTGCGACAGGCAGCGAACAAGGAGCAGGGCGGCAAGTCCACGGCCGCACCACCGGCTGCCGCCGAAAAAGGCGGTGCGCCCGCGGCCGATAACGCCGCCAAAACGCAGGCTATCCGACAGGTGCCGGAGCACCGGCAATCGTTCGCGCGTCAGTTCGCCCAGACCACGGCGGCCTGGTCGGAAGCCGCGGTTTCCGTGGTTGCGGCGGGTTGGCATCGTGTGGCGGCGCTGGTCAGCAGCGGCAATCGCGGCCCTACGGGCGCGGGCATCGCCTGGGGCGCGTTTTTTCAATCGGCTGTCATGTTCGCGATCGTCGCGGCGGCCACCGTGGTGTCTTTTCTGGTGCTTCGCCTGTTGGCGGGCGCGCTGTTTTCCCGGATAGCCCGGCTCCCGGAGCGTGCCGCCACGCGTCGTGCGACTTTCGTGCGCCGGACCACGGCCGTGACCGTGGGCATTCTCGTCGATGTGGCCGTGGTGTTTATTGCCGGCGGCGTCGGCTATGCGGTCGGTCTCTATGGGATCGGCGACAACGGCGCCATGGGTACACGCCAGTCGCTGTTCATCAACGCCTTTGTCCTGATCGAGCTGGTCAAGGTGGTGATCCGTGCGCTGTTTGCGGATCGTTACGACAATCTGCGTCTGCTGCGGATGACGCCCGCGGTGGCGGCCTGGTGGAGCATTCGGCTGCGCTGGTTCATCGGCGTGATCGGCTACGCGCAACTCGTGGTGGTGCCGATCCTCAACGTCCAAATCAACTATCTCGTCGGCGCGGTGGTTACGTTCATCGTCATGGCCGCAGCCTATATCTATGCCTTGACGGTCATATTCGGGAATCGCCGCTTGCTGACCCGCCGGCTACGGGACATGGCGGACAACGCGTCGCTGGGTTTCTTTTCGGTGCTTTACCGGTTGTTCGCCCGGATCTGGGTGTTCCTGGCCTTGGCCTACTTCACGACCCTGTTCGTGGTCAGCCAGCTCTATCCCCAGCAAGCGCTGCCGGCCATGCTGTGGGCGACCGTGCAAACGTTGATTGCCGCGGTCGTCTGCCTCGGATTATCCGGCCTGCTGTCGCGGATCATCGGGCGCCGCGTCCACTTTTCGGATTCGATGCGTGACAGGATGCCCATGCTCGAGGCGCGGCTCAATTCCTATGTGCCGAGCGCGCTCAAGGTCGTTCGCGTGGTCATTTTGATCATATTCGTCGCGGTCACGCTAACGATCTGGGGAATCTTCAATTTCAGCGAGTGGCTGGCCACGGATATCGGCATCCGGATCGTCGGCGCCGCGATCCATGTCGCGCTTATTGTGGTGGCCGCCGCGGTCTTGTGGGTTATCGTCGCGAGCCTGATCGAACACCGCATGAGCCCCAACACCGGCCACGGCGCGCCGACCGCGCGCCAGCAGACCCTGCTGTCGCTGTTTCGTAACGCGGTCGCGATTCTGATCGTCGGGTTCACGGTGCTGATCTGCTTGTCGCAGATCGGGGTGAATATCGGGCCATTGATCGCCGGCGCCGGCGTGTTCGGTCTGGCCATCGGTTTCGGCGCCCAGAAGATGGTCCAGGACATCATCACCGGCGTGTTCATTCAGCTGGAGAACGCGATGAACACCGGCGATGTAGTCAATCTGAGCGGAACCTGGGGCACCGTCGAGCGCCTGACCATCCGCTCGGTGTCGCTGCGCGATATCGATGGCGGTTTCCATATCATCCCGTTCTCTTCGGTGTCGGTCGTGTCGAACTATATGCGCGAGTTCGCCTATTACCGGTTCGAATATCGCGTTGCTTACCGCGAGGACATCGACAACGTGATCGTGCGCCTGCGCGAAGCCTTCGCGGAACTCAAAGCCGATCCGGCTCATCGGCCGAACATCCTCGAGGACATGACGGTGCCGGGGGTGACGGCGCTGGATGAGAGCTCGGTTAAAATCCGGATCATGATCAAGACCGTAGCCGGCGCCCAATGGGGCGTGGGACGGGCGTTCAATCGGCTGGTCAAGATTCACTTCGAGCGGGCCGGTATCGAGATTCCGTTCCCGCACCAGACGCTGTGGTTCGGCGAGGATCACCGGGGCGAGGCACCGGCGGCCAACATCCGCCTGTTGGAAGTCGACGACGAGGACGGCAACGCCGGTTATCGGCCGAAGCGCCGCCGCCGCGGCGACGACGCGGCGCCGGAGGAAACCGGAGACGCGCCGGGCTAACCGGCGCGCCTCCGCGGCGCTCAGCCCGCGACCGGGCCATCGGCCGCGGGTGTTTTCACGCTAATAATGCCGCGAACGAGCCGACGGCGCGGGATGAAGTTGATCAGTTTCTGATCAGGGCGTGACGGTGCGCGTGGCGACAGGGATCGTAGCGTTTGTCACAGACTTATACACAGGCTTGTCCAGCTTTTCTGTGAAAAACCGCTATGGCCCAGTATGTTGCGTGTGCAACGTCGCGGCGGTTCGAGCGTAGCCGGCATCATCGCCGTTATCGTCGGTTGGCGAGCCACCGGAGTATTGAACCGGAGCACAAGACGGCAGTTGATCGAAAATTGATCAAAACGCTTGTAAGGCCGGTATTACGGGCTATTCGGGAGTTTCGCACAGCGTCGTCCACAGCTTTATACAGGGATCGTGTGAAGAACTCGTAACCCGGGGCGGGCCGAGCGCCGGCCGCGCCCGATCGTGTTCGACGACTGGACCGGGCGCACTGGTCAGGAATTGGCCATTCTGCTCGGAACGCGACGGCGTGGTGGATCACACAATCGCGGGGCATTTTATCCACAAGCTTATCCCCGGCGCATGTTGAAAACCCACAACCCGCGATTTTTGAGCGCAAAAAAGACGGTCGCGGCCGCGTGTTAGGCTACGCCGTTTTCCATGGCTACAGTCACGGCAGGTAGGGCATGACAGCATCGGACGAGCGGAAACTGCTCTGGATCGACGGCGCGTACATCGCGGCTGGATCAGGTGAATTTTTCGAAACCGTGAATCCGGCGACCGGCGAATTGCTGGCCCGCGTCTCCAGTGCCGGCAAGGACGACATCGATACCGCCGTGGCCGCCGCCCGGGCGGCTCTCGGGCCGTGGAAGGCGACGAGCGGCGTCGAACGCGGACGTGTTCTCTATCGTCTGGCCGCGCTGATCCGCGCGCATCGCGACGAACTCGCCGAGCTGGAAATGCTCGACGGCGGTAAGCCGATCGCCGAGACGCCCGAGGCCGATGTGGATTCCGGCGCCGATTGCCTGGAATATTTCGCCGGCCAGGCGAGCTCGATTCAGGGCGAGTATCAGGAAGTCGACGGCGGTTTCTTCTATACGCGCCCGGAAGCGCTGGGCGTGGTCGGCGCGATCGGCGCCTGGAACTATCCGCTGCAGATCGCCTGCTGGAAAACCGCGCCGGCCCTGGCCGCGGGCAATACGGTCGTGTTCAAGCCGTCGGAACTGACGCCGCTTTCGGCGCTGCGTCTGGCGGAGCTGGCCAAGGAGGCCGGGCTGCCCGATGGCGTACTCAATATCGTGCCGGGTTTCTCCGACGCCGGCCAGGCGATGTCGAATCATCCCGGCATCGACAAGATTTCGCTGACCGGCGGCGCCGATACCGGCAAGAAGGTGATGCGTGATGCGGCCGGTACGCTCAAGACCGTTTCGCTCGAGCTTGGCGGCAAATCGCCGCTGGTGATTTTCGACGACGCCGATCTGGACAACGCGGTTTCGGGCGCCATGCTCGCCAACTTCTTCACCCAGGGCGAGATCTGTACCAACGGTACGCGCGTGTTCGTGCACGAATCGGTGCGCGAGGCGTTTCTGGAAAGACTCGTGGCGCGCGTGAACAAGCTCAAGACCGGCAATCCGGCGGATGCCGATACCGATGTCGGGCCGATGATCAGCCCCGAGCACGGCCGGATCGTGCTCGACTACATCGAGGCCGGCAAGGCCGGCGGCGCGAAGCTTGTCGCCGGCGGCGAAAAGGTGGCGGTGGCCGGCTGCGATTACGGCGTGTTCATCGAGCCCACGGTATTCGACGGGTGCGCGGACGATATGCAGATCGTACGGGAGGAAATTTTCGGTCCGGTCATGTCGGTGTTGTCGTTCACCGATGAAGCCGATGTGATCGAACGGGCCAACGACACGGAATACGGCTTGGCCGCCGGCGTATTCACGCGTGATCTCGAACGTGCCCACCGCGTGGTCGGCGCGCTGGAAGCCGGCATCTGCTGGATCAATCACTACAACATTACGCCGATCGAGATGCCGTTCGGCGGCATCAAGGGCTCCGGGATAGGCAAGGAGAACAGCCGGCGCGCGCTCGATCACTACACGCGCATCAAGAGCGTATTCGTGGCCCGCGGCGCGATCGACGCGCCATATTGATTCAAGCGAGGTCGAAAGCCTATGAGCACCCCGAAGAAGAAGTACGACTACGTGATCGTCGGCGCCGGCTCGGCCGGTGCGGTCATGGCGCACCGGCTCACCGAAGACGCCGATGTTTCGGTGCTTCTGGTCGAGGCCGGGCCGATGGATTACAGCCTCTTCATCCATATGCCGTCGGCGTTCGCTTATCCGATGAACGGCGATGCCTACAGTTGGAACTACCACACCGAAGCCGATCCTTATATGGACAATCGTGTCATGCATTGTCCGCGCGGGCGGGTGCTGGGTGGTTCGTCCTCGATCAACGGCATGGCCTACGTACGCGGCAATGCGCTCGACTTCGAGAACTGGGCCCGGGACTTCGGCCTCGAGCACTGGCGCTACAAGAATGTGCTCGGCTATTTCCGCCGGGCCGAGAACTTTGACCAGGGCGAGAACGACTATCACGGCGGACGTGGGCCGCTGCACGTGACCACCGGCGCCGGCAGCAATCCGCTGTATCACGCGTTCATCGAATCGGGCATGAAGGCGGGCTATCCGTACACCCCGGATATGAACGGCTTTCAGCAGGAAGGCGTGGGCCCGATGTTCATGACCACCAAGGACGGTGTGCGCGCCTCCACCGCCAACGCCTATCTGCGCGGCGGCGCGATGCGGCGTTCGAACCTCACGGTCATGACGCGCACCTACACGCGCAAGATTCTGTTCGACGGCAAGACCGCCGTCGGCATCGAGATCGACCATCTGGGCACGCGGTCCAAGGTTGAGGCCGAGCGTGAGGTGCTGCTGTGCGCCGGCGCGATCAACTCGCCGCAGTTGCTCATGCTGTCCGGCATCGGGCCGCGCGATCAGCTACGGGAACACGGCATCACGCCGGTGTACGAGAACCCGAACGTCGGTCGCAACCTGCAGGACCATCTGGAAGTTTATGTCCAGTACGAATGCAAGGCGCCGATTACCCTGTACTCGGCGCAAAATATGGCGGCGATGGGCCGAATTGGCGCCCAGTGGCTGCTCACCCGCAAGGGTCTGGGTGCGACCAACCACTTCGAATCCGGCGGCTTCATTCGCAGCGAACCGCGCGTGGCGTATCCGAACATTCAGTACCACTTCCTGCCGATGGCCGTGTCCTACGACGGCAGCGCCAAGGCGACCAGCCACGGGTTCCAGGCCCACGTCGGCCCGATGCGCCCGGAATCGCGCGGCGAAGTCCGGCTGGCCTCGGCCTTCTATAAAGCGGCGCCGAAGATCGTGTTCAACTATATGGCGACCGAACGCGACCGTCGCGAAATGCGCGACTCGATCCGCCTGACCCGCGAGATCATTAAACAATCGCCGTTCGATCGTTACCGCGGCAGGGAACTCGGGCCGGGTCCGGACGCGCGCTCGGACGACGAGATCGATGCCTGGGTGCGCCGGACCGGCGAGTCGGCCTATCACCCGTCGGGCACCTGCGCGATGGGTACCCACGAGGCGGCGGTGGTCGACGGCGAGGGCCGCGTGCACGGCGTCGATGCGCTGCGCGTGGTCGATGCCTCGATCATGCCGCGTATCACCACCGGCAACCTTAACGCGCCGACCATCATGATGGCCGAGAAGATCGCCGACGCGGTGCGCGGCCGGGCGCCGGTGGTCGAGGACCGGCCGTGGTATCGGGCCGACGGCTGGCAGCACAGCCAGCGCTGATGGCGGCGTTGGCGCCGCTCAGCCGGCAAACGGCCAGATCATCGGTACCAGGGTGACGGTGAGCGCGCCGACGAGCAGCGTGAGTGGCAGGCCCAGACGCAAAAAGTCGGTGAACCGGTAGCCGCCGGGCCCGTAGACCATGAGATTGGTCTGGTAGCCGATCGGGGTCAGGAAACTGGCCGAAGCAGCGACGACGACGGTAATCGCATAGGGCATGATGTCGCTGTGCATGCCGCGTGCCAGCGATACCGCAATCGGAAACATGATCACGGCGGCGGCATTGTTCGTGATCACGGCGCTGATTAGCACCGTGGCCGCAAACAAGGCGACCAGCGCCCCTTGTGCGCTGTGGCCGGCAAGATCGGTGAAGCCGTGGGCGAGCTGGGCGGCCAGGCCGGTATTCTGCACGGCCCCGCCGATGCCGATCGCGGCGCCGATGGCCACCAGTAACGGCCAGTCGATCGCGCGGCGCGCGGCGGCCGGGCTCGCACAGCGCGTGAGCAGCGTGAGCGCAGCGCCGATCAGGGCGGCCTGCAGAATCTCGAGCAGGCCGGCGGCGACACTGACCACCACCGCTGCAATCACCGCAATCGCTGCGTAGGCCTTGTGGTGCTGGGGCGGCTGCGAGTCTTCGATCTGGCTGACCAGAAAGAAATCCCGGGAATGGCGCTGCTGTGCGACAAACGCCGGACGCGCCTCGAGCAGCAGCGTATCCCCGGGGCGCAGCACGATGTCGCCGATCTTCTTTTGAATCCGTTCGCCGTCGCGGGCCACCGCGAGCACCACCGCGTTGTAGCGGGTACGGAATCCGCCGGCACGGATGCTCGTACCGACCAGCGGACAGCTCGGCGCGACCACCGCCTCGACCAGCACGCGGGCACGGCGCGGACTGTCGAGCTTGAAGATCTGTTCGGTGGCCGGCCGCAGCCCACGGATGCGCTGCAGATCCACCACCGAATCGACGATGCCGATGAACACCAGTCGATCATTTGCGGCCAGCGGCTGGCGCGGCGAGACCGCGGGTAACAGCTTGCCGTCGCGTTCGATCTCGGCCAGGAACATGCCCGGCAGTTGGCGGAGCCCGGCGGCCTCGATGGTCCGGCCCGGCAGCGGGCCGTCGCCCGCCACGATCATCTCCACGCTGTACTCGCGCGGGTTGTCCAGCTGGGCGGTGGGCGTTCGGCGGTCCGGAATCAGCCAGCGGCCGGCCCCTGTGATGAATGCCAGGCCGGCCAGCGCAACCGGCAGGCCGATCCAGGCGAGTTCGAACATGTCGAGCCCGTTGCCGGTCAGGCGGACGAGCAGAGCATTGATCAAGAGATTGGTGCTGGTGCCGATCAAGGTGCAGGTGCCGCCGAGGATAGCCGCGAAACTGAGCGGCATCAGCAACTGCGAGATGGGCAGCCGGTGCCGGCGGGCCCAGTCGCCGACCGCAGGAATGAGCGCAGCGACCACCGGGGTATTGTTGACGAAGGCGCTCATCAGCGTGGTCGGCAGTATCAGCTGGGCCTGCGCCTGGCGTATCGAGCGTGGGTGGCCCAGCAGGCGGGCGACCAGCAGCTCGGTGGCGCCGGTATCGCGCAGCCCGGCGACTACGATATACAGCGCCGCGATTGTCGCCAGGCCGGGGTTCGAGAACCCCGCCAACGCCTCGGTTGGCGAGACGACGCCGGTGATCAGCAGTGCCAGGAGGCCGCCCATGAGCACCAGATCGGCCCCGAGCGTGCTGACCACAAGAACGGCCAGAACCGCGGCCAATACGGCCAGCGTGATCAGCGCATCGATCGACATGAACAAATATTCCGGCGAATTAGGACACGCATTTTGCGCCCGCTTATCCTCTACGCCGGCGGCTGTCCTGGATATGAACCGGAGCCGGGTGCGCAAACCGGCAAAAGACCTGACCGGCGTTGCGCGCTGGTACGTCTGGTGTGGGCGGGCAGAGAGGTTATCCTAGGCATCTCATCCATCGCTGCACGCACCGCCACGCCATGACCGATCGCGAAAAACGCCCGCTTTATATCCCCTACGCCGGCCCGACGCTGCTCGAGATGCCGTTATTGAACAAGGGCAGTGCGTTCGCGGCCGACGAGCGGGTGGACTTCAACCTGATCGGCCTGTTGCCGCAGAACGTCGAGTCGATCGAAGAACAGGTCGAGCGCGCCTACAAGCAATACCAGGCTTGCGATACCCCGCTCGACAAGCATATCTATCTGCGCGGTATCCAGGACGACAACGAGACCATGTTCTTCCGGCTGCTCGAAGAGCATTTGGAAGAGATGCTGCCGATCATCTATACGCCCACCGTGGGCGAGGCTTGCGAACAGTTTTCCGAGATCTATCGCAACCACCGCGGCCTGTTCATCTCCTATCCCGACCGGCACCGCATGGACGACATGCTGCGCAGCGCCACCAAGGACCACGTGCGCGTGATCGTAGTCACCGACGGCGAGCGTATTCTGGGGCTGGGCGATCAGGGCATCGGCGGCATGGGCATTCCGATCGGCAAGCTGTCGCTGTATACCGCCTGTGGCGGCGTTTCCCCGGCCTATACGCTACCCGTGGTGCTGGATGTGGGCACCAACAATCAAGCGCTGCTGGACGATCCGATGTACATGGGCTGGCGTCATGAACGGATCGCCGACGAAGCCTACGCCGAATTCGTGGATCTGTTCGTACAGGCGGTCAAGCGCCGCTGGGCGAAGGTGCTGTTGCAGTTCGAGGATTTTGCCCAGACCAACGCCAATCCGCTGCTGGCGCGCTATCGCGACGATATCTGTTGCTTCAACGACGATATCCAGGGCACGGCCGCGATCTGCGTGGGTTCGCTGCTGGCCGCCTGCAAAGCCAAGCAGGAAAAGGTATCGGAGCAGACCATCGTGTTCGTCGGCGCGGGTTCCGCCGGTTGCGGCATCGCCGAGCAGATCATCGTGGCCATGGTCGACGAAGGCCTGTCCAAGGAGGACGCGCGCAAGCGTATCTTCATGATCGACAAGACCGGCCTGCTGACCGACGATATGGAGGGCCTCTACGATTTTCAGGCCAAGCTGACGCAGAAAAAGAGCGATTTGTCCGATTGGTCGGGCGATCTCGGCGACGACGCTCTGATGACCACCGTGGAGAACGCCGAGCCGACCGTGCTGATCGGCGTGTCCGGCCAGCGCGGCCTGTTCTCGGAAAAGGTCATCAAGAAGATGCACAGCCAGTGCAAACACCCGTTCGTGATGCCGCTGTCGAATCCGACCTCGCAGGTCGAGGCCACGCCCGAGGAGATTCTCACCTGGACCGATGGCGACGCGCTGGTCGCGACCGGCAGCCCGTTCGACGACGTCGAGCTCGGCGGTCGCAAGATTCCGATCGCCCAGTGCAACAACGCCTATATCTTTCCGGGCGTGGGGCTCGGCGTGATCGCGTCCCACGCCACCAAGGTCACCGACGAGATGTTCATGGCCGCCTCGCGCGCTCTGGCCGAGAACTCGCCGCTGGCCGATTCCGACACCGGCGCCTTGCTGCCGGCGCTGGCCGATGTGCGCGATCTGTCCAGGGCGATCGCGTTTGCGGTGGCCAAGCAGGCGCAAAAAGACGGCGTGGCGCTGTCGTCCTCCGATGAAACGATCGAGCAATCGGTGGACCGGAACTTCTGGTTCCCGCGCTATCGGCGCTACCGGCGCGCCGCGTTCTAGCGCGATCCGGTTCAGCGCCGTACGATGAGGTAGATGCCGTCGCGCGTGGCGGTCAGCCCGCGGTCGCGCAGATGATCGCTTTCCGGTAGGCCGCGGCGTTCGGCCAGCAGATCGACATGCGCATAACGCCCGTAAAGCTCGCCGACATCCTCGTCGTCGACATTGAACGGCGGGCCGTCCATGAGCGACGGGTCGTAGCCGAAGGTGATCAGCAGCCCGGTCGCGCCGCGCCGCAATCCGCCCATCAGATGATCGACATAGGCATGGCGTAGGTCCTCGGGCAGAGCGATAAGCGCGGCCCGGTCGTAAAAGCCCTCGAAGCGGGCGAGATCCGACCGCGGTAGATCGAATATATCGCCGACGCGAATCGTGATCCGGCCGCCGATATAGCAATCGAAGGCGCCGACGCGCTCGCGTCGATAGGCCAGGCCGGCCTCGTCGAAGAATTCGCGGGCAGCAACCGCGCTAAACTCGATGCCGGTGACATGATGCCCGCGGCCGGCCAGCCAGTGCATGTCCTGCGACTTGCCGCACAGCGGCACCAGCACGCGCGCCGCCGGCACCAGCGACAGTTGCGGCCAATGCTCGTGCAGTAGCGGGTGGCCGTCGGTCTGATGGAATCCGATCTGCTTATCTTTCCAGCGTTGCAGCCAGAAATCCTGCTTCATGGGTTCGGCCTGTCGAGTTCGGGATAGCGGCGAAATATGCCGTCTTCGTTGAAATCGATGCAGCGTTCGCTGTCGAGATACGCGGCGATACGCCGGCGTTTCGCCACCCGGCGCGTCAGTTCGTCGAGCGCCGGCGTATCGATTTCGGCCAAGGCGTTGGGAAAGGCATAGTAGAGCCCGCGCATGACCAGAAACAGCGACAGATCCAGCGTCGTGCAGCGCCGGCCGACGCTCCATTCATCGCTGTCGGGGTTACGGCTCAGCACGCCTTCGAAATAATCCAGAAACTTCGGCAGGCGGGCGTCGATGAACGACGCGCTGCGGCGCGCTGCCGCTTCTTTCTGCTCGTCGTAATACAGACCCGGGCCGAGCGGATGATGCGTGTCATGGATCTCGGCGACGAAATCCGTGACCGTCAACTGTATTTGGTGCATGCGACGGAAATCGCGGTCATCGTGCGGCGCCAGCTCCAGCGGACGGCTGACCCAGGCCAGGATGTGCGCGACATGCGAGGCCGACTCGTGCGCGTCGGCCAGTATCGGCGGCGCGAAGTGCCCACCGCGGCTAATCATATCGGCGACCGCGCCGGCACCCTGGTCACGGCCCACGTCGACGTACTCGGCGCCGGCCTCCTCGAGCGCAAGACGCACGAATTCGCCGCGGCCGGGGATGCTCGGCCAGTAGTACAGCCAGTAGCTCATTTGCTGTTACCGGTACGAATGATTGTCTTATCGCAGCAAAGCGATCGACTGTCGTCAATCCGCAGACCTTCGGGTATATAAACGTCGATCGAGGTGCTAGTTTTAGAATAGCGC
The DNA here is from genome assembly GCF_035690525.1 of Salinisphaera sp. Lineage (GTDB taxonomy): Bacteria > Pseudomonadota > Gammaproteobacteria > Nevskiales > Salinisphaeraceae > Salinisphaera. The sequence goes on from NZ_DASSKM010000039.1 coordinate 15,743, forward strand.
GGTCTGGAGCATGGCCTCGTGGCCGTCGACGAAACCCGATAAGCCGACACCGACCAGCCGATAACGCTCGTTCGGCGGGCGCCCGACCCGGTTGCGCAGCGCGCAGGCGATGGCGGCGAGTTCAGCCGCGGATCGTGGCGGCGAGACCGGCGTATAGCTGCGCGTCAGGCTCTGGAAGTCCGAGGTTTTGAGTTTGAGCACCACGGTGCAGGCCACGCGTTCGGCCTTGCGCCGATAGTTCGCCCAGGCCTTGTCGGCCATGCGCTGGATGTGCGGCGCCAGCTCAAAGAGCGGCAGATCCTCGCGCAGCGTGTCCTCGGCCGAAATTTGGGCCGCTTCGCGATCGGATTTGACCGGCCGATCGTCGACCCCCTCGGCGAGTTCGGAAAGCCGCCGGCCCCAGCGGCCGAAGCGTTCGATCAGTACGGCCGCGCCGACCGCGCGCAGATCGCCGGCGGTGGCGATGTCCATCGCCGCCAGCTTCGAGCGCATCACCCGGCCCACGCCGTGAATCCGGCCGACGTCCAGATCGGCCAGAAAACGCTCGACCTGATGCGGCTTGATCACGAATTGCCCGTCGGGCTTGCGCCAGTCGGAGGCGATCTTGGCCAGAAATTTGTTGGGCGCCACGCCGGCCGAGGCGGTCAGACCGGTCTCTTCACGGATCGCCGCACGAATCGCGCGCGCGGTTTCGGTGGCGCTGGGCGAAGAAATGAGCGGATCGGTGACATCGAGGTAGGCCTCGTCCAGCGACAGTGGTTCGACGTGCGGCGTATAGCGCAAGAATATCTCGCGGATTTGGGCCGACACCGCCTTGTAGTGCGTGAAATCAGGTGGCACGAAGATCGCGTCCGGACATAGCTTCGCCGCGCGCATGGCGGGCATCGCCGAATGAATCCCGAACGGCCGGGCCTCGTAGCTGGCCGCGGTCACCACCGCCCGCGGACTGCGCCGGGCCACCACCACCGGCCGACCGCGCAGCTCGGGATTATCCCGCTGCTCGACCGAGGCATAGAAGGCGTCCATGTCGACATGGACAATCTTGCGCACGCGCTTCGTACCGTCGGTGCTCATGGCGGCATATATGACGGTTCGCGCGGTGTTGTGCAAGCACGAAAACGAGGCGCCGCGGTGTCGTCGCCTCGGTGCGCGGGAAATACCTTTGTTAAAAACCGGAGCCGCCAAGCGCCGGGCATACCACCTCGGCGCTTGGCGGCCGCGATATGCCAGGCCGTTATTGGCCGTGTTTGACCCCGGGCTCGCCGCGGCCGAGCGCGACGTCGGGTGCCCTACGGACGTTGGGCATCTTGCCCAACGGCAAGATCTGCTTGCCGACGCCCTCGAACATCAGGCTGCTCGCCGTGTACCACGCAATAACCGCCGAGACCACAAGCACATAGCCGGCCGCGATGACTACCCCCTCGCTACCGATCAACCGGCCGATGGCCAAACAGAGCGCGCCGGCGGCGAGTGTGTAGAGCACGA
>NZ_DASSKM010000040.1:0-6855 GCF_035690525.1 Salinisphaera sp.
AGTCATTCTGCGGTCAAGCTCTGCAACGCCGGATGGCGCGATTTGGGGCCGCAACCCGAAGGGCCGGCGGCTATTTTTCCGCAATCCAGCGTTGCAGCTCGCTTATGTAGCACGGCTACACTACACTCGCTGCGCCTTGTCTTGCGAAAAAATAGCCGTCGGCGCGGTGCCGTGTGAAGCAGTAACAGGTCCTGGAGCGAGGAGAAAACGGCGTGCTACTCATCCCTGCCATCGACATCAAGAACGGTCAATGCGTACGCCTGCGCCAGGGCGACATGCACGACGTCACGGTGTTCGACGACAACCCCGTGGCCGTGGCCCAGCGCTGGATCGACCAAGGGGCCGACCGCATTCACGTGGTCGATCTCGACGGCGCCAAAGCGGGTTATCCGGTTAACGACCGCATCATCGGCGACATCGTCGACGCCGCGGGCCCCGTTCCGGTCCAGGTCGGCGGCGGCATTCGCGACGAGCCCGGAATCGAGACTTATCTCGAGCGCGGCGTGGAATTCGTGATCCTAGGCACCCGGGCCGTCTCCGAGCCGCATTTCGTGGCCGATGTCGGAATCGAATTCCCGGGCCACATCATCGTCGGGCTCGACGCGCGCGACGGCATGGTGGCGACCGACGGCTGGTCCAAGCTGTCCAACCATACGGTGGCCGATCTGGCCCGGCAGTTCGAGGAAGACGGCGTGGTCGCCATCATTCATACCGACATCAGCCGCGACGGCATGATGTCGGGCCTGAACATCGAGGCCACGCGCGCGCTGGCCGGGCAACTCACCATTCCGGTGATCGCCTCGGGCGGCGTGACCGACATGGCCGATATCGACGCCGTACTGGCCGCCGAGGCCGACGGCGTGGCCGGCGCGGTGATCGGCCGGGCGATCTACGAAGGCACGCTCGATCTGGCGGCGGCCCGCAAGCGCGTCGACGAACGCGGCAAAGGAGGCTGAGTGTCCCTCGCGAAACGCATCATCCCCTGCCTGGACATCGACAAGGGCCGCGTGGTCAAGGGCGTGAAGTTTCTCGATATCGCCGATGCCGGCGACCCGGTCGAGATCGCCCGCCGCTACGATCAGCAGGGCGCCGACGAACTGGTGTTTCTCGACATCACGGCCTCCAACGAAGACCGTAGCACGCTCATGAACGTGGTCGAACAAGTGGCCGGCGAGGTCTTCATCCCGCTGACCGTGGGCGGCGGCGTGCGCACCCTGTCCGATATACGGCGTCTGCTATCGGCCGGCGCGGACAAGGTCTCGATCAATACCGCCGCCATCGGCAACCCCGAATTCGTGGCCGAGGCCGCTTACCGCTACGGCAGCCAGTGCATCGTCGTCGCGTTGGACGTTAAGAACACCGCCCGGGAAGGAGAACCCCGCTACGAGATATTTACCCACGGCGGGCGCAAATCGACCGGCATCGAGGCCATCGGCTGGGCCCGCAAGCTGGTGTCGCTGGGCGCCGGCGAAGTGCTGTTGACCAGCATGGATCGCGACGGCACCAAATCCGGCTTCGATATTCGGTTGACGCGCGCCGTATCCGACGCGGTCTCGGTGGCGGTGATCGCTTCGGGCGGCGTCGGCAGTCTCGAAGATCTCTACGACGGCCTCACGGAAGGCCACGCCGATGCCGTGCTGGCGGCCTCGATCTTCCATTTCGGCACATACACCATTCAACAGGCCAAGAACTATCTGGCCGAACGCGGCGTGCCGATGCGCGGCGCCGCTTATCATCGATAAGTCCCTGTTGCCGTATGCAACGGCAACAGGGCCGTGGATCGATAGCCTAGAGATCAGGTGGTCTGTTCCTCGTGCTTGCCTTCGGCGAACTCCTCGATCGCCTTGCTGCAGAAGGCGTCCAGATCGTCCGGTGAGCGGCTGGTCACTAAGCCTTCATCGCAAACCATTTCCCGATCGACCCAATTCGCGCCGGCGTTCTGCAAATCGGTCTTGATCGACGGGAACGAGGTCAGCGTGCGCCCGTCGACCACACCGGCCTCGATCAGGGTGATCGGCGCGTGGCAGATCGCGGCCACCGGTTTGTGCTGTTTGAAGAAGTCGCGCACGAAAGAAACCGCGGTTTCATTGACCCGCAAACCGTCCGGGTTGATGGTGCCGCCCGGCAGGATCAAGCCGTCGTAGTCGGATGCCGCGACTTCGTCGACCGTCTTGTCGACCTTGAAGGTATCGGCCTTGTTGATGTCGCCGTCCATGCCCTGAACCTCGCCCGAGTGGAGCGAAATCAGCTGCACTTCGGCGCCGGCGTCGGAAATATCCTGCCACGGTCGGGTCAGTTCGATCTGCTCGAAACCGTCCGCGACCAAAAACGCGATCTTCTTGCCTTTGAGTTGGCCTGCCATGATTTTGCTCCGTTTAGCATGCAATGCGTGACGGCCAAACCTTGGCGACCGGCGCCCCTCTTTCCAATTGGTAGAGTTACTTAAGTCTGTACGCCAATCATAGGGACTGTTGCCGCTCGAGCACCGCGTAATAGAAACCGTCGAAACCATGATCGCCGGGCGCGATACGGCGCCCGACCGGTTCGGCGCGGCCCCAGCCGGGCTCGATCGGCGCCTCGCGCGCATCGGGCGTTGCCGCGAGAAAATCGCCGAGGACGCCGGCGCCCTCGACCCGCAGAATGGAGCAGGTCGCATAAACCAGGCGGCCGCCCGGCGCGAGCAGCGGCCAGAGCGCGTCCAGCAGCGCGCGCTGACGGGCCGTTGCAGCGGCGATATCCGTTTCGCGGCGCAGCCACTTGATATCCGGGTGGCGGCGGATCACGCCGGTGCCGCTGCACGGCGCATCCAGCAGAATACGGTCGAAGGCGCGGCCGTCCCACCATGCGGACGGCTCGCCGGCGTCGCCGACACGCGCCGCGGCGGCCAGGCCAAGACGCGCGAACGTCGCCTTCAGCGTGGCCAACCGGTCGGCATCGATATCCAGCGCGGTCAGCTCGATATCGGCCCGCTCGGCCAGATGGGCGCTTTTGTTGCCGGGTGCGGCGCAGGCATCGAGCACGCGCTGGCCGTCCCGCGGGGCGACGAGTTCGGCCGCGAGCTGTGCCGCCCCGTCCTGAACCGAGACCGCGCCCTCGGCGAAGCCCGGCAAACGCTCGGCGGCGATCGGTTCGGCCAGCGTCAGGCCGTCGGGCGCGTGCTCGATCGGTTCGGCGTCAAGCCCTTGCCGCCGCCAGCGCTCATGCAGCGCCTCGCGGCTGCCCCGGCGCCGGTTGACGCGCGTGTGCATCGGCGCCCGGGCGTTGCCGGCGGCCAGCACTTGTGTGGCGGCCTCGCCCCAGTCGGCCGCGATCATGGCGGCCAGCCAGTCCGGATAGCTGTAGCGCAGCGCGGCGCTGGCATCGATACCGGCATCGATACCGCCATCGTCGGGCGCCGTCGGTTGCCGCTGATGGCCGCGCAGCACCGCGTTGACCAGGCCGCGCGCCTTGAACAGCTTGAGCTTCCCGGCCGCCGCCACGGTCGCATGCACGGCCGCGTGCGGCGGTACGCGGGTATATTCGAGCTGATAGAGCCCGACCCGTAGCAACGCGTCGAGCAGCGGCTGGGGACGCTTGTTCAGGCGCGGAGCAAGCAGCGCGCCCAATCGGCGGTACTCGCGCAGCGTGCCATAAGCTAGCAGCCGCGCCAGCGCGCGATCGGCGCCGGCCAATTCGCGCGGCCAGGCGGCGATAGCGGCGTCCAGGCTGCGGCCGGCGTCGATCACGGCCGCGACCGCGCGCGCGGCGTGCGCCCGCGCCGCCGTACCCGTCGATTCAGCCAAAGCGCACGCCTACCCAGGCGCGCCCGTTGGCCGCGTCGGCCGCGCTCATGCGCCGTTTGCCGGGCAACTGCAGTTCGGTGACGCGCAGCACCCCGGCGCCGGCGGCGATATCGATGCCGTCGCGGGATGCCGCGATCACCGTGCCCGGTTCGGCGTCGGCCGCGGCGTTTCGCGCGACGGCCCGCCAGAATCGCACCCGCTCGCCGTCGAGCTCGGCGTGGGCCACCGGCCACGGCGAAAACGCGCGCACGAGCCGCGCGATGCGATCCGCCGGCCGCGACCAGTCGATCGCGGCCTCGGCCTTGTCGAGCATCGCCGCATAGGTCGCCCCGGCGTCGTCCTGGGGCGTGTGGGCGAGGCCGCCCGGCAGCGCGTCGAGCACATCGGCCAGCGCAGCGCCGCCGGCCGCGGCCAATGCGTCATGCAGCGCCCCGGCCGTGGTCGTCTCGTCGATCGGCATACGGCGCACGGCGAGCATGTCGCCGGTATCCAGGCCGGCGTCCATCTGCATGAGGGTCACGCCGGTCTCGGCATCGCCGGCCTCGATCGCCCGCGCGATCGGCGCCGCGCCGCGCCAGCGCGGCAACAGCGAGGCATGCACGTTGATACAGCCGTGCGTCGGCAGATCGAGCACCGTCTGCGGCAGAATCAGGCCGTAGGCCACAACCACCATCACGTCGGGCGCGAGCGCCGCGAGCTGCGCGATCGCTTGCTGGTTTCGCTTGAGCTTCTCCGGCTGAAACACCGGCAACCCGAGATCGAGTGCGGCCGCCTTGACCGGCGACGGCTTGAGTTTGCGCCCGCGCCCGGCCGGCCGATCCGGCTGGGTCAACACGCCGACCAGATCGTGTCCGCCGGCCGCGATCGCGTTCAAGCTCGGCAGCGCGAACTCGGGGGTGCCGGCAAATACCACGCGCATGACGTTATTTCGCATCCGCGCCGTCGGCCTGGCGAGCCGCCTTGACCAGCTTGCGCCGGATCCGTTCGCGCTTGAGCCGCGAGAGCTTGTCGACGTACAGGCCGCCGTCGAGATGGGCCAGTTCGTGCTGCACGCACTGGGCCAGCAGGCCCTCGGCGTCCATCTCGTATTCATGGCCGTCGCGATCGGCGGCGGCAAAGCGCAGACGCGTGGCCCGGGTCACGCGGTCGTAGTGGTCCGGCACCGACAGGCAGCCCTCGTCGACGATCTCCTCGTCCTCGGACCTCAGGATGCGCGGATTGCACATGACGATGCGTTCGGTCTTGTCCTCGGAGCAATCCATGACCGCAACCCGGCGCGTATCGCCAACCTGGGTGGCCGCCAGACCGACGCCCGGCGCGTCGTACATAGTCTCGAACATATCGTCGATGAAACGCGACAGCGCGTCGTCGAAGACCGTGATCGGCTCGGTGACCTTGCGCAGCCGCGGGTCGGGGAAATGCAAAATTTCGAGAATGGCCATATTCTGTCGGCAGTTGACATCGATTGTCGACGCGGGGCGGGGTGCGCCGCCGGCGATCGAATTGCGGGAGTATAACGGTTTGAGGCATATCCGAATTGGGGGACGGCGTCTGCTCGGGCCTGGCCTGATACTTGGCCTGGGACTTGGGCTGGCGCTAGCGCTGACACTGGCGGGCTGCGCCCACGCGCCGGGCGGCGAGCCGGGCACGGCAACCGCGGCGCGCGGCGCGCCGGCCGATGTGGGCGCGACCACGCCGCTGGCCGTGCCGCCCGCGCTCAAGCCCATGCCCATGCCCAGGCGCCTGGCCACGTCCGTTCTGGCCGGTCACATGCGCGACGACGCCCCGCTGCGTTACGTGGTCAAACGCGGCGACACGCTCTGGGACATCGCCGGCAAATATCTCGACGACCCGTGGTATTGGCCCCAGCTCTGGGACGCCAACCCCGATATCGCCAACCCGCATCTGATCTATCCCGGCGACGTGCTGGTTCTTACCCGCGGCATGGACGGCCGGCCACACCTGACGCGCGATCGCACGGTTCATCTGGAGCCGCGGGTGCGCGAACAGCCGCTGCCCCAAACCATCCCGGTCGTCCCCTATTCCGCGATTCGCAATTTCCTGGAAAGCCCGCGGCCGGTCGACGAGGCCACGCTGGCCGACGCGCCCTACGTGGTTTCGTTCGAGGATCAGCACCTGGTCGCCGGCAACGGCTCGACCGTCTACGTGCGCGGCGCTTCCCCCGCCGGGCCCGATCACTACGAACTGGTCCATCCCGCCGGCCCGTATCGGGACGCGCGGAGCAACGAAATTATCGGGCGCAAGGCGCTGCCGGTCGGCCGCGTGACCATCCACACCTTCGGCGACTCGGCCGACTCGATCGCCACCGCCACCATCGACAAGAGCTATCGCGAGGCGCACCGCGGCGATCGGCTGTTGCCGGTGACCGACGAGAATCTGCTGCGCGATTTTTATCCGCATACGCCGGACCAGCCGATCAGCGCGCACATCATCTCGGTCTACGGCGGCGTGCGCGAGATCGGCCAGTACGACGTGGTCACGCTCGATCGCGGCCGTAACGCCGGAGTGCGCCGCGGTGACGTGCTCAAGATCTACGAGTCCGGACGCACCGTGCCCGATCCGGTGGCCGGCGGCGAAGTGGAACTGCCCGAGGTCGAAGCCGGATATCTGATGGTGTTCAAGGTCGATGATCAGGTCAGTTTCGGGCTGATCATGCACGCCACGCAGGCCATCCACGTCGGCGACGTGGTGCATACGCCCGACCCGGCATGACCGAACGCGCGGCCTGGCTGCGTCTGGCGACCACATCCGGCATCGGCGCCGTGCTCGCCGGCCGTCTGATCGCACGCTTCGGCAGCGCCTCGGCCGCCCTGGCCGCCGGCGATTCCGGCTGGCGCGAAGCCGGACTGCCCGCCTCGGCGCGCCGGGCGCTGGCGGCGGCGCCCGGCGACGCTCAAAACACCGCCGAAGCATGGCTGGCCGAAGAACATCATCATTTCATCAGCCTCGGCGATGCCGCCTATCCGGCCGCGCTGGCCGAACTCGACCCGCCGCCGCCCTGGCTGTACGCGCTGGGCGACACCGATCTGCTCGACTACCCGGCCATCGCCGT
>NZ_DASSKM010000041.1:0-6947 GCF_035690525.1 Salinisphaera sp.
CAGCGCCGATCGACATAGACGGTTTTATAGTCATAGGGCATATCAATCGTCGCTGATTCAGGCGATGTGTGCCAGTCCGGACGACGGTGGACCGCCGCCACCGTGCGCGCCAAAAACCTAACGAGATCTTGCGGGCGCTCAGCGACCGGGCACCCGAACCGGCCGGTAACGCCAGACGATCATGGCGAGCGTGCCGGTCAGCAGCCCCCAGAACGGCGCCCCGATGCCGGCGATATGAATCCCCGAACCGGTCACGAGAAACGTGAGTGCGGCCGCTTCGCGATTGTTGGCCTCGTTCATGGCCGACGCCAGCGAGGTCGCGATCGCCGGAAGCAGCGCCAGCCCCGCGAGAACGGCGACCAGAGCCGCCGGCAACGCCTGTAGCGCGCTCGCGATCGAGCCGCCGCACAACCCCGCCGCCGCATAGGCGATACCGGCTGCCACCGTGGCTTGATAACGGCGCTCCGGGTCTTCATGCGCGTCCCGCGTCAGGCAGATACCCGCCGTGATCGCCGCCAAACAAGTCACGAAGCCACCCCACGGCGCGAGCAGGATGGTCAGCGCACCGGTCACTACCAGAATGGCCGAAATTGGAGGTCGATAGCCGGCATTTTCCAGCATGGCCACGCCGGGCGCATTCTGCGATGCCATGGTGACCACGAACAAGGGCACGCCGATACCCAGCATCGCACTGATCGAAAAGGCCGGTGTGATCGGGGCCGGCGCGGCGATGTGCCACTCCAGCGCCGTTACCGACAGATGACCTTCGACAGTCGCCGCCGCAGCCCCGGCGACAAGCATGACGAGCACGGCATAGCGCGGAACGAGACGACGCCCGAGCAGCCAGGCGGCGAGCGCTGCGATCATGATCCAGCGATCGTGACCGCCAATGGAAAACGCATCGAGACCGAACTCCAGCAACACGCCGGCCAGCATGGCCGAGGCCAGCGATCGCGGCACGCGTTCCATCAACCGTGCGAACGCCCCGGTCAGCCCGCAGATCAGGGTCAACGCGCCGCAGAACATGAAGGCGGCTACGGTTTCGCCGATCGAATGCCCGTGCACGCCGACCACCAGAAGCGCCGCTCCGGGGGTGGACCAGGCGGTCAGAATCGGCCGACGAAACCACAACGATAACCCGAGCGTGCTGACGGCCATGCTCAGGCCGAGCACGGTCATCCAGCTACCGATCACGGCCGGCGCCGCACCCGCGGCCTGAAAAGCCTGAACGACGATGATCGCCGCGCCGGTATAGCCAACCAGTACGGCGACCAAACCCGCGGTCGCCGGCGGTAAACAAGCAGACAGTTTCGAGGCAAAACCCATGGCGCTATGCGATAGAACAGTTCCTTGTGCGTTATAACGCACAACGCAGTCCAAACGAAATGGCGCAGACGCGAGTGGTTATGATGGGCGAAACACCACCGTGTCCCGATGCATGCCCGACGCCTCTGCTACCACGCCCTCGATCGGCGCTCGCCTACGCACACTGCGGCGCGCTCAAGGCCTCAGCCTGGACCGGACGGCGCAACGCACCGGCATCAGCAAGGCCATGCTCGGCCAGATCGAGCGCGGGGAATCGAGCCCGACGATCGCGACGCTTTGGAAGATCGCCACCGGCCTCGATATGGCGCTGTCCCATTTCCTGGCCGACGATCAAAACGAGCGGCCCCGGTCCTCGGTGCACCGGCAAAACGCCTTCGACTGGCACGCCGACCGGGCGGGAATGAAAACGCGTACCCTGTTTCCTTTCGACGCGCGCCTGGGGTTTGAAATGTTCGCCGTCGAATTCGAACCCGGCGCGGTCAGCACGTCATCCGCCCACGCGGCCGGCACGACCGAGCAGATAGTGGTTCTCGATGGTGAACTGATCGTCGAAACCGGCGCGGCGCGTTATGTACTGCGCCCCGGCGACACGTTGCAGTTCGCCGCCGACCGGCCGCATACCTATCGCAACACAGGCACACGAACCGTGCGCGCACACGATCTAATCCACTACGCGTCATGAAAAACGGCACCAAATGACCTATTGCCAGCGCTCCGGAACGACGGTCCGGCCCGTTTCCGCCGAGCGATAGGCCGCCTCGACCAGCCCGAGCGTATTGAAATTGTCCGCGCCGTGCGTGGCGGCCGGACGGCCGGCACGCCGGCACTCGAGCCAATCGCGCTGCAGATTCACCACGCTTTCCTGGATCACGGCCCAGGGTTGTTCGCTCCACGACGGCGACTCCGGCGTGACATCCCGGCATTCCTTGGCCTCGCCCGGCCGATGCAGTTCGAGCGAGAAATCCTGTTTCAGCCGGATCGAACCGCGATCGCCGTCGATTTCGATCAAGCTCTGCGGGAAGGGATCGTCGGCGAGCACGCTCGCGTAGCTGCAATCGACTACACAGGTCGTGCCCCGATCGTGGCGTAGCATGATCGTGGCCGTATCCTCGCCGTTGATGTTCGGGGTGATCCGGGCGGTCTCACAGGATAGACGGGCCACGTCGCCGAACAGTGCCCGGGCAATATCCAGCACATGGATGCCCAAATCCTGAATGATGAATCGCGGCAGTTCGGCCAGATAGGGCTGGTTCGCGAACACATCGAAACCGCTGCGATAACTCACCCGCCCGAAGAACGGCTCGCCGATCGCGCCATCGGCGACCAAGCGAACGACTTCGCGGATCGCGCTCTGCCAGCGGAAGTTCTCGTGAATGGTCAGGCTGATGCCGGATTGTTCGCACTGTACGATCAGATCCCGGGCCATATCGAGCGGTCCGGCGAACGGCTTCTGACAGATAACATCCACGCCGTGCCGGGCCGCGGCCTCGACCAATTCGGCATGGGCCGGGGTGGGCGCTGCGATATCCACAAAGTCCAGATCGCAGGAGTTGAACAGCGCCTCGATATCGGTAAAGCCCTCGGCTATATCGAAGTCCTGCCGGAAACGCGCGACGTTGGCTGGCACCCGATCGCAGACCGCCACAATGTTCGCCCCCGGCAAATCGCGCCAGGCCTGCATCTGGTTGCGGGCAAAGAAGCCGCAGCCGATCAGGGCGCCGCTCAGTACGCTTTCTTTCTTTTCGCCGTTCAACGCGATTCTCCTCGAAACAGTCCGGCTACAGTCCGGCTCTGGCGCATCGGTCGCTTCGCCAATACAGTGATGATGTCATCATACCAATGTGGCAATGTCGACGACTTTAGCACGGCGTATCTTGACTCAACACGCCGGCCCGGCACGGCTTTCCGGCCGTTGTTTCGAGGACAGGCAGATGCCTTGTGACGCCCAAACCCTGATCCGCCGCTATGGCACGGCGGCACCGGAAACCGAGCCGCAAGCGCTTGCGATCGGACGCACTACGCTGCTCTGGCACGCCGGCGCGGTACGGCGGCTGGCATTCGACGGCGTCGAAACCCTGCGCGGGCTTTCGACGGTCATTCGCGATGCCCGCTGGGGCACGTGCCGCCTCTCGACCGCCGCTTCGGACGTGACCCGCCGCGATTCGGCGATCGAGCTCCGCCAGGAAAGCCACTTGGTAAATCAAGGCGATTCTATTCTGAGCACGGTACTGACTCTATCCGTCGCCGAGACACGGCTGGAGGCCAGACTACGCCTGGCCGCCGAACAACCATTCGAAACCTGTCGCAGCGGGCTGGTCGTCCTACTGCCCCTGGCCCACGTGATCGGGCGTGCCGCCACGGTGATTCACGACGACGGCAGCGAGGAGGCCGGCCGGCTCGATGAACGCATCAGCCCGTCGCAGCCGTTCTTCTCGATCCGCCGTCTACGGCTCGCCCCGACCCCGGCGCTGGACATGACGCTCGACCTCGAAGGCGATGTCTTCGAGATGGAAGATCAGCGCAACTGGTCCGATGCCTCGCTCAAGATCTACAACCGGCCGCTGGCCTGGCCATCGCCGTATCGGCTGGAAGCCGGCGAATGCGTCGAACAGCGGGTGAGCCTAACGATCGAGACCAACGCCGAAGGGAGCGCCCATGCCTGATGCTGTCAGCGTGTCGGTCCGCAAGACCGATGGCTGCCGGCTGCCACCGTTGGGCGTCGGGCTCTGGACCGATCGGCTGGAGCCGGCGGCCACGCTGGTCAGCCAGTTCGAGCGGCTGGACCCGAATCACGTGGACATGCTGGTGGATCTGCGCCAGCCCGAAAACCTCGACCGCCTCGAGGAGACGTTGTCGCTGTGTCGTCGGCGGGCCCTGCCGGTCTGGCTGTACGCGATCACGCCGGACACGCAGCCGGGCGCGGCACTCAAAACCCTGGCCCATCGCCTGAACAGCGCCGCGATCGAATTGGCCGGTATGCTGCTGACGCCGGCGGCCTATCTCGCCAGCTATCAGCCCGATGGCGACTGGCCGACCACCATCTCGCCAGAGGAATTGCGGGCACTGGGCCGCGAAATCTGGCCGACGATGCGCCTGGGCGGCGGCTTCCCAACCTATTTCACCGAACTCAACCGCTGCCGGCCCGACCCGGTCGCCATCGACTTCCTCACCCATGCCACGTCGCCGGTCGTACACGCCGCCGACGATCTCTCGGTCATGGAGAGCCTGGAAAGCCTGCCGCATGTCTTCGCCTCGGCCCGCGCGCTGGCGCCGGACGTACCCTACCATGTGACCACCAGCGCGATCGGCGCCTGGACCAATCCCTACGGCGGCACGCTGACACCGAACGCCGAGAGCGAACGCGTCACCCTGAGCGACAACGACCCGCGCCAGCGTGGCCTGTTCGCCGCGGCTTGGTCGCTCGGTTATATGGCGCAAACCATCGGCCGGGTCGACGGCCTCACGCTTTCCGCTATCGGCAAGCCGTTTCCGATCGCCGATGCAACCACCCGTTATCCGATCTTCGACGTACTTCGGGGGATGGGCGCCGGCGCCGGGCGCCAGGCGCTGGCCGGCATTAGCGATATCGATGACCTTGCGGCGCTGGGCTGGGTTCGCGATGACGGGCGAGCCGAATTATGGCTCGCCAATCTTACGGTCCATACGCGCGCTGTGCACATCGCTGACTCATATCGAGCCGCCGTCCTCGATGAAAACACCGATCTGGCCTGCGTCGCGCCTGATGACTGGCCGCTCGACCGGCTTGAGCCGCAAGGCGATACGCCGTTGACGCTCGCGCCCTACGCGGTGGCACGAGTCGAGCTGCCATACCAGTCGGTTGATCGTCATTCAACTTAAGGCGCATTATCAAGGTATACTCATCATACCAATACTATTAGGCGCAATGATCACCCGGAGCGCTGGCCGAGGCGTACATGGCCGAGACGACGAACGAGCACGAGTTGGAAAAGCGAACCATTTACAAAGCGGTCTGGCGCCTGGCGCCGGCATCGAGTCATCCATGAAGATCGGATTGAGCACCTACGCCTTCACGTGGCGAGGATCGCGGCACGTGCACGAGCCCATGACGCTCGCCGACATGCTGCAGGAAACCGCCACCCTCGGCGGGACCGTGTTTCAGATTTGTGACTATCCGGCCATCGAAAACTTTTCGACGGACCAGTTGGAAGCGCTGCATCGGCGGGCCCGGGAGCTGGGCATCACGCTTGAACTCGGAACGCGTGGCCTGACGCCGGAGAAACTGACGCGCTATCTGGATATCGCCGAAGTACTGGATGTCTCGCTCCTGCGCTCGATGTTCAACGATGCCGAATCCCAATCCACGGCGGCCGAGGCTGAGGCCAGGCTGCGCGAGATCGCCCCGCGGCTGGCGCGCCAAGGAGTCACGCTGGCCCTGGAGACCTATGAACAGGTCGCCGTCGCCACCCTCATGGCCGTCATCGAAGCGCTCGATCATCCCCGTATCGGCGTCTGCCTCGACCCGGCCAACTGCGTGGCGGCCCTGGAGATGCCCGACGACGTGATCGAGCGAACCGCCGACCGCGTGACGAATCTGCATATTAAGGATTTCCGCTTCACGCGGGCTGACGGCTGGGTCGGCTTTCGGCTGCTCGGCTGCCCGCTGGGCGAAGGCCTGCTGCCCTTCGGCGCGATGCTCGAACGTGTCAAGCCCGTGGAGCGCGGCATCAATCTAATCGTCGAGCACTGGCTCGACTGGCAGCAAGACGCCGAGCGCACGGCGGCCGTCGAAGCCGAGTGGACGCGTCACAGCATGAATATTCTCAGGAGCATCGAATCATGAACGATTATCGGCAGATCGCCCTGGTCGGCGCGGGCGGCAAGATGGGGATGCGGATCGGCGCCAACCTGGCCGCATCCGACTACCGGGTCCACTACTGCGAAACCGCTCCGGCCGCCCGCGAACGCCTGGCCGCCGAGGGTCGCGAGGCCAGCGATATCCGCGTCGTAATCGCGGACTGCGATCTGGTCATCCTCGCCGTGCCCGATATCGCGCTCGCTTCGGTGACCGCCGAGCTGGTGCCGAAAATGCGCGCCGGGGCGACCCTGCTCACCCTCGATCCGGCCGCGGCCTATGCCAACGTGCTGCACCAGCGCGACGACATCCGCTATGCCGTGGCCCATCCCTGTCACCCATCGGTGTTTCTCGATCGCCGGACCGACGCGGAATCCGCGGATGCCTTTGGCGGTGTGGCCGCGACCCAATCGGTGGCCGCCGCCTTCGATGACGGCAGCGATGCCGAGAAAGCCGTGCTCGAACCGGTGATCCGCGTGATGTACGGCCCGGTCGACACCGTGCATTGGGTAACGGTGACCCAGCTGGCCTATCTCGAACCCACCCTGGTCGAGACCGTGACCTGCATGCTCGGCACCTTCATGAAGGAAGCGCTAGACGAGACCGTGGAACGCACCGGCATGCCGCGCGAAGCCGCCGAGGCCATGCTCTACGGGCATATTCAGATCGCGTTGGCGGTGGCCTTCAAGAGCACCAATCCGTTCTCGGATGCCTGCATGGTCGCCATCGACTACGGCCGCGACGCCATCATCAAGCCGGACTGGAAAAAGATCTTCGATCAGGCGGA
>NZ_DASSKM010000042.1:0-26977 GCF_035690525.1 Salinisphaera sp.
TTGGCGGTGAGGCGGCCGTTGGTGGCCGGCACGCCGATCGTGAGGTCCTCGATGCCGATCGCCTCGGGCGTATAGTGCAATCCGCCGTTCAGGGTCGCCTTGCCGTAGTCGGCGCTGTCGACGCGGGCCGACAGCTGCACGCCGAGATCGTCGACCGGGCCCTTGGCCTGGATATCGGCATCGGCGACGATCTTCGGCAAGGTCTTGCTGATCGCCTGGGTGTTCACGTCGTCGGCCTGGATCTCGGCATCAATCGCGGGATCGGATAAGGCGTCGGTAACATCGCCGGTGAGCTTGAGGTTGTAGGGCGCGGCGACATTGGCCGCCAGGTGCAGATCCTTGAGGCTGCCGGTGATGTCCG
The DNA here is from genome assembly GCF_035690525.1 of Salinisphaera sp. Taxonomy (GTDB): domain Bacteria; phylum Pseudomonadota; class Gammaproteobacteria; order Nevskiales; family Salinisphaeraceae; genus Salinisphaera. The sequence goes on from NZ_DASSKM010000042.1 coordinate 362, forward strand.
CCGTGGCCGACAGCGGCGCATAGTCGGGCAGGCGCAGATCGGCTTGGACGTGCAGATTGGTGTTGTAGCCGTGGTTCGGGGTGACGGCGGCATGCGCATCAAAATCGAACATCGGCCCGTGGCCGGTCAACGACTTGATCCGCCACTGGGCATCGTCGAGCCGCGCGCCGGTCAATTGCACGCGATCGACCTTTACCGGTTTCGCCTGGGGCGCGGTCACCGCCACAACATCAGTCACCGCCACACGATCCACGATCACCGTTACCGGCAGGTCGATCTGCTTCGGCAGGGAGAACGGCTGGCTTTCCTGCTTGGGTTGCGCCGGCGTGACCCGGGTCACTTTATAATCGATGTTGTCGATGTCCAGATATTTGATATGGACGGTCCGGTGCCAGATGGCCGAAAAATCCATATCGAAATCGATCGAGCCGATGTGGACCTGCATGCTGTCGGTGTCGTAGTCGACGCCGGAAATATGCAGCGGCCCGATCAGCCGCCCGTTGAGCGAATCGATATGCATACCGGCCGGCATGAAGCGCTGGACTTGATGCCAGGCGAATTCGGTCCCGGTGCGGGTGCCCGCGACCCAGCACACCAGGCCCACCAGCACGACGATGAGGATCAACAGAACCAGCAGCGTCCATTTGATAATACGCCAGATGCGCGAACGCCGGCGGCGCGGCGGCTTGGATTCCGGCGGCGGCGCGTCTGCGGCGTTGTCTTGTTGCGGCTCGCTCACAGATCGGGGCCGAGACTGAAGTGAATACGGAAGGAGTTGTTCGGATCATCCAGCGGATGCGCCAGATCCAGCCGCACCATGCCGACCGGCGAGCCCCAGCGAAAGCCGATGCCCACGCCGCGCTTGAAGTCGAAATTACCGAAGTGATTGGTCACGTCGCCGGCATCGAAAAAGGCGGCCACGCCGAACTTCTTGTAAAAGAACCAGTCGCCCTCGATGCTGCCGGCGGCGAGATAGCGGCCGCCGATATCCTCGTTGTCGTCGTTGGTGGGGCTGATCGACTGGTAGCTATAGCCGCGCACGCTGCGCGAGCCGCCGGCGAAGAAACGCTGTGACGGCGGTACATCGCGGAAATTGTCGGTACCGATGGCGCCGAACTCGGTGCGCAGCACGAGCCGGGTCGTGGACGTCACCGGGACCACCGCGTGGCCGGTGAGATCGCCTTTGATGAAGTTCGTGCTCGACAACAGGGCGTCACTGCCCCCGTGCACGTCGAACGACAGGCTCACGCCCTTGCGCGTGAACAACAGACTGTCGGCTTTCTGTAGCGTGATGGTGTAGCCGGGATAGAGCAACATGCTGTGGCGATTGCCGTCGCCGAGGTCGTAGTATTCGCGCTCCAGCTTGAGATAGACGCGCTTGCGGCCCAGCGACCATGCGGTATCGCGGGTCACGCCGACCCCGTACAGCGTCGAGGTGATATCGCCGAAGTCCTGGTTGCTGATCGTGCCGGTGAAGCTGAGCTTGTCCTGGGTCACGTCGCCGATCGGGATGTCGTAGGACGAATGCAGCGTGCGCTCGACCTGGGAAATTCGTAGATCGGTCCGGAACTGATGGCCGTACTGGTTGAGATGCCGGAACTTCACGCCCAAACCGAGGCGCGGCCCGGTATCGGTGCCGTAACCGGCCGAGATCCGGTAGCTCTGACTCTCGCTCGCCTCGGCCTTGACCGTGACCGGGATACGTAGCTGGCCGATCGATTCCAACGGGTCCTGGGGCGGATAAATCAGATCGTAGAACCACTGGTCCGGGCTCGGCACGCGCTTGGCCTGGCTGCGCGGCGCCTGGATCTCGATCTGACGGTAATAATCGGTATCCGAGAGCGCCAGCTGCAGGTTGATCAACTTTTCGGCATCGTAGGGCTGGCCCGGCTCGAAGGGCACGTAGCGGTGCACGAACTGGTCGTTGAGCAGATTCTGTTTGAAAGTCACCGGGCCGAAGTAGTAGCGCTCGCCGGTATTCAACACGAGATCGATCTCGGCGGTGTTGGTTTTCGGGTTCACCCGGATCGCCGACTGGCTGAACTCGGCGTCCAGATAGCCGGCGTTATAGGCCGCGTTATACAGCGCGCTCTTGGTATCCGAATACTGCGATTCGATCAGCCGCTCGCCTTTTTCGAGCTGGCTCGAATGCAGCGCCGCCTGCACCGCGTCGAGCTCGTCGCCCGGGCCCTGGACCGCGATATGCAGCCGCGTGATCTTGGTCGCCGGCCCGTGTTGAATATTGAACCGGGCGTTCCAGGTCTCGGAGTCGTCCGCCGGCCGTTCGAGCCGATCCATGATCTTCGGATTGAAATAGCCGTACGGCTGCAGCGCCTGCTTGATCTCGCTCGGCGCCAACCGGTACAGGCGCCGGATCTGATCGGGCGACCACGGCTCTTTGTGTTCGCCGGCCACCGACAGAGCCTTGCGCACGTTGTCGGTGAGCGTGTCGTTGATGCCCTTGATCTGCACATCCACGTCATCGGCCAACGCCCGGGGCCCGAGCACCAGGCCGATCACGCCGACCGCCGCGATACCGATTACCGTGCCTTTGTACCAGCGTGGGAAAAAGTGTTTCACAGTGACTGCATGCCCGCACGGCCGCCGCATCACGCGCGACAAACCTCTTGTAATCAAAAACTAACAAAAACGAGGTGCGACTCGCGAGAACCCCTTGCGATAAGTCTAGACTACCCCATAACGCCGTCGCGTAGCGAAACAATCGCGCGCCCGGCGGGCCGGAACAGCAGGCGCGGTAATCTCGCGAGCATCCTTCAAGCGTCGTCGAAATTCTCGATCTCGAGCGGCTCCAAATCCTCGACATCGGAAATACGGAGCACCCGGCTATAGAAACTCCGCTCGGCCTCGATCGCGGTCATCACGTTATCGGCATTACGAAAACCGTGGCGTTCGGATTCAAAACGCACATACGCCACCGGCACCCCGCGCCCGGCCAGCGCCTCGACCATCGACTCGGCCTGGTCGGGCGGCACCACCTTGTCCTGGCCGCCCTGTAAAAACAGCACCGGGCAGGACAACTGGTCGGCGTGATACAGCGGCGAGCGCGCGATCAGAGTCGCGTCGTCGCGGCCGATCAGCCGTTCGAGATAGCGCGACTCGAACTTGTGCGTGGACGCCAGCAAGCGCTTGAGATCGCCGATGCCGTAGTAGCTGGCGCCCGCCGCCGCCAGATCGGTGAACGCCAGAACCGAGAGCACGGTATAACCGCCGGCGCTCGAACCCGAGATCAGGACCCGGTCGGCGTCGATGCGATCGGCTTCGGCCAAGTGCGCGGCGCCGCTGCGACAATCCTCGACGTCGGCAACGCCCCAGCGGCCGGCCAGCGCATGACGATAGGCGCGGCCGTAGCCGGTGCTGCCGCGGTAGTTGACGTCGAGCACGGCATAGCCGCGCGAGGTCCAGTACTGGATGCGCGCATCCAGCGCCGTATCGGTGGCGCCCGTCGGCCCGCCGTGGCATTTTAGAATCAACGGCGGACGTTCGTCGGCCGGCGCCGACCAGCGCTCGCTGGCCGGCGGATAGAACAGCCCGTGCGCGGTCTCGCCCTCGCCGGTGGGCCAACTCATCGGTTCCGGGCGCGACAGCGCGGCGTCGGCCGGCAAGCTGTCCGCCGATCGCAGTACTTCGCCGGCCGCCGCGAAATCCAGCCGGCGAATATGCTTGGCGCGGGCCGGGCTGGCGGCAACCACCGCGACCCGGTTGCCCAGCGCGGTGATCTGCTCAAAGAAATTGCAGTCGTGGCGCAGGCGATTCACGGCCCCGGTATCGCAATCGACTTCACCGATATGCCAGATGCCGTCCTGGGTAATCAGGGCGAACAGACGGCCGTCGTCGGTGAAATCGTAGGTCGACTGGCCGAACACCCATTGCGGCACGCCGAACTCGCCTTGCTCGGCCGTGAGCGCCTCGAAGCCGCCGTCGGCGCTTTCCCGGTGGATATTCCACCAGTCGTCGATATCCGCGACCACATGCAACCGCCCGTCAGGATTGAAGACCGGGCCGAACAAGGACACCCCTGTGGGCTGCCAGAGCGGAGCGGGTTCGCCGATCTGGCCTGCGTCGTCGATCGGCGCCTGCCACAGCTCGCTGACGTCCCACGGCATATTGGGATGATTCCAGGCCAGCCAGACCAAACGATCGGCGGCCGGCGAAAGCCGCGGGCTGGCGTAGAAATCATGCCCTTCGGCCAGAGTGTGCACGCGCCCGTCGCGATGGATGCTGACCACGCGGGCCACCGGCTCATCGCGCGATTCGTCCAGATCCTCGGCGATCGCGATCAGCCGTCCGTAGCGGGCGTCGTATTGCAGATCGGCATAGCGGAGATCGGTACCCGGATCGGTGATCGTGGATAGCTGGCCTTCCGGATCCCGCATCCAGATCGCCTGATCGGCGGCGTTGACGAACCAGATGAAACCGGCGTGCACCGTGAACGCGCCGCCGCCGTATTCATGCACCGAACTGCGCGCGGATGCCGGCGCGTCCAGGCACGATATGGCGCCGTGCTCGGACAGCGTCATGATCGTGTTGCGGCCGGCTTCCTCGGGCCGGCTCTCCAGCCAGTACAGACGCGGGCCGTCGGCGGCGCCGCGATCGACGGTCAAATCGGCGAACTTGCGGCCGGCGGCGGCCACGTGCGCGGCCGAAATCGACGACGGCCAACTGCCGTAGGGACGGATCGGTTTCATGTGGAACCAGCAAACCAGGATTGATGTATACGGTGCACCGGTTGGCCGGCATGAGCAAAGCCGCGCTCGTGAAAATCGATCATGCCGTCGGCGTGGCGACGGATCACGCTCGACGCGCGCGTACCGTAGTGCGCCCCGACGATGAACGGCGGCGACAGAAAGCGCTCGTGCGCCCGGGGTATGCCGGTCTCCGGCAATTCGGTATCGGGGGCCGGGTCGGTATCGGCCAGCAGTTCGAACAATGGCTCGGCGTCGCGCGCACCCTCGGCCACGCAGCGCGCCATGCGCTGTTCGGCGCGCTCGGTCTTGGGCCAGCGCTCGCCCCAATGGCCGTTGGACACGGCGATCACGCCCGGCGCCAGCTCGCGTACGCCGGCGCTGTCGCGGTTGGAGACGAAACACAGCCGCCTGCGGTCGGCGACCAGTAGATTGAACGGGCCGTATTCGGCGCCGACTTTCCCCGCGTGCTCCGCCCAGCGGCGTGCATCGGTATCGGTGGCGAAATAATCGGCCACCAGAGCGCCGCGCGAGCGGGCCGCGGTCGGCATATCCGGTTCCCGTACGTTGGTCACGGCCGCCACGCGCCCACGGGTATCGGCGCCGCACCAGGTGCCGCCCGATCGCAGATCGCGGCCGGCGAACAGGCCGGCCGGCGCCGGCCACCAGTGCGCGGCTTCGGTCGGCCGCTCGTGGAATTCGTCACGATTGGCCGCGAGGATGAGCGGGCAGGAGGGATCGACCTGCCAAGCCAGAACGATCAGGCACATGGGTAGCTGTCATCGAATAAGGCATCGATCGATGACGCTACCACGCGTTGAAAGGGGTGTGGCGCTCAGCCGGATTCGCCGGATATCGAAAGCGCCTTGATCTTGCGCGTCAGGGTGTTGCGCCCCCAGCCGAGCAGGCGCGCGGCCTCCTGGCGATGGCCGTCGGCATGCGCCAGCGCGGCGCGGATCATCACGCGCTCGAGCCTGGGGATGGCTTCGTCGAGCAGATGGTCGGCGCCGCCGGCGAGCCGTTCGTCCGCCCAGTTCGACAGCACGGCGTCCCACTCGTGCCCGGCGGGTGTCGGCGCCGCGTTCGGTGCGCCGTCGCCGCTCTCGGCGCCGAAACCCAAGGCCGACGACATATCCCCGGCGTCCGCACGCGGGCGCAGTTCCGGCGGCAGATCGTCGAGCACCACCTCTCGGCCGGGCGCCATGACGGTCAGCCAGCGGCACAGGTTTTCCAGCTCGCGCACGTTGCCGGCCCAGTCCAGGCCGGTCAGGTAATCGCCGGCCGCGCCGGACAGGGTCTTGGCCTGCATATCGAGCTCGCGCGCGGCGCGGCCGAGAAAGTAGTCGAGCAACAGCGGAATATCCTCGCGGCGCTCACGCAGCGCGGGCACACGCAGCCGGATCACGTTCAGGCGATGAAACAGATCCTCGCGAAAATTGCCGTTGTTCACCTCGGCCTCGAGGTTCTGGTTGGTGGCGGCGATGATGCGCACATCGACCTGGACCGCGGCATGGCCGCCCACGCGATAAAATCGGCCGTCCTGAAGCACGCGCAGCAGGCGCGTCTGCAAATCGGCCGGCATGTCGCCGATTTCGTCGAGAAACAGGGTGCCGCCGTGCGCTTGTTCGAAACGCCCGCGGCGCTGACCGGACGCGCCGGTGAAGGCGCCTTTCTCGTGGCCGAAGAATTCCGACTCCATCAGCTCCTTCGGGATCGCCGCGGTGTTGATCGCGATGAAGGGTCGGTCGGACCTAGGGCTGTGCTCGTGCAGCGCATGCGCAACCAGCTCCTTGCCGGTGCCCGACTCGCCGGTGATCAGCACCGTGATATGAGAAGCCGACAGCCGTCCGATGGCGCGGAACAGCGCCTGCATGGCCGGCGCTTCGCCGATGATGGTGGCCTCGGCTGCCGGCTTCGATCCACCCCGCTCGGTCGCCCCGGTTTCGTCGGCGAGCCTGGCCGCGCGCCGGACCAGCTCGACCGCTTCGTCCAGATCGAAGGGTTTGGGCAAGTACTCGAAGGCGCCGCCGCGATAGGACGACACGGCCGAGTCCAAATCCGAGTGCGCGGTGATGATGATGACCGGCAGCCACGGCCGCAGCGCATGGACCCGTTCGAGTAGATCGAGCCCGGAGATGCCCGGCATGCGGATATCGGTCAGCAGCACATCCGGGCCGGCCTGCCGGTCCTGCTCGATCGCGTCGAGCAGTTCGGCGCCGCCGGCGAAGCAGACCACGTCTATCGAAGCCGCCTTCAGCGCCCGCTCGAGCACCCAGCGAATCGATTGGTCGTCGTCGACCACCCAGGCGGTGAGTTCAGCCATCGCTGGCCTCCATCGGCAGAAAGACGCTGAACATGGTCTGGCCCGGCCGGCTTTCGCACTCGATCAGGCCGCCGTGGAGATGGATCAGATACTGCGCGATCGGCAGGCCCATGCCCGTGCCTTCGGCGCGCGAGGACACCATCGGATGAAAGATGCGCGGCAGCAGATCACGCGGGATGCCCGGCCCGTTATCGACCACGTCGATCCGCGTGATCAGACGATGCTTGACCCCGCCGATCGTGAACAGCCGCTGCGTGCGCGTGCGCAACAGGATGTTACCGGCACCGCCCAGCGCCGTGACCGCGTTGCCCACCAGATTGAAGAACGTCTGGACGAGCTGCTCGCGATCGGCACGGGCTTCGGGGATGCTCGGATCGTAATCGCGCTCGATCGTGATGCCGGGCGGCAACCCGGTATCGATCAGCGCCCGCACGTGCTCAAGCGGCTCGTGGATGTTGAGCGGCTGCTTGTTTGGCGGCCGGCGCGGGCCGAGCAGATCGTCCACCAAATTCTGCAATCGGTCGGCCTCGCGGATAATGACGGTGGTGTATTCCTTCAACGCCGCGTCGCCGACCTCGCGCTCGAGCAACTGGGCCGCCCCGCGCAGTCCGCCCAACGGATTTTTGATCTCGTGGGCCATGCCGCGAATCATCTCGCGATTGGCGAGATTCTGGATGCGCATCTGGTCGTCGCGGGAGATGCGCAACTGCCGGTCGAGCGAAAGAAACTCGAGCAACAGGGCGGGCCGACCCGCGCGGCCGGTATGAGGCGTGACCGTGCAATCCACGATCAGCGGCTCGCCGCCGGCATGCAGATGCAGTTCGCGCTCGGTATAGGCCGCGCCTTCGGTCAACGCCGCGGCCAGGCGGGCGCGATGATCGGCGAGATGGGGCAGCGCCTTGTCAACGGCTTCCCGATCGCAGTGTCGGGCCGACACGCCGAACAGCATTTCGCTGGCGGTGTTGAGATACGTCACGCGCAACCGGTCGTCGAGACAGACCACGGCGGTCTTGAGGTTGTCGAGAATCGTGTCGGGACGATGCGCGCGCTGTTCATCCGAATGCATGGTGCTTAATCCAGCAAGTTCCGGGCCACGACCGCGGATGCATCGAGCCGCTGAATATCAAGGCCATTCAGCGGATTACGAGGGTGGCCGGTCGGCGTGGGTCAATGACTTGGCGGGCGTCGACGCATGGCCACGCTCGACGCGAAACGACACCGGGTCGCTGCGCTGCACGGCGTGCCCGCGGTAGAGCAGGGTGGCTGAAAACGTATGCGTGCCGGCGGCGACGTTCGACAGTGTCAGCCGGGTCGCCTGCGTCGGCCCGTCGCCGATCGGTGCGCCGTCCAGCCGGTAGCGCAGCGCTTCGCCGTCGCCGAGTTGGGCCGTACCGCCGCTGCCGACGATGATCGAGACCGGGATCTGGCCTTGATCGTTGGTAAACATCTGGCCCGGCTGCGGCGAGATTATGTTCAAGGCGCGCGCGTCGCCGGCGGGCGCGCCGTTTGCAACGCTCGCGTCGGACGGCGCGCCTGGGGCATTCGCCGGCGTCGGCCCGGTCTTTACGTTGGCCACACGGGCGCCCGGCGCACGAGAGGTATCGCTGTAGTGCCGCACGCCCTGGGCGTCGGTCCAGGTATACACCGTGGCTTGCACCGGCGCGGCCAGCGCCAGACCGGCGACCGCCAGAAACCCCGAGTAACGCCGTAGCCCTGTTCTGTCCATCGTACGTCCCATAATAAAAAAGGCGCACCCACCTGACGGATGCGCCTTTCGTTCCGAGACCACAAAAAAACTTGCGGTCGCCGGACGAGCCATCGAATACATCCCGCCTAGCAGGAATAGTACATATCGAATTCGGCCGGATGGGGGCTCATCTTCAGACGCAGCACTTCCCCCATCTTGAGTTCGATATAGCTGTCGATCAGATCGTCGGTGAACACGTCGCCCTTCTTGAGGAAATCGCGATCGGCCGACAACGCCTGCAACGCTTCTTCCAGCGACTGGGCCACCGTGGCGATATTCTTTTCTTCCTCGGGCGGCAGATCATAGAGATTCTTGTCCATCGCTTCGCCCGGATGAATCTTGTTCTGGATGCCGTCAAGGCCGGCCATCATCATGGCCGAGAAGGCGAAATACGGGTTCGCGGTGGGATCGGGGAAACGCACCTCGATGCGGCGCGCCTTCGGGCTCGAAACCCAAGGAATACGGATCGAGGCGGATCGGTTACGCGCCGAATAGGCCAATAGCACGGGCGCCTCGAAGCCCTTGATCAGACGCTTATAGCTGTTCGTCGAGGCGTTGGCGAAGGCGTTGATGGCCTTGGCGTGTTTGATGATGCCGCCGACGTAGTACAGCGCTTGTTCCGACAGGCCGCCGTACTCGTCGCCCGAGAAGATGTTCTTGCCGTCCTTGGTCAACGACTGATGCACGTGCATGCCGGAGCCGTTGTCGCCGACCAGCGGCTTGGGCATGAAGGTCGCCGTCTTGCCGAAGGCATGGGCGACGTTGGCCACACAGTATTTGTAGGTCAGCGTCTCGTCGGCCTTCTTGACCAGCGTGTTGAACAGCATGCCGATCTCGCCCTGGCCGGCGGTGCCCACTTCGTGATGGTGCACTTCCACGGTCAGACCCATTTCCTCCATCGCCAGACACATGGCCGAGCGGATGTCGTGCTGGGCATCGACCGGCGGCACCGGCACATAACCGCCCTTGATGCCCGGACGATGGCCCATGTTGCCCTCGGGATAGCGCGTCTCGCTGTTCCACCAGGCTTCCTGCGAGTCGACGGCAAAGCCGGCGCCGCGCATCTCGTTGTGCCAGTTTATCGAGTCGAAGATGAAGAACTCGGCTTCCGGACCGAACAGCGCGGTATCGGCGATGCCGGTGGAGGCGAGATAGGCCTCGGCGCGCTTGGCCACCGTGCGCGGGTCGCGCTCGTAGCCCATCATGGTATTGGGCTCGAGCACGTCGCAGCGGATGTTGACGGTGGGCTCTTCGAAGAACGGATCGAGCACGGCCGAATCGTCGTCGGGCATCATCACCATGTCCGAGTCGCTGATGCCCTTCCAACCGTCGATCGACGAGCCGTCGAACATTTTGCCTTCTTCCATGAACTCTTCATCGACCGCATGCGCGGGCACGGTCATGTGCTGTTCTTTGCCGCGCGCGTCGCAAAAACGAAAGTCCACGAATTTAGCTTCGGTCTTTTTGATCAGTTCGAGCGCCTTACTACTCGCCATGATGATTCCTCTTGGGGATTGGAAAGCCGCTGTCCGGTATCGTCGGTACAATAGGCCAGTACAACAGACGCACTATAAAGGCAGGTTCCGTGCCACGTCACCTGCGCCGTTGCAGGGCGCGCTACGGCGGACGACGCGCCATAAAAGAACGGACGCTGCACCAACATGATGCCGCCCCGCATTTCTGCACCAAAATAGTGCGGATAGGGCACGCCAGGCCCGGCAGCCGTTCCGGTACAATCGCGTCCTTGAGCAAACGGTGCACTGGCATGGATTTTCAACAGCTGATCTTTACGCTGCAGCAATACTGGGCCGCGCGCGGCTGCGTGATCGTCCAGCCACTGGACATGCCGGTTGGGGCCGGGACATTTCATAGCGCGACGTTCCTGCGTTCGATCGGCCCGGAGCCGTGGCGGGCGGCCTATGTTCAACCCTCGCGCCGCCCCACGGACGGGCGCTACGGCGACAACCCGAACCGGCTGCAGCACTACTACCAGTTCCAGGTGCTGTTGAAGCCTTCGCCCAAGGATATCCAGGCCCAGTATCTGGGCTCGCTGGAAGCGCTCGGGCTGGACATGTCGATCCACGACGTGCGCTTCGTCGAGGACAATTGGGAATCGCCGACGCTTGGCGCCTGGGGGCTGGGCTGGGAAATCTGGCTCAACGGCATGGAGATCACCCAGTTCACTTACTTTCAGCAGGTCGGCGGGCTGGATTGCCGACCGGTTTCGGGCGAGATCACCTATGGGCTGGAGCGCATCGCGATGTATATCCAGAATGTGGAATCGGTCTACGATCTCGTATGGTCCGATTCGCCGGCCGGCACCGTCTATTACGGCGACGTGTTCCATCAGAACGAGGTCGAGCAGTCCACCTATAACTTCGAGTATGCGCCGGTGGAGGCCCTGTTCCGGCGCTTCGACGAACTCGAGACCGAATGCCTGCGGCTGGTCGAAGCCAATCTGCCGCTGCCCGCCTACGAGCGCATGCTCGAATGCTCGCATACCTTCAATTTACTGGATGCGCGGCACGCGATCTCGGTGACCGAGCGCCAGCGCTATATCCTGCGCGTTCGCACGCTCGCCCGCGCGGTGGCCAAGGCTTATTACGAAGCGCGCGAAGCGCTCGGTTTTCCCATGCTCGAACAGAGAGATAAAGTCGCATGAGCGCTTCTCTGCTGATCGAAATCGGGGTCGAGGAACTGCCGCCCAAGGCCATGCAGCCGCTGGCCCGGTCGCTGGCCGAGGCCCTGGCGGCGCGCCTCGACGAGGCCGGGCTCGCGCGCGGCGCGGCGACTTGGTTCGCAACGCCGCGCCGGCTCGCCGTGCATATTGCGGACGTCGCCGAGGCAAGCCCGGCCGAGGCGGTCGAAAAACAAGGCCCAACGGTCGACATCGCTTTTGACGCCGACGGCAACCCAAGCAAGGCCGGCGAAGGTTTCGCGCGTTCGGTCGGCACCACGCTGGACGCGCTGGAAATCGAGGACAGCGACCGGGGCCGCCGGCTGGTCTATCGCGGCACCGCCGAGGGCCAACCGCTGAAGGCGCTGTTGCAGCCCGCCGTCGACGCCGCGCTGCGCGACCTGCCGGTTCCCAAGCGCATGCGCTGGGGCGATTCCGAAGCCGCTTTCGTGCGCCCCGTGCACTGGGTCGTGGCGCTGCACGGCCCGGCGGTGCTTCCGCTCGTCGTGTTCGGGGAAACGGCGGATCGCTACACGCGCGGCCATCGCTTCCACTATCCGGAGACGATCGAACTCGACGATGCCGATGTCTATGTCGAGCGTCTGAAAGACCCCGGGCATGTGCTGGCCGAGGTCGACGAACGCCGCGACCGCGTGCTCGAGGGTGTAACGACGGCCGCGGCATCGCTCGGCGGCCGTGCACTGATCGATAACGATCTCGTCGACGAAGTGATCGCGCTGGTCGAATGGCCGGTCGCGATCGCCGGGCGCTTCGACAACCGTTATCTGGCGCTACCACGGGAAGTGCTGGTGGCCACCCTCGAGGGCCATCAACGTTATTTTCCGGTCGAGGACGCCGACGGTGCGCTCGCGGCCGGTTTTGTCACCGTGGCCAATATCGAAAGCCGGGACCCGGCCCAGGTGGTGGCCGGCAACGAGCGCGTCATTCGTCCACGCCTGGCCGATGCGTTGTTTTTCTGGGAAAAAGACCGCCGACGGGGGCTCGCGGGCCGTATTCCCGATCTGGCGCACGTGAGCTTTCAGCAATCGCTCGGCACGCTCGCCGACAAGAGCGGGCGCATCGGTCGAATCGCCGCCGATATTGCCGCGACGACCGGGGCCGATATCGGCGATGTCGCGCGCGCCGCGGCGCTTGCCAAGGCCGATCTCCTCACCGAGATGGTCGGCGAATTCCCGGAGCTGCAGGGCGTGATAGGGGGCTACTATGCGGCGCTGGAAAACGAAACCGCCGCCGTGGCGAAAGCGATTCCCGAGCAATATGCGCCCGCCGGCGCCGGGTCGCCGATCGCGACCACCGATGTCGGGCGCTGTATTGCGCTCGCCGATCGTCTCGATACGCTGGCCGGCATCTTCGCGATCGACAAGCGGCCCAGCGGCGACAAAGACCCGTTCGGCCTGCGCCGGGCCGCGCTCGGTGTGCTGCGCACCTTGATCGAAGGCGGCATCCGCATCGACCTTGCCGCCCTTTTGAGCAACGCGCTGAGCATTCAGCCGGTGAGCGCTCCAGAGGCAACGGATGAAGCGCTATGGATGTTCCACATGGAACGCCTGCGCAGCTATTATACGGAATCGGGTGTGCCGGCCTCGCATTTTGAGGCGATAGCCGCCCTCCGGATCACCGACATGTACGATTTCGATCGCCGGCTGCGCGCGATCGGAGAATTCGCGGCACTGCCGACAGCCCCGATGGTCTGCGGCGCCCATAAACGTATCCGCAACATACTCAAGCGCAACGCCAATGCCCGGGTCGCCGATAAGGCCGATCCGAACGCCATGGTCGATGCCGCGGAAATAGCGCTTCATGCCAGCTTGGCCGAACGCATCGAAACATTCGAGGCCGCGGTGCGCGATGGCGATTACACCGCCGCCTTATCGGCGCTCGCGCCACTCGCCGGACCGCTCGATACCTTCTTCGAGGAGGTCATGGTGATGAGCGAAGAGCCGGAATTGCAACGCAACCGCCTGGCTCTGCTGACCCAGATCGACCGGCTGTGCCGCCGAGTCGCGGATATTTCCCATCTTTCGGTCGAGACCGGCTGACGATGGCCGTTTCGATGACCATTTCAACGGCCATTTCGACGACAATCCTCGATCGAGACGGGGTGGTGAACCACGACAGCGAAGCGTTCATCAAATCGCCGGCGGAGTGGCAAGCGATCCCCGGCAGCCTGGAGGCAATCGCCCGGCTGAAACATGCCGGCCTGCGGGTGGTCGTGGCCTCAAACCAGTCCGGGCTCGGGCGCGGGCTGTTGGATTACGACGATCTCTTCGCCATCCACGACAAGATGGCCCGACAACTCGCTGAGCTCGGCACCGCTCTCGACGGCATATTCTTCTGCCCGCACACCGACGACGATGACTGCGTCTGCCGCAAACCGCGCCCCGGGTTGATCGAGGACATACAGCGGCGCTGGAACCTCAAGCCGCATGAATGTGTCATGATCGGGGACAGCGTCCGCGACATCGATGCGGCGCGGGCGGCCGGGGTATCGGCTTGCGGCGTACGCACCGGCAAGCCGATCGACGCCAGCCGGGCGAGCTGGCAAGGCGTGGAGATTTTCGACGATCTCTGCGCCGCCGCGGATCGCCTGCTGGGCGCGCGTACCCCAAACTGAGCGGCACGCCAGCGTAACGGCCCAGGCTAAAACTTAGATACCAACCTGCAAAAACAAGGATACAAAAGGAAGACGAAAACAGTCCGCGAATGAACGCGAAAAACGCAAATGAAAACTAATTTTCTTTATTTTGCGTGCCTTGGCGTTTATTTGCGGATTTGTTCTTTTTCTTATCGGCTATCGTTACATCATTATAACGGCTGGTGTTAGGCCTAAATCCGGCTTAAACGTCGAGATTGGACACCATCAGCGCATTACGTTCGATGAACTCGCGCCGCGGTTCCACGTGGTCGCCCATCAGCGTGGTGAAAATCTGATCCGCCCCCACGGCATCATCGATTTTGACCTGCATGAGCCGCCGGCTGTTCGGGTCCATGGTCGTTTCCCAGAGCTGTTCCGGGTTCATCTCGCCGAGCCCCTTGTAGCGCTGCACGTTCAACCCGCGTTTGGCCTGCTCGAGAAGCCAGCGATAAGCTTGGTCGAAGGTCGCCACTTCCTGCTCGCGTTCGCCGCGGGTGATATACGCCCCGGCGCCGATCAGCTGCGACAGTTCCTGGCCGAGCGCCGAAATACGCTCGTATTCCGCGCTGGTAAAGAAATCCTCGTGCCAGACAAAGATATGGGGGATACCGTGGCTGTAACGGGTGACCTGTAGATGGAGCGGGTGTTCTCCGTCGGCCGGCTTGATCTGCACCGCGTAGCGATGACGCGCTTCGTCGCGCGCATCCAGCCGGCGCTGTAGCGCGCTTGCCCAGTCCTGCATCCAGGCGGCATCGGCGAACAACGTCGGCGTGACCGGCTCGAGATAAGTCATCTCGGTGAGCGTCGCCGGATCGTAGCGCCGCGTCAGACGATCGATATCCTCGAGCATGCCCATATATCGATGCGCCAGATCCGAAAGCGCCTCCTCGGCGATCGGCGGCGCACCGGCGCCGACGCGGAACTCGGCCTTATTGAGCGCCAAACGCAGCAGATAGTTCGACAGTTCCTTGTCGTCCTTGACGTAGTACTCCTGCTTGCCCGATTTCACCTTGTACAGCGGCGGCTGCGCGATATAGACGTAGCCGGCCTCGATCAGTTCGAACATCTGGCGGTAGAAGAACGTCAGCAGCAGCGTGCGAATATGCGAACCGTCGACGTCGGCGTCGGTCATGATGATGATGCGGTGATAGCGCAGTTTGCCCGGATCGTATTCGTCGCGTCCGATACCGCAGCCGAGCGCGGTAATCAGGGTGCCCACCTCGGCCGACGACAGCATTTTGTCAAAGCGCGCCTTCTCCACGTTGAGAATCTTGCCCTTGAGCGGAAGAATCGCCTGATAGTGACGATCGCGCCCCTGCTTGGCCGAACCGCCGGCCGAGTCGCCCTCGACCAGAAACAGCTCGGAAGCCGACGGGTCTTTTTCCTGACAGTCGGCCAGCTTGCCCGGCAGGCCAGCGATATCGAGCGCGCCCTTGCGGCGCGTCATATCGCGCGCGCGGCGCGCCGCATCGCGCGCGCGGGCCGCTTCGACGACCTTGGCGGCAATCACCTTGGCCTCGCGCGGATTTTCCAGCAGGAAATCGTTGAGCTGCTCGCTAACCGAGGATTCCACCGCCGCACGCACCTCCGAGGAGACCAGCTTTTCCTTGGTCTGCGACGAGAACTTCGGATCCGGCACCTTGACCGAAATCACGGCGGTCAGGCCTTCACGTGCATCGTCGCCGGTTGGTGAAACCTTTTCCTTCTTGGCCAGCCCCTGGGATTCGATATAGCCGTTCAGGCTGCGGGTGAGCGCGCCGCGAAAGCCTGCCAGATGGGTGCCGCCATCGCGCTGCGGAATATTGTTTGTGTAGCAGAACACGCTTTCCTGGTAAGAATCGTTCCACTGCATCGCGACCTCGACCACGATATCGTCCCGCTCGGTCGAGAAATAGAACACCGTATCGTGGAGCTGCGTCTTGTTTTCGTTGAGATTTTCCACGAACGCGCGGATCCCGCCCTGGTACTCGAACACGACATCGCGTTCGCTGGCCTCCTCAATCAGACGAATACGCACGCCCGAGTTGAGAAACGACAGCTCCCGCAGCCGTTTGGCGAGTATGTCGTAATTGAACATGATGTTGCTAAAGACATCCGGGCTGGGATGGAAGTGAATCGAGGTACCGGTCGTGTTCGTCTCGACGAGCGCGGAAAGCGCGTCCAACGGCTCACCCATGCTGTACGTCTGTCGGTAATGATAGCCGTCGCGATGGATATCGAGCTGGAGTTTGTCCGACAGCGCGTTGACCACCGATACGCCCACGCCGTGCAGTCCGCCCGATACTTTATAAGAGTTGGCATCGAACTTACCGCCGGCGTGCAGCACCGTCATGATGACTTCTGCCGCCGGCTTGCCCTCGCCCTCGTGCATATCGACGGGAATGCCGCGTCCGTCGTCGGTCACCGTAATGCTTTGATCGCGATGGATGATGACGGCGATTTCGTTGCAGTAACCGGCCAACGCCTCGTCAATAGCATTATCGACGACTTCAAACACCATATGATGCAGCCCGGTGCCGTCATCGGTATCGCCGATGTACATACCCGGGCGTTTGCGCACAGCTTCCAGACCCTTGAGGACCTTGATGCTGCTGGAGTTGTAATCGCCGTTGGAGTCCGCCATCGAATCAACCCGGGAGTTAGGAATAAACGCTTGATTTTAACACGACTGCTGTTTTTAGGACGGCGTGATTTTTCCATGTTTCACGTGAAACATTCGGGTGTCCCGCAAACTTTGGGGGATGAGCTTCGAATCGAGAAACGTCACGAAGCATTGGACCCCGAGACGCTCGACTTCGCGCGCCAGCGTTTCTCGGTAAACACCGCCGAGTTCTGCCGCCATGTCGTCGAGCAATAGAACCGGTTGGACGCGACGGGTTGACTGCAGAATATCGGCTTGGGCCAGCAATAGGGCCGCTGTAAGCAGTTTTTGCTGGCCACGCGAGACCCAGTCGCGTGCTTGCATTGAGGCAATAGAAATACGGGTGTCGGCACGATGCGGTCCCTGTTGGGTAAACCCCGCCCGTAGATCCTGTTCCAATCCCCGCGCCAAAGCCTGTCCGAAGCCGCCGTCGCCGCGCCAACCGGGGTGATAGCTAAACGCGAGAGCGTCATCGCCGACAAGTTGACGCGCTGTATCGGGCAATCTGTGCTTGATATGCTCGAGGTATCGTCGCCGACACGCGTCGATCAGTTCTCCTTGCTGCACCAGCTCCGCATCCCAGGCGATGACGATATGCTTGGGTTGATGCGCACGCAGCGCGCGGTTGCGTTGCTTGAGCGCGCGTCTATAACGCCGCCATGCCGGAAAAAAGGCATGTTCCACATGAAACACACCCCAGTCCAAGAAGTGACGGCGGTATTTGGGGCCTTGCTCGAGCAGCCGATGCACATTGGGATCGATATGCTGCAATGGCAACATGTTAATTAGGTCGAATCGGCGTGTGTCGGCCTGATCGTCGAGCTTGAACCGTTGCGAACTGCGAGAAATATGGCAGCCGATGCGATGCCGTCCGCCATCACCGTCGGCAAGGCGCGTGCGGAGAGTTAACGTGTCGGCGCCATGTCGTATCGTTTGACCGAGCCGCGCCTGGCGAAAGGACTCGCCCCGGCCGAGAACGTAGATCGCTTCCAGGAAGCTCGTTTTGCCCGAGGCATTGTCGCCTACGAGGCAATTGACGCCCGGTGCCAATTCCGCGTCAAAAAACTCGATACATCGAAAATTGTCAATATGAAGCGACTCCAGCCGCACATGTCATCCCGATGCGTTACAGCCGCATCGGCATGACGACATACCGGCTGTGATCGTCGCCAACCGCCTGCAATAGACCGCTGCTGTCCGGGCCCGATAAGGAAAGATAAAATTCATCCGCCTCCATAGCCCCCAACGCGTCGAGCAAGTAACTGACATTGAAACCGATTTCCATCGGTTCGTCATCATAGCTGACTTCGATTTCATCCTCGGCCTCTTCGCGTTCGACGTTCTGTGCCTGTAGCTTGAGTGTATGTTTCGACAGCGATAGCCGTACCCCGCCGAATTTTTCATTCGAAAGAATCGCCGTACGCGAAAGAGCCTGTCGAAGTGTATCCCGATGCGCTTGCATTCGCCGTTCCGGATTGTCCGGGATTACGCGTTCGTAATCCGGAAAACGGCCGTCGATCAGTTTGGTGGTGAAATTCAGGCCGGGCAGTTGAAGTCGAAGATGCTTGTTTGAAATCCAGATCGTGATTTCAGCCTCGCTGTTGCCGAATAGGCGCACGAGCTCGGTAATGGCTTTGCGCGGCACGATGACTTGTTGGGCCTCTTCGATATCCAGATCGATTGCGGATTCGCTCAATGCAAGACGATGTCCGTCGGTGGCAACACAACGTACGAGGTCACTGCGTAGTGCAAACAAAAGACCGTTCAGATAATAACGGACGTCTTGATTGGCCATCGCGAAATGTGTTCGGTCGAGCAATTGTTTCAGCATGTTCTCTGGCAGGGTGATCGCCTGCCCAGACTCGACTTCATCGAGATGTGGCCAATCCTGCGCCGACAGGCTCGCCAGGGTAAAGCGTGATCGTCCGGATTGAACCCGCGTTTGATTTGCATCCTGTCGGCAGCTGATTTCGGCATCTTCCGGTAGGCCCCGGCAGATATCCAACAGCTTGCGTGCGGGAACCGCGATATCGCCGTGTTCCTCGATCACGGCCGGGCATTGGGTGACAAGCTCGAGTTCGAGGTCGGTCGCGGTAATGGTCAGCTGATTGTTACCCCCTTGAATCAATACGTTCGAAAGGATTGGCATGGTCTGCCGCCGTTCCACTACGCCGATTACGGTCTGTAGCGCGGATAAGATATCTCTGCGTTGGACTGAGAACTGCATGGGCTGGGTCTCCGAACGGTCTCCGCCTTGTTGTCTTAAGCGCTTTAAAAAGAGTTAGTAGTAGTTATAGTTGTTACGATTATTTTCTGTGGATAACTTTATTTCTTATTTATTTACAACTATTTATGTTTGTCCTTTGGCTGTTGTCCGGTGCATGTCGAAGCTGTTGTCGGCCTGTGGATTGATTGTGTGTTCTTTTGTAGGCTCGGGTGACTTTCGGTGCTGCTGACGACTTATGCACGGTTTGCCCACAACTAGCTGGTGAGAATTCTACTTAGATTGACGTAGTCTTCGTCCACCCGCGTATCGGTCTCGCGTAGTTCCTTGACCTTGCGGCAGGCATGCAGAACCGTGGTGTGGTCCCGGCCGCCGAAGCCCTGGCCGATCTCGGGTAGGCTGTGGTTGGTTAGCTCCTTGGCCAGCGCCATGGCCAGTTGGCGCGGACGGGCGATCGAGCGTGTACGTTTTTTGCCCAGTAGATCGGCTAAACGGATCTTGAAATATTCGGCGACCGTCTTCTGGATGTTCTCCAGTGTCACCAGCCGGTCGTAGACGGCCAACATGTCGTGGAGTGCCTGCTTGGCGAAATCCACGGTGATCGGAGCGCCGGTGATTTGCGCCGAGGCCTTGAGCCGGTGCAGCGCGCCTTCCAGGTCGCGTACGTTTGAACGCACGCGCTTGGCGATGAAGAAAGCCACTTCCTGCGGCAGGTCGATGCCGTGCGCTTCGGCCTTGGATAGCAGGATGGCGACGCGGGTTTCGAGTTCGGGCGGTTCCACGGCCACCGACAGGCCCCAGGAAAAACGCGATTTCAGCCGGTCTTCGAGACCTTCGACTTCCTTGGGGAAGCGGTCGCAGGTAATGATGATCCGTTGGTTCGCCTCAAGCAGGGAATTGAAAGTATGGAAGAATTCTTCCTGCGAACGATCCTTGTTCGCGAAGAATTGAATATCGTCGATTAGCAGCGCATCCAGCGTGCGGTAATGCGCTTTGAACTGATCCATCCGGTTGTGGCGGATCGCGGTAATCATCTCGTTGACGAAATGCTCGGAGCGCACATAGGCGATACGGGCGCGTAAATTGTTGGAGAGCAGGCGGTGGCCGACGCTCTGCATCAGATGGGTCTTGCCCAGCCCCACGCCGCCGTAAATCAAAAGCGGGTTATAGGCCATGTTCTCCGGGTCCGCAGCTTGTTCGGCCGCGGCTCGGGCGATCTGATTCGACTTGCCCTGGACGAACGATTTAAAGGTGTAGCGCGGGTCTAGGTTGTGGCGCTTGGTATCGGTCAGCGTCGGACCGTCGCTGATCTCGGCGTCCGGGGTACGGCTGCCGCCGCCGACGAGCACGCGGATGCGCCGCGGCTGCTCCCCGAGCTCGCTCAAGGCGTTGGCGATCGGTGCCCGGAGTTCGCGTTCGACCTGATCACGGACCACCTCGTTGGGGGCCATCAGGTTGAGGCCGTCCGCATCGAAACGGGCCTCGAGCGGGCGCAACCAGAGATTGACGTCTTTTTCGGGTAGCCGTGTCTCGATATGACTCAGACAGCGCTGCCAGAGGGTATTCGCCAACTCGATCGCTCCATTGCGGCAAAACACGGCGTGGTCCGTCGAGTACGACGGCCCGCCAAGATAACCCAACGACCACAACTTATCCACAGTGTTGTTCTGGTGTGTTGTCATGATCGCGAACCTTGCAAGTCAGGCCCGACGCGACTAGAATTCCGCGCTCTTTATCCTTGCATGCGCCGACGCAGGCGCGAGTCGAGCACGTTATGAAACGCACTTTTCAGCCCAGCAATCTGCGTCGCAAGCGTACGCACGGCTTTCGTGCCCGCATGGCGACCAAGAACGGCCGTCGTGTTCTGGCCGCTCGTCGCGCCAAGGGTCGTAAGCGCCTAACGCCGTAAGCTCGTGGCGCAGCAGGCGACGTTTCCCCGCGCGGCGCGCCTGCTTCGACCGTCGCAATACAGGGCCGTGTTCGCGCACGGCGAGAAATTCGTCTGCGACGGCTTTGTCATCATCGCGGCCGCGAACGGCGAAGATCGCGCCCGACTCGGCCTGGCGCTGGCCAAGCGGCGGATCCGCCGCGCCGTAGATCGCAGCCGCGTCAAGCGCGTCGTCCGCGAATCGTTCCGATATGTGCGGGCCGATCTGCCGGCGACTGATATCGTCGTGCTGGCCCGTAACCGAACGGCCACCATGGACAACGCAATGCTGACCGCGCAGCTGGCCCGGGTCTGGCGACGGCTCGCGCGCAGCGTGTAATAACGTCAGGGATACACGCCTCGCATGGACAACATTCGTTTCGCGCTGCTTTGTGCGGCCGCCGTCGTTTGCTTCTTTCTCTACCAGGCATGGCAGACGGATTACGCGCCTACCGGTACGAGTCAAAATCAGAGAGCGCAGACGAGCCAGCGGGCTCAGGCCGGCGACGTGCCCCATATCGGCAGCCCGTCGAGCCAGAGTTCCAACCAGGGTTCGAGCACGGCCAGCGGCGGTAGCGCCACGCCAAGCGGCGACATCCGCGCGCCCGGCGCCGAACCGACGGCGCTCGCTTCCGGCCACAAGATCCACGTCGTCACTGACAAGCTCGATGTGATTATCAACACCCACGGCGGCGGCCTACGCCAAGTCGCGCTGCGCGGTGTGCCGCTGTCGGATGAAAAACCCAATACCAACCTGCGTTTGATCAACGACAGCCTGCCCGATTTCTTCATCGAACAAAGCGGCTTGATTTCGCAGAGCGGCAACGCGCCGAATCATAATTCGACCTACAAAGCGGCGAAGGACGAATATCACCTGGCCAAGGGGCAGGATACGCTGCGCGTGCCGCTGACCTGGACCGACCATGCCGGCCATCAGGTCACCAAGGTCTACGTCTTTCATCGCGGCAGCTACAAGATCGGTCTCGTGCACAAGGTCGAGAACAAATCGTCCAAGCCGTGGGAGTTGGCGCAGTATGTGCGCTACTGGCGCACCCCGCACGAGAACACCGGGGATGTGCCGTTCTCGCACGCCTTCTCCGGCGCCGGCTGGTACCAGCACAAGAGTGACGACGAATTCGCGTATCAGCAGCGCGGGCGTGAGGATGTTCTGTCCAACCCGCTCTCAATCAGCCAGCAGGGCGGCTGGATCGCGATGGTTCAGCACTATTTCATCGGCGCGGTCATTCCACCCTCCGATACCAAGGTGCGCCTGTTCGCGCGCCCCAAGGACATTCAGGGCGCTTCCGGCGGCTATGCCGCGGGTTTCGTCGGCCAGCAGCGCAGTGTGGCGCCGAACAGCGCCACTAAGTTCAAGTCCACGCTGTTCGTCGGCCCCAAATATCAGGACCAACTCGATGCGGTGGCGCCGGGCCTAGGTCTGACCGTGGATTACGGCTGGTTCTCGGTGTTGGCGCGGCCGATCTTCGCGGTGCTGGATTTTCTGCACTCCTGGGTCGGCAACTGGGGCGTGGCCATCATTTTGCTGACGTTCCTGATCAAGGCGCTGTTCTACAAGCTCTCCGAGATCCAGTTCCGCGGCATGGCGCGCATGCGCAAGTTCCAGCCGAGAATGCAAAAACTCAAGGAGCAGTACGGCGACGACAAGCAGGAACTGCAGAAGCGGATGATGGAGCTCTACAAGAAGGAAGGCTTCAATCCGATGGCCGGCTGCTGGCCGCTGCTGGTGCAGATGCCGGTATTCATCTCGCTGTATTGGGTGCTGCGCGAGTCGGTGGAACTGCGTCACGCGCCGTTCATTCTCTGGATTCAGGATCTGTCGGCGCCGGACCCGTACTTCATCCTGCCGGTCATCTTCGGCCTGACGATGTTCCTGCAGCAAAAGCTCAACGCCAACGTGGCGATGGACCCGATGCAGCAGCGCATCATGCAGATCATGCCGATCGGCATGGCGGTGTTCTTCTGCTTCTTCCCGGCCGGACTGGTGCTCTACTGGTGCACCAACAGCCTGCTGACCATCGCCCAGCAGTGGTATATCTACCGCAAGCTGGACGCCGAGGGCCTGCATCGAAACGCGCCCAGTAACGGCTGATCGCGACGGCCCGATGTGCGCCGCCGCCGATGACACCATCGCCGCTCTGGCCAGTGCGCCCGGGCCGGCCGGCGTGGCGGTGGTGCGGGTTTCCGGGCCCGCGGTGCCGGAAATCGCGCAGCGCCTGATTGGCCGTCTGCCCGAGCCGCGCCGGGCCGTACTGGCCCGTTTTCGCGACGCCGGCGGGAGCACGATCGACCAGGGCGTGGTGTTGTATTTCGCCGCGCCCGCCTCGTTCACCGGTGAGCACGTGCTCGAACTGCAGGGCCATGGCGGCCCGGTGCTGGTCGACGAACTGCTGAGTCGGTTGCTTGAATTGGGCGCGCGACTGGCCGGGCCGGGCGAGTTTTCCGAGCGCGCCTTTCTCAACGACAAGCTCAGCCTCGACCAGGCCGAAGCGATCGCCGATGCCATCGCCGCCGGGAGCCGCGTGTCGGCGCGGGCCGCGATTCGGTCGCTCGAGGGGGCGTTCGCGCGTGAGGTCGAAGCGCTGGTCGAAGCGCTCACCCGGCTTCGGGTCTATACCGAAGCCGCGATCGATTTCCCCGACGAGGACGATGTCGATTTTCTCGGCGACGGCGAGATCGAGCGCCGTTTGTCGGCGATCACCCGGGAACTCGCCGCCCTGCGCGCGCAGGCCGCTCAGGGTGCGGTTTTTCGCGACGGGCTGCGGCTGGTCATTCTCGGCCGGCCCAATGTCGGTAAATCCAGCCTATTGAACCGCCTGGCGCGGCGCGAGACGGCGATCGTCACCGATATCGCCGGGACTACCCGCGATGTGCTGCAGCAACAGCTTTCCATCGACGGCCTGCCGCTGGTTCTGGTCGACACCGCCGGCCTGCGCGAGACCGAGGACCCGATCGAGGCCGAAGGCGTACGCCGCGCCCGGGCCGAGATCGCGACGGCCGATCGCATCCTGTTGGTCATCGACGACCGGACCGGTCTGAGCGCGGCCGATCGCACGCTGCTCGACGAGATCGATGCCGAAATTGAAGTCACGCTGATCGCCAACAAGATCGATCTCTCGGGCCGGGACCCGGGCATGGCGAATGTGGACGGCCGGCCGACGGTTCGGGTCGCGGCCATCGACGGCCGCGGTTTCGATGCCCTCGGCGCGCATCTGAAGTCGCTGGTCGGCATCGAGGACAATGCCGAGCCGGCATTCGTCGCCCGGCGGCGGCATCTGGTCGCGCTCGACCGGGCCGCCGAAGCGCTGGCCGACGGACATGAACGGTTGGTTGTGGACGGTGCCGGCGATCTATTGGCCGAGGAACTGCGGCTGGCGCAGAACGCGCTCGGCGAGATCACCGGCCGGGTGAGCAGCGACGATCTGCTGGGAGAAATCTTCTCCAGCTTCTGTATCGGTAAATAAACGGTTGGTGCCGCCGCCGGACCCATGCATGATGCCGGGGTAAACCCCAACACCCGAAGCGCTTGTTATGTTCGGCTATCCCCGCGCCATCTACGCCGTCTTTGTGTTGTTCACGTTGGTCGTGGGGGTCGTACTCGCCATATTCGCGCCGATCTGGCTGATCGCCTGGGCGATCCTGGCTCTGCTCGCCGTGCGCGGCGGCCTCGATTTGCGTTCGCATCACAATGTGCTGCGCAATTTTCCGTTGATCGGCAATCTGCGCTATATGATGGAGTTCGTGCGCCCGGAGCTGCGCCAGTACTTCTTCGAATCCGAGACCAGCGGCCGGCCGTTCAGCCGTGAGCAGCGCGAGATCATCCATAAGCGCGCGCGCGGCGAACCCGATACGTCCCCGTTCGGCACCATACGCGATTTCGAGGCAGCCGGGTTCTCGTTTTCCCAACACTCGATGGCGCCCAAGACGCTGAGCGACGAGCACGCCCGGATCACGATCGGCAACAGCCAGTGTTCCCAGCCCTATAGCTCGTCCCGGCTCAACGTTTCGGCGATGAGCTTCGGCTCGTTGTCGGGCAATGCGATCGGGGCCTTGAATCGGGGCGCCAAGCTCGGCAATTTCGCCCAGGACACCGGCGAGGGGGCAATCAGCGATTACCATCGCGAGCACGGCGGCGATCTGATCTGGGAAATCGCCTCGGCTTATTTCGGTTGCCGGCACAGCGACGGCTCGTTCGATGCCGACGAGTTCGCGGAAAAAGCGAACACCGAGCAGGTCAAGATGATCGAAATCAAGATCTCGCAGGGCGCCAAGCCCTCGCATGGGGGGCTGTTGCCCGGCAGTAAGGTGACCGCAGAGATCGCGCGGGTGCGCGATATCGAGGCAGGTCAGGATTGCCAGTCGCCGGCCACCCATCCCGAGTTCGATACCCCGACCGGGCTGCTCGAGTTCATGCAGCGGCTGCGCGAGCTGACCCACGGCAAGCCGGTCGGCTTCAAGCTGTGTCTGGGCCGTCAGCACGAGTTCATGGGCATCTGCAAAGCGATGCTGGCGACCGGCATAACGCCCGACTTCATCACCGTCGACGGCGCCGAGGGCGGCACCGGCGCCGCGCCGACCGAGTTCGAGGATTTTCTCGGCACTTATATCAACGAGGCCCTGCCGTTCGTGCACAACTGCCTGACCGGCATCGGTCTGCGTGACGATATCGTGGTCATCGCCAGCGGCAAGGTCGCCATGGGCTACGACATGGTGGTCAAGATCGCGCTTGGGGCCGATATGTGCAATGCCGCCCGGGGTTTCATGTTCTCGGTCGGTTGTATCCAGGCGCGTCGTTGTCATACCGATACCTGCCCGACCGGTGTTACCACCCAGGATCCGGGTCGCACCAAGGCGTTGGAGGTGATGAGCAAATCGCTACAGGCGCGCAATTTCCACGATGCGACCCTCAAGTCGTTCATGGATATCGCAGGCGCTATCGGCGTGTCCTCGCCGGAAGAACTCAACCCGAGCCACGTCTACCTCCGGCCCGAACACGGTCCGGCCGAGACCTACGAAGCGGTGCATCCGGCGGTGGCGTCCGGCGATTTCCTCAACGACAAAATCCCCGATGTCTACAAACGCGACTGGCAGCGCGCCTCGGCCGAGGCGTTCTGAGCGACGGCGCCGGGCCGCGGCGGCCGGGCGATGCGAAACAACGCCGGCCAGTATTTGCCGGTGACATAGACCCGGTCGCGGGCGGCGTCGTAGGCGATGCCGTTGAGCACGTCGGCCGAATCCGGCATGGCGGCGGCCAGCGCCGAAGCGTCGATTCGATCGATCACGTGGCCGCTTGCCGGATCGATGCGTACGATATCGTCGCTCAGCCAGACGTTGGCCCAGATCAGGCCGCCGATCGTCTCTAGTTCGTTGAGATGATCGACCGCCGCGCCGTGTTCGGTGACCTGCAAGCGGCGTACGACATGGAAATCGTCCGGGTCGACGAACAGCAGCTCGGCCGAGCCGTTGCTCATCACCAGCCTCGGGCCGCAGCGCGTCAGCCCCCAGCCCTGGCCGGCGTAGTGGAACCGGCCAAGCGGTTGCAGTGTCTTCGCGTCGTAAATAAAGCCGGTGCCGGATTTCCAGGTGAGCTGATACAGTCGCCCGTCGAGCCAAGCCAGGCCTTCGCCGAAATAGCGATCGGGCAGGCGGTGGCGCGCGCGCACCCGGCCGCTGGCCGGTGCCACCCGGCGAATTTCGGAG
>NZ_DASSKM010000043.1:0-28084 GCF_035690525.1 Salinisphaera sp.
CCGACGCCGATGGCCCGGGCGATCGTATTACGTCGGATGCGCTGGCCCGGCTCGGCCGGCGCCTGTGCAAGGCCGGCTCGGTGGACCGGCTTGCGCCCGACGGCGTATCGGGCGATCGTCGCGCAATCTTCGCCGGCGGTCTGGCCGTGCTCACGGGCGTATTCGAAAGCCTTGGCATCGAAGCCTTGCGGGTATCGGACAAGGCGCTGCGCGAAGGTGTGATCAGGGACCTGCTCGGGCGGCTGTCCGCGCACGATTCACGCGATGGCGGGGTGGATGATGCCGCGCACCGCTTCGCGATCGATCGCGAGCACGGCAAGCGCGTGGCCGAGACCGCGGCGCGGCTGTGGCGCTCGGGCCACGCCGGCGAGGCGGCGGATAACGATAACGGCGTAGCCGAGGCCGGGCGGGTGTTGCGTTGGGCCGCGATGCTGCACGAGATCGGCCTTGTGGTGGCGCATCGTGCTTATCACAAGCACGGCGAGTATCTGTTGAACAATGCCGACATCCGCGGCTTTTCGCAGGCCGATCAGCACCTGTTGGCCACCGTCGTGCGCCTGCATCGCGGCCGTTTGCGCACGGAAATGATCGACGCGTTGCCGTCGGTCTGGCAGGCGCGGACCCGGGATATCGTGCTGGCGCTGCGGATCGCGGTGATCCTGCATCGCGGGCGCGACCCCGCCAAGCGCCCACCGGTCACGCTGACCTATGGCGACAAGACGCTGCGCGTGGCGGTCGCGGCCGGTTGGTTGGCCGACCGCCCGCTTACGCATGCCGATCTGAAACACGAGGGCGAGCGCCTGGCCAAGGCCGGGCTCATCCTCGCACTGGTGGAAACGCCCGACACGTCCGCGACCAAATAGGTCGCAATGGCAATAACTTTTCTGTCGTCAGCCTCGAAAACGATCTGCGTTCATCTGCGTCTATCTGCGGTTAAGGTTTTTAGAAACATACGCCGAATTCCAAAAAAAGCGCTTTTTACGCACGCACGCCGGTATTGAACTCGCGCACGGCGGCGAAGGTGATGTCGGGCCAGCGCTCCTCGGTGAGCTGTAGCTTGACGCGCGAGGGCGCCAGATACACGAGCGCGCCGGAGTGGTCTGCGGCCACACCGGTGTCCATGCGGTCGCGAAAGCGCTCGATTTCGCGGGCGTCGCCGTAGATCCAGCGCGCGGTATGAACTTCCACGCTCTCAAAGCCGGCGTTGACGTTGTACTCGGTCTTGAGACGCTCGGCCACCACGTCGAACTGCAGCGTGCCGACCGCGCCGAGGATTACGTCGTTGTTGTGCAGCGGGCGGAACACCTGGGTCGCGCCTTCTTCGCATAGCTGATCGAGCCCCTTGTGCAGCGCCTTGGCCTTGAGCGGGTCGCGCAGCACCACCCGCTGGAACAGTTCGGGCGCGAAGTTGGGAATGCCGGTGAACGCCAGATCCTCGCCTTCGGAAAAACAATCGCCGATGGCGATCGTGCCGTGGTTGTGGATGCCGATGATGTCGCCCGGCCAAGCGGTTTCGGCCGCCTCGCGGCGATTGGCCATGAAGGTGATGGCGTCGTTCACGCGGATGTCCTTGCCGGCGCGCAGATGCCGCATTTTCATGCCTTTCTTGTAGTGGCCCGAGCAGATACGCATGAAGGCGATACGGTCGCGATGCTGTGGGTCCATGTTGGCCTGGATCTTGAACACGAAGCCCGACAACGGCTCCTCCACCGGCGTGACTTCGCGCGCGGTGGTCTCGCGCGGCCGCGGGGCCGGCGCCCATTCGACGAACGCGTCGAGCAGCGGCCGGATGCCGAAGTTGTTGACCGCCGAGCCGAAGAACACCGGCGTGATCTCGCCCGCGAGATACATGCCCAGGTCGAAGCCGTCGCCGGCCTCGCGGACCAGTTCGATTTCCTCGAGCAGTTCGTCGTAGTAGTCGCCGGCGATCTCCTGCAAACGCGGATCGGCCAGCCCGTCGATGGTGACGCTGCGGCCGCCCGCCTCGTTGTCGCTGCCCTCATAGAGATAGATTTTGTCGTCCAGCAGGTGATAGACGCCCTTGAATGCCCGGCCCATGCCGATCGGCCAGGTGATGGGCGCGCAGACGATGCCCAGCACGTCCTCGATCTCGTCGAGGACTTCCAGCGGCGGCCGGCCGTCGCGATCCATCTTGTTGATGAAGGTGAAGATCGGCGTGGTGCGCAGTCGGCACACCTCCATCAGCTTGATCGTGCGCGGCTCCACGCCGCGGGCGATGTCGATCACCATCAGCGCCGAGTCGACCGCGGTTAGCGTGCGATAGGTATCTTCCGAGAAGTCCTCGTGGCCCGGCGTGTCCAGCAGATTGACGATGCGTTCGTTATAGGGGAACTGCATCACGGATGTGGTCACCGAGATGCCGCGCGACTGCTCCATCGCCATCCAATCGGAAGTGGCGTGGCGCGAGGCCTTGCGGCCCTTGACGGTGCCGGCGAGCTGGATCGCGCCGCCGAACAGCAGCAGTTTTTCGGTGAGCGTGGTCTTGCCCGCGTCCGGATGTGAGATGATCGCAAAGGTACGTCTGAGCGCTGCCTCCTGCGCGGTCTGGCTTGTATGGGCGGTGGCGGGCTGGTTCATTTTTCGCTCCGTTCGGACGACCGAACGTTCGTATGTCGCTGAGTCGACTCGCAATAATAGTTGTATAGTACAACTCTATGCTACGGTAAAATAAATTTAATTAGCCGCGCTCTGGATACGCGACTATAGTTGTATCAACGGTAACGGCGCAACGCCGTTGCCGAGCAGAAACGGTGTTCCCCCTTCACCGACTCTGCCAGCACAGCCGCATCCTACCCGAGTCGAGCGGCTGTGTAAGACGGTGTCGCCCGCCCCCTGGCGGCACCGACAGGCTGGCCCGGACCGGATGCCCTCCCGATCCGGGCCTCTTTTTTATCCGCCATATATCCTCGCGCGGCGCGACGGCGTTCAGCGCGTGTTATACCAACCTGCAAAAATAAGAATACAAAAGGAAGACGAAAACAGTCCGCGAATGAACGCGAAAAAAACGCAAATGAAAACGAATTTTCTTTATTTTGCGTACATTGCGTTTATTTGCGGACTTGCTCTTTTTCTTATCGGCTATCGTTACATCATTATAGCGGTTGGTATTAGATCGCCGTGAACGGCGAGGGTAGGTCGGTTTCGTCCAACGGGCGTTCGGACACTTCGCTAACCCGGGCCATGCCGGGGCCGTCGTGTAGCCAGTCGCGCAGGGCATCGAGATCGGCGGGTTCGCCACGGGCGACGAGTTCGACATCGCCATCGCCGCGGTTCTTCACCCAGCCGTCGAGCGACAATTTGCGGGCGGCATCGCTGGTCGCGGCGCGAAAACCCACGCCTTGAACCCGGCCGCGGACACGGAAATAACGTGTTTCGGACATGCTGCGTCACGGGCGTATACTCGAAGGCCACGTATTGTACATGTTCGGAGACGCGTGCATGTGGCAAACCATCAAGCGCCGGGCGGCGCGGCTGGGCGCCGTCGCGGCGATCGATCGCGCCCGAGCCCGGGAAGCCAGTCTGCGCCTGACCCTGCCCAATCCGTACGGCGGCCCGGCCTGGGCGACGGCCACGGTGGCGCTGTCGAGCCGGCCGCGCGGCATGGGCGAGGCGGTACGGCTGCGCGGCCATATCGATAGCTGCTTCCGGATGCCGGCCGCGGCCGCCGATCGTGGCGCACTGTCGCGCGACGACGCGACCCGCGCCAACCCTTTGGCGCGCCACGGGCGCAAGGCCGCCGCTTCGCTGGCGCGCCGGGCCGTCGAGCGTCTGCCGCGGGCGGCGCGCGTGCGGCTCGCCGAGCAGCGCCGCCAGAGCTGGATCGATATGCAGATCAGTACCGCACCGCTGGATGCCGGCGCGGCCGCGCTGATGCCCGAGCCGTTACGCGCGGTCTACGGCGACCGGCTGCCGCAAGCCTCGCCGGGCGGCCCGCGTATCGGCGTCTGGTCCGGGCCCGCGGGCGGCGCGCGCGGCGGTATGGCGCGGCTGGCCATGGTCCAGTTCGATCAGAACGATTCGGCCGGGTCGCGCGGCGACGACGAAAACGGGCGTTTCAGTCTCAATCTGAGCATTGCCGAAGTCGTCGAGCCGGCCGCCGGCAACGGTACCGACACCACCTAAGCGGGCGGTCGTCGGCGGCGCGCAGCGGTCTCAGCCGCCGGCGTCGTGCGTGTAGCCCAGGCGCGCCAGCAGACCCTCGAATTCATCCAGGTCGTGAAAGACGATCCGTAGTTCGCCGCGGCGGCGGGCCGGGTCGTACTGAATGCGTACGGTGTTGCCGACATGTTCGGCCAGGCGCTGTTCCAGATCGGCGAGCTCGGGCGCCGGCGCGCGGTCCGCGCTCGGCCTGCGCCCGCGGGTGTTTTCGCGCACCCACTGTTCCAGTCGCCGCACGTTGACGCGCTCGGCCGCGGCGCGTCGGGCCAGGCGGATCTGGTCGCCGGCATCGAGGCCGGCCAGGATCTTACCGTGGCCGATCGACAGCCGGCCCTCGTCCAACAGCTCCTGCACCGGGGCCGCGAGTTGGCGCAGGCGCAGAAAGTTGCTCACATAGGCGCGTGACTTGCCGATGCGGGTGGCGATTGCTTCGTGAGTCAGCCCGTGCCCGTCGCCCAGTCGGGCCAGGCCGTGGGCGGTGTCCATCACGCCGAGCGATTCGCGCTGCAGGTTCTCGATCAGGCCCAGTACCCGTGCCTGCTCGGGGTCCAGATCGTTGCGTACGATCGCCGGCAGTTCGGTCAGCCCGGCGCGCTGGGCGGCGCGCCAGCGGCGCTCGCCGGCCAGCAGGCGGTAGCCCGTTTTGGCGTCGCCGGCCACCACGACCGGCTGGATCACGCCGGATTCCCGAATAGAATCCGCCAGTTCGGCCAGCCCGGCCGGGTCGAAGCGCGTGCGCGCCTGATGCGGATCGCGGTTGATCGATTCGATCGGAAGTTGCGCCACGCGCGCTTCGGCGCGGCGAGAGAAATTATCGGTATCGGTGCTCAAGGCCGGTGCGATCCGCGTGCTAAGCTCGATGAACAGGGCCATTGTAAACCCGTCAGACCTGCGAGCCGCGGGCGAGGAGTGGTATGCGGATCCGGCAGTTTCTCAAGCCGCGCACCGTATCGCGCGAGGTCGAGTCGATCGTGGACCGGCTGCCGATGGGCAATATCGGTTCGCTTGGCTACGACCCGTGGGGGCTGAATCCCGATACCGCCAAGATCACTTTCATGGCGGTGCGCTGGCTGTACGAGAACTATTTCCGCGTGGTCGCGCACGGGCTGGACAACATCGCCGCCGGCGGCCGCCTGCTGATCGTGGGCAATCACAGCGGGCAGCTGCCGATGGACGGGGTGCTGGTCTCGTTCGCCGTGGCCAACAAGGGCGAGGGCGCGCGCCTGCCGCGTTCGATGATCGAGCGCTGGTTTCCCTCGATACCGTTTCTCGGTAACTGGATGAGCTCGGTCGGCGGGGTGATCGGCGACCCCAAGAACTGCGCCAAGATGCTGGATCGGGAAGAGGCGATCGTGGTCTTCCCCGAGGGCGTGCGCGGTTCGGGCAAGCCGTACCGGCTGCGTTATCAGTTGCAGCGTTTCGGCCACGGTTTCATGCATCTGGCGATGGAGCACAATACGCCGATCGTGCCGCTGGGCGTGGTCGGCTGTGAAGAGACCATGCCCTCGCTGGCCAATATCCGGCCGCTGGCCCGTATGCTCGGCATGCCGTATTTTCCGGTTTCGCCGCTGGTGCCGCTGCCGGCCCGGGTGGTCCTGAATTTCGGCCGGCCGATGCTTTTTCCCAACGACTTGGCGAACGAGCGCGACGTGAAATGGCGCGTGGAGGAGGTCAAGGATGCCATCCGTGATTTGATTGATATCGGCATCGCCCAGCGCAAGAGTGTCTTCTAGACCATGGCCAAGCGTGACGATAACCCCCGGAAACCCACGGGCCGGCCCGCCGGCGTCGGTTCGCGCAAGACGCCAACGCGGCGCGGCCCGGTGGGCGCGCCCAGGGCCCATGCGTCCAGGCTCGGCATGGGGCACGGCCGCCGCGGCAAGATCATGATCACCGGAGCGGCGGGCGCGCTGGCCCAGCATGTAATCGCCGATCTGACCGAGCGCGACTTCGAAGTGGTCGGGGTCGAGTTCCGGGGTGTGCAGGACGAGTATCCCGATACGGTCGACTATGTGGTCGATTTCAATCAGCGCCCGTTCGAGGATGTATTTCGCGAGCACGATTTCGTCGGCATTGCCCATCTCGGACGCGTTCGCTTCACGCAGTCGACCCGCGGGCGGCGCTATTCGGCCAACGTGGTCGGCACGTCGCGTCTGCTGCGGCTGGCACGCAAGTACGGCGTCGAGAAGGTGCTGGCGCTGTCGACCTTTCACGTCTACGGCGCCGATGCGCGTAATCCGAGTCTGATCGACGAGGAATATCCGATGCGGGCGGCCAATCTCATGCCCGAGATCGTAGATGCGGTCGAACTGGAGAACCTGTTCAACATCCACCTGTACAAGCACCCCGAGCTCAATATCGTGGTGCTGCGGCCGTGCAATATCGCCGGGCCGGGCATCAAGAACGAGATCAGCCGTATGCTGGCCCAGCCGGTGGCCCCTTGCCTGTTCGGGTTCTCGCCGTTGATGCAGTTCATCGACGTCGCCGATATGTCGGCCGCGGTGGTCGCGGCATTCGAGCAGAACCACCCCGGCGTATATAATGTTGCTCCTGACGATTACGTGACCTATCAGGATGCGCTGCAGTTGGCGGGATGCCGCCGTCTTTTTCTGCCTTCGGTGCCCCCGGTGCTCGCGCGACGCGCAGTGCGCGCGCTGGGACGCTGGGCACCGCCCGAGTATCTGATCGATTTTTTCAAGTATTCGGTCATCATCGATGGCAGCCTGTTCTCGCGTACTTACAATTTCACGCCGCAGTATTCGCTATCGGAGTTGTTCGCCCACTACCGCGCCTTGAAGTAGCGCCGGGCCGCCCCGTTCCGAGGTTGAGTTTTCATGCTTACGATGTCGCGCTTTCATTTCGCTCTGGCCAGTTTGTTGGCCGTGTCGGTTCTCGCTGGTTGTGCGCATAGCCCGCCCTCGAATCCGTGGGATCCGCTGGAGCCGGTCAACCGCTTCAACTACAAGCTCAACGACAAGGCCGATCAGTACGTGGTGCGCCCGGCCGCCCAGGGCTACGACAAGGTCGTACCCGACCGGGTCCAGGCCAGCATAAGCAATTTCTTCGACAATGCCGGCCAACCGGTGACGATGCTCAACAGCCTGCTGCAGCTGAAATGGGGCAAGTTCAACCAGTCGCTCGGCCGCTTCATAATCAACACTTCGTTCGGTATCGGTGGCCTGTTCGATATCGCCAGCAAACTCAACGTGCCGAATCCCGACGAGGATTTCGGCCAGACCCTGGGTTACTGGGGCATCGGCCCGGGTGTGTATATCTATTTGCCGCTGCTCGGGCCGTCCGACGGGCGTGACCTGATCGGCAGCGTTGGCGACCAGTTCGTCAATCCGATCAACTACGTCGATGAATTCGACGCGGTCAATGAAGATTATCCCTGGGTGCCCTATGCGCTGCGCGGGGTCGAGGGGCTGAATCTGCGGGCGAGCCTGCTGGGCTTCGATTCGACGCTCAAGCAGCAGTTCGACCCGTATGCTTTCGTGCGCAGCTATTATTTAGAGAGTCGCCAGAAGTCGGTGTATGACGGCGACGTACCGGCTCGGTTGAAGCGCACGCCGGGTCTGAACGATTTTCCGGTTCCCGCGACCGACTCGGACGACGGCGACTAGCCGGACCCATGTCCGAAAATACGGACATGAACGCGCTCATGCGGATGCGGCGCGACGAATTGCACGCGTGCGCGACGCACTACTACAAGACCGGCGGCGCGACCGAGCCGGATGTGGCCCTCGTCGAGCACGGCAGCGTGCGCGCGGTGCTCAAGGATTACGGCCGGATCACGGGCTGGTTCAACCGCCTGATCGCGCCGGTGCTGCTCCGGCGCGAAGCCAGCGCGCTCACCGCGCTGGCCGGTCTGGCCGGGGTGCCACGGCTATATCGGCGCGTCGACGCCCGGGGGTTGCTCATCGAGCATTGCCCGGCCACGCCCTGGTCCCAGGCTACGCCGCGCGATATCGCCTATGAACGGCTCGAAGCCTTGATCACGGCCATGCACGAGCGCGGCGTGGCGCACGCCGATCTGCGCGGCGGCGGCAATATTCTGGTGGACGATCAGGATCGGCCCTATCTGGTGGATTTCGTCGCCCGCGTACGCCGCGGCCGAGCCTGGAATCTGCCCTGGAACTGGATCTTCGATCAATTCGCGGCGGCCGATCGCAGCGCGTTGGCGAAACTGCGCGTACGCCATGCCCGTCACTTGGCCAGCCCGGCCGACTATGCACGGCGCGATCCCGACACCGGGTTCGCTCGAGCCGCCCGCGGCCTCGGCGCGCGTATCCGGGCCGCCGTGCGCTATTTCGTCGCACGCGGTTGATCATGCGCCGCTTCATGCCACGCATTCTGCTGATATTCCTGTCGCTCGTACGCTGGCCGTTGCGCGCCTGGGTCCGCAGCCACGTTTCGCCGTCGGATATCGAAGAGCTTGCGCTCGATTTCGGCAAGCCGGTCTGTTACGTGCTGCCGGCGGCCAGCCTGCTCGACTGGCTCGCGCTGGAAGTAATCTGCGACGCCCGCGGCCTGCCGCGGCCGTATCCGGTCGGCAACCGGCCGCCGACGGTAAAGCGGGCCGGGGTGCTGGCGGTGCCGGTCGGGCGCTCGCGCCAGCGCTCCGAGTTGCAGCGCATTGTCGCCCGCAGCCTGCATGATCATTCGTTCGATGTGCAGCTGGTGCCGGTATCGGTGTTCTGGGGCCGTAATCCAGTTCAGGAAACCTCGATTTTCCGGATTCTATTCGCCGACTCGGAGCGTTCCAGCCGGTTGCGCAAGTTGCTGATCGTGGCGGCCAACGGGCGTAACACGCTGGTCCATTTCGGCCGGCCTATCGATTATCGCGACATGATCGACGAGTCGGCCACGCCCGGCGTGCTGGTGCGCAAGCTGGTGCGGGTGCTGCGCGTGCATTTCCGGCGCCAGCGCGCGGCCACGCTGGGGCCGGGCGTGTCGCGCCGGGCCCAACTCATCGATGCGCTGATGGCCGATTCCGGGGTCGTCGCCGAAGTCACCGAGACCGCGCGCCGCGAACGGCGAAACGTGGCCGCGATCCGGGTGCGGGCGCGCGACTACGCCGACGAGATCGCGGCCGATTATTCGAATATCGCCATCGGTTTCATGCTGCGTGTGCTGACCTGGCTGTGGCACCGCATCTACGACGGTATCGATGTCAAACACCTGCCGCGCCTGCGCGAAGCCGCCCACGACAACCGCGAGGTGATCTATTTGCCGAGCCATCGCTCGCATATGGATTACCTGCTGCTGTCCTACATCCTCTACCAGGAAGGGCTGGCGCTGCCGCAGATCGCGGCCGGCGTGAATCTGAATTTCTGGCCTGTCGGCGGCCTGCTGCGCCGTTGCGGCGCTTTTTATCTGCGGCGCAGTTTCAAGGGCGATCGCCTTTACGCCGCGGTCTTTCGGGCTTATGT
Source organism: Salinisphaera sp. (assembly GCF_035690525.1). Lineage (GTDB taxonomy): Bacteria > Pseudomonadota > Gammaproteobacteria > Nevskiales > Salinisphaeraceae > Salinisphaera. The sequence continues at coordinate 9,612 of NZ_DASSKM010000043.1, forward strand.
CGAATCCCTGTTGGCGCACGGCCGGCCCATGAAGTTCTACCCGGAAGGCGGGCGCAGCCGCACCGGGCGGCTGCTGGCGCCCAAAACCGGCATGCTGCAGATGACCGTCGCCAGCGCGCTCGCCTCGAGCGGTAATGCGCCGGTCGCGGTGGTTCCGGTCTATATCGGCTATGACCGGGTGATGGAGGTCAAGGGCTACTTCGACGAGTTGCGCGGCGCCCGGGTGAAGAAGGGCGAGACCATGGGCGATCTCGTGCGCGGCTCGACCCGGGCCCTGAAGCGCAAATACGGCCGGGTATTCGTTTCCTTCGGCGAGCCGATCGGACTGCAGAACTTCGCCGATACGCATCTGCCCGGCTGGCGCACGCGAGTCGCCGAACTGGCGGTCGATTCGCGGCCGAAATGGTTGCAGGAGTTCACCGCGACGCTCGCCGACGCAGTCATGCGCGGCATCAATGCCACGGCCACGCTCAACGCCACCGGTCTGGCCTGCCTGATCCTGCTCGGCTCGCCGCAGAAATCGGTGGCCGAGGACGAGATGGTGCACAGCCTGGCGCTGTTGGCGAAACTCGCGCGCGCCTGTCCGTATTCCCGGGATGCCAGCGCGCCCGAGCCCGACGGCGAGGCCCTGCTGGCCGAGGCCGAGCCGCTGATGCGGTTGATCCGCGCGCCCCACGCCTGGGGCGACATCCTGACCGTGGATTCGCGCCAGGCCGTGCTTTTGACCTACACGCGCAACAACGTCATGCACTTGTTCGCGCTGCCATCGCTGATCGCGAACTTCTTCGCTCATTTCGAGCAGCGCAACGAAAAGGCGCTGCTCGACGACGCCGCCCAGCTCTATCCGCTGCTGGCCTCGGAGCTGTTTCTGCGCTGGCCGGCAAAGGAGTGCCGCGACGCGCTCGTCGATGCCGTGCAAGGCATGATCGAATGCGGCCTGTTGTCGCGCACCGAAAAAGGCGCGCTGCGCCGCCCGGTGGCGGGCAGCCGGGCCTTCGCCGCGCTCATGAGCTTGGCGCGCATTATGCGCGAATCGCTGGAGCGCTACGCCATGACGGCCACGCTGCTCAGCCACAATCTGGAGGCGGGCGTGGTCGAGCGCGGCCGGTTCGAGCGTCAGTGCCAGCTCATGGCCGAGCGCATGGCGTTGCTGACCGGCCGCAACAGCCCCGAATTTTTCGATGCGCGGCTGTTTCGCAACCACCTGCAGACGCTGGTCAAGGCCGGCTTGCTGCGCCAGGAAGGCAGCCGGTTGCATATCGACGAGTCATTGCGGCATTTGGCCGAGCACGCGCTGCGCCTGCTGGGCCCGGATATCCGCCAGAGCATCGCCCATCTGACCTCGATGCCGCGGCTCGAGGACGCCGCGCCGGGCCGGACACTGGGTTGATGCGGCGGCCAGTCGAAGTCGCGCGGCCATCAATGGGACTCGCCGCGCCAGGCTTCGATCGCGGCGATGATGTGTTCGCTGGCCTGAATCAGGCAGTGGCGCGCATCCTCGCGTTCCTGGTCGTCCAGGTGGGACCCGGCCATGGCGATATAGCGTCTACCCGGCTCGATCACCGATTGCGCCTGAATCTGCTCGTAGGCGGTCTCCAGTGCGGCCAGGCACTGGCCGATCGCCTCGGGCGGCAGTTCGGCTTCCTGAAACACCATCACACAGGCGGCGGTGGCGGCGTTGTCGATCAGCGTGGCCTTTTCCGCGGCGGCTTGCGGATCGTGCGCGCGATACAGATCGGCCAAGCGCGTGACCATCTCGACCAGCGCCAGCATCGCCGCCATATCGTCGAACAAATGCTTGTGGCCACGCTTGGCGGCGGTTTCGGCGGCCGCCTGTAGCGCCGGGCCGACCACGCGGTTGTACGTAGCGCGGTCCAGTGATTCCGGATCGATCGCTTCGGGATCCAAAGGCGTGTTTTTGTCGCTACTCATGAATATCGTTCTCGATGCCGTTACGCTTGAATGGATCGGCGGTCGCGCATCAGCTTTCCGTAATCCGCACCCGTACGCGGCCGCCGCCCATGTCGCTTGTCGTGAGTTCGATCTTGCCGTTGTAGGCGTGCACGATCTCGGCTGCAACCGCCAGCCCCAGGCCCTGGCCTTCACGCGTGCTGTCGGCCCGCACCCCGCGCTCGAGCAGGCGTTGGGGCTCGGCGTCGCAAAAGCCGGGGCCGTTGTCGTCGATCCATAGCGACAGCACGCCCTGGTCGCTGCGGGTGGCGTCCACGACCACCCGATCCTTGCCGTACTTGGCCGCGTTGTCCATGAGGGTGCCCAACAGTTCGGTGATATCGCCCTCGTCGACCGGCACGCGCAGCGTCTTGGCGATCCGGATATCGAAGCGCGTGCCATGTTCGGCATAGACCTTGGTCAGCGCCCGGCCCAGGCGCTCGGCGATCGGCGCCAGGGCGAGGCGCCGCGTGAGGCTGCGCTTGCCGGCGGCGGCGGCTTTTTGTAGCTGATAGTCGAGAATATCGTTCATGCGCGCGAGCTGAGAGCGTAGCGCGTTGCGTTGATCGTCCGCCAAATGCTTGTCCTCGGCGATACCGCGCAGGATGGCCATCGGCGTCTTCAGGCTGTGGGCGAGATCGCCCAGCGCGTTGCGATAGCGCCTGAGCCGGGCCTGGTCGTTGGCCAGCATGGTGTTGAGGTTCGAGACCAGCGGCTGAATCTCGTCGGGATAGCGGCCTTCCAGGCGCCGTTCGTCGTCGGATTCGAGATTGGCCAGATTGCGCGCCAGGCGCCGCAACGGGGCCAGCCCCCAGCGCAGGATGAGCAGCTCGACGATCAACAGCACCAGCGCGGCGGCCGACAGCAGCGTCCAGAGCACGCTCTGGAAGCGCTGCATTTGCTTTACGAAGGCGGCCGTGTTCTCGGCTACGACCAGGGTGTAGCGGTAGTCCTTGCCGTTCGCGGTGACCCAACGGAAACCGAACGACAGCGTGAGCAGCCGGTTGCCGTTGTCACGCGTGATGCGCATCTCCCGCCACTGGCCGACCGCCGGCAGATCGGGCATGTCGATGCTGCCGAGCAGCGACGGCGAGTGCCAGACCATCTGCTTTTTCTCGTCGAGCACCATCGCGTACAGCCCCGAGTCGGGCCGCGACAGATCGGATTCGGGCAGCACGCGCGATGCCAGATTGAACTGGCCGCCGTCGGTGATCTCCGCGCTCCCCAGCAAGGCATAGGATAGGCCCTGCAGACGGTCGTGCTCGGCCTGCTCGGCGCGTTCGCGCACGGCGGTCTGCAGAGCCACGCCGGTGAGCCCGATGAAGGCCAGCAGCAGCACCGCGGTGGCGGCCAAAAGCCGCGCCCGCAGCGAATTGATCACGGCGCGGCGTTGCCGTCGTTGTTGTTGTTGGCGCGTGGGCGGTCGTCGCGCGCCAAGCGGTAGCCGCGCCCGCGCAGGGTCTCGATCGGCTTGCGGGTGCCGTCCGGATCGAGCTTGGCGCGCAGACGCCGCACGAACACCTCGATCACGTTGGAGTCGCGCTCGGCGTTCTCTTCGTAGATGTGTTCGGTGAGCGCGGTCTTGGAGATCACCTCACCGGCGTGCAGCATCAGGTATTCCAACACTCGGTATTCGTAGGCGGTCAAATCGATCGATTGTTCGCCGACGAAGACTTCCTGGCGCGACGTGTCGAGCACGATATCGCCGGACTCGAGCCGCGGCTGGGCCCAGCCGCGCGAGCGCCGGACCAAGGCCTGGATACGCGCCGACAGCTCTTCCGGCTGGAACGGCTTGACCACGTAGTCGTCGGCGCCGGCCTCGAGGCCTTCCACCTTGTCTTGCCAGCGGGTGCGCGCGGTGAGGATCAGAATCGGGTAATCCAGCCCCGCTTCGCGCACCTCGGCAATGATGTCCAGCCCGGTCGGGCCGGGCAGGCCGAGGTCGATGATCGCGATGTCGACCGGATATTCCTTGGCGTAGAATAGCCCTTCCTCGCCTTCGCCGGTTTCGTCGACCGCGAAACCCTCCGAGCGCAGCCGCTCACAGATTTGGGCGCGCAGTTCGACATCGTCTTCGATCACCAAAGCTCGCATGGGCGTTACCTTATCGCGACCGGAATCAGCGGCGCGCGTCGATATCCACCACGCGAACCCGGCCGTTCTTCAAAAGTTTGACCCGATAATAAGGCCCGCCCGGCCCGTGTTCCAGTATTACGTTAAGCACGCGCCCGCCAAAGCGCGCACGGGCGCGCTGCGCGGCCTGTTCTGGTGTGGTGATCGCCGGGGGGTTCCGATCGTCGTGGCTAGGGCCGCGCTTTTGCTGCCCGGGCCGCGCGTGCCGCGGGTGGTCGCCGTGACCGGCGCCGGGACCAAGCTCACCGTGGCGCAGCCCTTCCGGCTTGAGCTGTGTCGGGTGCGGGTATCCTCTAAGCTGCGCGAGCGCGGCCGGCGAGTAGGCCATCACGAAAACCGCGCACATCAGTACGCACGCCATATCGCGTCCGACTCCCCGGCGCGGCTCCCGGAGGCGCGGGATCGGACGTCGGGTGGACAAAGCGCGCATCAGTACCGCGACGACTCGTGCTGCAGGCACTGGCGATAACGGTTATCGGCCATACGGCGGGCGTTCCATGCGCCGGCGGCGACGCCGGCCGCCGCGCCGGCGCCGGTCGCGACATCGCGGCCTGCGTGGCTGCCGAACTGATTGCCGATCAACCCGCCCAGCGCGCCCCCGACCACGGCCTGGCCGATCGGGCTGGTCAGGCCGCGGGCCAGCGGATTACGATCATCGCCGGCGTTGGCGCAGGCGTAGCGTCCGCCCGGCACGGCGTTGAAAATCGGGTCCAACTGCGGATCGGGGCGGCTGGCGCAGCCCGAAACGGCGAGCGTGGCGCCCGTGGCGGCGGATACGAAAAAACAGGTGGGGTTGCGCATGGTCGTGCCTCGTTACGACTGGCAACCTACCGCCCGAGCGCTGAATTTATCCTGAAGCAAGCGGTCCAAGTGCCCGCCGGCACTTGGATTCGGCGCCGCAGCCGCGCCGGCGTCGACGATACGCCCCACTGGCCGCGCAAGAAGCCGGCGCGGCGAGCCAGCGCCGGCGGTTCGCACCGGCGAACGTCAGCCGCCGTTGCCGCTGCTGTTCCCGTTATTCGCGTTCTGGTCGCCGCCGGAGTTCGACGCGTCGTTGTTGCCGTTGGTGACCTGAAGCTGGTTGTTCACGCTGGCCACGCCGGCGCTATTGCGCACGACTTGTGCGGCCTGTTTACGTGTCTGCTGGTCGGGTACGGTGCCGGTGAGCGTGACCACACGATGATTCACGCCGACCGAAATCGCCGATTCGGAAAATTTGTCGCTGTTCAACAGCTTCTTCTGCAACGTGCGGAACAACACCTCGTCGTTGACCGTCTTGTTAACGGCCTGCATCGCCGAGTTCACTTCCTGTTGCGCCTGTTGCAGCTGCTCCTGCGCCTGGTTGAGCTTCTTCTGCGCGTCCTGAACCTGCTCGCGCGCGTCCGCCACTTTCTCCTTCGCCTGCTGGCGCTCGTTCTTGGCGTCGTGAAGATTGCTGATGGCGTCGTTGTATTTTTCCTGTGGCGATTCGGAGCAGCCCGCGACGGCCAGGGTAGCGAGCAGGAGACAAACGACGGTGATGAAACGCGATTGGCTTAAAGTCATGATCGGAGTGCGGCTCGAAGGTTATCGTCAAACATAACAGCTTGCGGATGAACGATGACCGGCCGCGGTGAAAATCGTCGCCGCCAGCGGTTAAGACGTTAGACTGCGCGCCATGCAGATCGCCGACTATCGTTTTGCCAATGCGCTCGCGCTGGCGCCCATGGCCGGCGTGACCGACCGCGTGTTCCGGCGCCTATGCCGCGGGTTCGGGGCCTCGGTGACGGTCGGGGAGATGGTGACGGCCCGCCCGGAGCTTCGGGGTACGCGCAAGTCGCGGTTACGGCTGGATTTTTCCGGCGAGCCGGCGCCGAGGATCATCCAGATCGCCGGCGGTGACGCGGCCGACTTGGCGGAGGCCGCACGCATCAACGCCGACCACGGCGCCGATATTATCGACATCAACATGGGTTGTCCGGCGAAAAAAGTCTGGCGCAAGGCCGCCGGATCGGCGTTGATGGCCGATATCGACAACGTCGGACGGATTCTGGAGACGGTGGTCGCGGCCGCGCCGGTTCCGGTCACGCTCAAGATGCGTACCGGCGTCTCGGCCGACCGGATCAACGCGGTGGCGATCGCGCGGCGGGCCGAGGCAGCCGGGATCGCGGCGCTTGCGGTACACGGGCGTACCCGTGACCAGCATTATCGAGGTGTGGCCGAATACGACACCATCGCGGCGGTGGTCGACGCGGTTTCGATTCCGGTCTGGGCCAACGGCGACGTGGATACGCCGGACAAGGCGCGCGCAGTGCTCGCGACGACCGGCGCGGCGGGCCTGATGATCGGGCGCGCCGCCTGCCGACGGCCGTGGTTGTTTCGTGAGCTTTCGGCCGCGGCCGCCGGGCACGGCGTCATCGACGAGCCGTCATTGGCCGACGAGGCCGAGATCGTGCTCGGTCTGGTCGAACAGGTGCATGATTTTTACGGCGAGGACCAGGGCGTGCGGGTGGCGCGCAAGCATATCGGCTGGCTGTGCGAGCGGCGTGCGCCGCACACCGCGCTTTATATGGATCTGATGACCGCGGATACCGCCGCGCGTCAGCTTCGTCTGCTCGATTGCTATTTCGACGCGGCGGCGTGACGATCTGCCTTAAGATTTGAGCCGGCCGGCTTCGCCGGCCGCCCAGCGCTATTCTGGCGTTAGGCCCGGTGCTTGAGCTGGGCTGTGTCCGAATCAGCAGGGAGCACCCGCCATGAACTACAAGAGCCTGATCGTCGCGATAACCGAAGTTTCGCTCGACCGCGCCGCGATAGACCGCGCGGCCGCGTTGGCCGCGCGTTTCGATGCCCATCTGACCGGGCTGTTCATCTATGAGCCCCCGTACTATCACTATCCGCTGGCCTATCCGAATATCGCCGACCTCGACCCCGAGGCGGCCGGCGGGACGGACGCGGCCACGCAGGCCGCCCGCGCGGCGTTCGAGTCGGCATGCCGAGCCCACGGCGTGGAAACCCACGAATGGCGTTTCGTACGCGGCGAAACGCTGCACACGCTGGCGCTGCACGCGCGCTACGCCGATGCCATGCTCATGAGCGGCGGCCATTTGGCCGCGCGACTGGCGATCGTGTCCTCGCGCCCGGTAATCACCGTGCCCGAAGCCGATCGCGACCGGCCGCTCGGCCGGCGCATCGTGCTGGCCTGGAACGCGAGCCGTGAGGCCACCCGGGCGGCCACCTCCGCGCTGCCGTTGATGGTGGGCGCCGAACGGCTGTGCGTGCTCGTCATCGATTCGAACGGCGCGTCGCAGCGCCAGTTGGGCGCCAACCCCGGGGCCGATATCGCGCTTTATCTCGCCCGCCACGGCGTGGAAGCGCAAGTGCGCCATGCCGACAAAAATACCCGTGGAATCGCCGATACGCTGCTAACCGAGGCGCTCGAGATGGACGCCGATTTGATTTGCATGGGTGCCTACGGTCATTCGCGGCTGCGCGAACTGGTGCTGGGCGGGGTGACGCGCGATGTGATCGATGCGCCGCCGCCGGTGCCGCTGCTACTGGCGCATTGAGCCGGATTAGCCTGTAAACGTCGCCGGGTGAGATGCTTAGCGCTCGTCCGGCGCCTCGTGCGCGGACAGCCGGCCGCGCAACTGGCGGATTTCGTCCATCAATTCTAAAGCCAGGGCGATGCCCGAGGCGTTCAGGTCCAGATCCTGGGCCAGCCGGCGCGCGATATGCACGCGCGGCAGATGCGCGACCGCAAAACGCCACTGGCGTTCGCGCGGCGCGACCGGTTCGAGCGCGCCGTGTTCGACCAGCAGCGTGACCCACTCGACGTGTACGCCGGCGGAACGGCAGAGCTGGGCCAGGGTGATCGTCTCGCCGTGCTCGACGAGCTCGCAGGTCAGGGTGTAACGCGTGTCTTGCATATCAGGCCCCAATCAGACTCCGAGTCGCGCGCGGGGATTGAAATCGGCGTGGCGGGCGAGTTTTTCGTAGAGTGCGCGTGCCTCGTCGTCGACCTTTTCGGGCAGCACGATTCTCAGGATAGCGATCAAATCGCCCGACGTCTTGCCGGGCATGCCGCGCCCCTTGAGCCGCAGCCGCCGGCCCGAGTTCGATCCGGCGGGGATCTTCAGATCCACCGGCCCGGCCGGCGTCGGCGTCTTGACGGTGGCGCCGAGCGCGGCCTCCCACGGCGCCACCGGCAACTCCAGGATCAGGTTCTTGTCGTCGAGGCGATACAGCGGATGCGTTTTGAACGCGATCTCGAGATACAAATCGCCGGCTTCGCCGCCGGCCATGCCCGGCATGCCCTGGCCGGCCAGACGCAGTTGCTGACCGGCGCGCACGCCCTTGGGAATGTTCACCCGCACCGTGCGCTCGCGATTGACCACGCGTCCGGAATCGTCGACCTCGGGCATACGCAGCGACAGCGTCTTTTGGCCGCCGGCGAACGCATCCTCCAGGTCCAGCGCGATATACGCGGTCTGGTCCTGCCCACGCATGGCGCCGCCCGCCGGCGCGCCCGGCCCGCGCGCGCCGGCGCCGCGAAAGCCGCCGCGGCCGAACAGCGATTCGAAGAAATCGCTGAAATCGCCGGCATCGGCGCCGGTATAGCCACCGCCGTGGAATTCGAAATTTGAATTCCAGTCGGGCGGCGGTTCGAAGCCGCCGCCGGCCCGGGTATGGCCACCCTGGCCGCTACCTTGGCCGAGCCGGTCGTAGGCGGCGCGTTTTTCCGGGTCCTTCAAGACCTCGTAGGCTTCGTTGGCCTCGCGGAACTTGTCGGCGGCATCGGTTTCGCTGCTGACGTCGGGATGATATTTGCGGGCCAGCTTGCGATAGGCGCGCTTGATATCATCTTCGGCCGCGTCGCGTTCGACGCCGAGGATGTCGTAGTAGTCCTTATATTCCATGAGCGCTCGGCGCGATCAAACCGCGCCGGCACCGCCGGCGGGCGGGCCGCCCATGCCGTAGACCGCCGCGCCGCCGATCAGCCAGGCGATCAGCAGTTGGATGATCCAGCCGATCACGACCACGCCGATGGCCCGCCAAGTGCTGTCGTAATCCAGTGCTTGGCGTACCGCCACGATCATGGTCACCAGCATCCAGATCGACACGATCAGCGCGACCAGGCCGCCCAGCACCGGGATGATCTCGAACACGCGTAGCAGGCCGGGCGAGGCGGCGAAGCCCATGGTGCGCAGCAGTTGCCCGATATTGGCCTCGGTCTGGGCCTGCGGCAGCATCTTGGTGCCGATGAACCAGACGATGACCGCCCAGATCACCCAGCCCAGCAGGGCGCCGATCAGCGCCAGGATCAGGCCGGCGAAGCCGGCTGCGCCGAGCGCGCCGATACCGGCGGCGATCGAAGCCAGAAGGACGACGCCCGCGGCCTGTCCGGTGGCCGCGCTGTCGTGTTCGACTTCTTCGTAGATAGGCACCTCGAGCTTGGCGGCGCCAACCATGCGTTCAATGAATCCGCTCATGCGATAGTCTTGGTTTGCGTGGACCGCCATAGCGTGGCGCAAACTGCCGGTGAAGGCCAGTCGAGTATCGGCGCGGTTCGATCGCAATCGTCGATTGCTCTACTCGCGACACCCACTTAGGCTGGCGACATTAGTCTTTCGACAACGGTGATCAGGCTGCGCGCTCTACTTCTCATCAACCGCAAATCGCGCCAGGGCGAGGCGAACGCCCAGACCGCGGTCGAGCAGCTTCGCGACCGCGGTGTCGACGTTCTGGAGGGCCGTTTCGACGCGCCCGAGGACGTGCCCGCCGAGATTCGTCGTCACGCGGACGCCGTGGACGTGATCGTGCTCGGCGGCGGCGACGGTACGCTCAATCTGGCTTCGAAGGCGATGATGGCGTGTGGCAAGCCGATGGCGGTGCTGCCGCTCGGTACGGCCAACGACTTCGCCCGCACGTTGCTCATTCCCACCGATTTGGCGGCGGCCTGCGACAACGTCGTGGATGGCATCGATCACGGCATCGATCTCGGTCTTTGTAACGACGTGCATTTTCTCAACGTCGCCAGCATCGGGCTTGCGGTGCGGGCCAGCGAGTATCGCTCGGACGCGGCCAAGAAATGGTTCGGATCGCTTGGCTATGCGGCCAATGTGTTCTCGGCGGTGCGCGATACCCGGGCCTTCGATGCCGAAATCTCCTTCGACGGCCATACCGAACGGCTGCACTCGATCCAGGTCGCGGTCGGTAACGGCCGTTATTTCGGCGGCGGCCTGGCGGTATCCAGCGATGCCGCCTTGGACGACGGCCAGCTCGATCTTTACAGCCTCAAGCCGCAGCCGCTGTCTTCGCTGATCGCCATGCTGCCCGGGCTCGTGCGCGGCCCGCACAAGGCCATGCAGGGCTTGCAGTTGTTCGAAGGCACGGCGTTTCATATCCGCACCGAAGAGCCGATGGACATCAACACCGACGGCGAGATCCTGACCGCCACGCCGGCCACCTTCCGCGTGTTGCCCCAGGCGCTGACCGTGAAAGTGCCACAGCGCTATATCGATCGCTACGGCAGCGGTAAGTCGTCCTCGGCGGCGTAGGGCGTCCGGCGCGCTGGCCGGCGAATGAGCCCGCCGGCTACGGTGTCTTGCCGTCGGTGACGGTGAAGCGCTCGGCGCCGATCAACTGGCCGTCGTCGGTGACCACGTCGACCCGCCAGTGGCCGGTGGGATCGGCGCCCAGCGTGAGCTTGTGGCTCCAGGCGCGATAACCGTCCTCGCGCCTGCCGCCGGTAATCTGCAGCGGAATGCGGTCGATCACCTCGCCGTTGTGCCACCACACGTGCAGCACGCGCTGATGCAGCCCGCGCGGTGCCTTGATCGCCGAGAAGGCATACAACCCGTCGGCGCGTAGTTCGGCCACGGTGAAATGGTCGCGGTCGGAAGCCGGCTCGCGGTCGGCGGTGTCGACATGGGTCGTGATCGCCATATGCTTGGCGTTCAGGGTCGCCGGCGGAATCCAGAAACGGGCCATCCAGGCGCCGCCGCCGAGTGCGACCGACAGCCCGGCTAAAAGTAGCCAACGCCACCAATGGCGCACGCGTACGGCGTCGTTGAGGCTGGGCAGGGCGCAGACCGCCATGACCGCCGAGGCCAGCGCGATCGAATCGCCGGTGGTCAATGCGCCGATGATCGGGCCGCCGGCCAGAATTGCCGCGAACAGGGTGAAGGCGTGGTAGCCGAGAAACAGCCAGCGGCGCGGCGCAATCACGTCGTAGTAGATCGGGTCGATCGCCGAGGCCACGGCGGCCACGATCAAAAGGCCGGTGAACAGCGCCTGCGCCGACAGCCAAGTGGTGGTGACCAGAAAGAACGGCAATACGAAGAACAGCGTTTCCTGGTGCAGCGCCTGGGCGGCGTAGCGCACCAGGACCTGCGGCACGCGCTCGCCGACCCAGCGCGCGAGGATGCGGCACAACAGGCCTTCGAACAGCAGGGCGACCCAGCCCAGCAGCATGAGCGCGGTCAGCCACTGGGCGAGCGCGTTCTGGCGCTGGATCAGAAAATAGCTGCCCAGGCCGATGGCGAACGAGGCCACGGGCACGACGCGGCGCAGGCGATATGCGATGCGCCCGCCGCGGCTGTTCATTACGCGGTCGATCAGCTGATCGGTGCGGCTCGTCGGGCGCGATGCTTCAAGCGCGGGATCGGTACTCGACACGTGGGGCGGGCGCGCTGGGCCGGGAAAATGAAGGCGGCATCATAGCAGCGCATCGAGGCCGCAACGGCTAACGTGATCCGCGCGTATGGAGCGCAGCGGCGAGTGTTATCATTTTGTCGTAGCGACACCCGCCGAATCGGATCGAGGACCCATGAGCGATTTCAAGGGTATTCCGGTGGTCACCGGAACCAAGGTGAGCAAACCCAACGGCACGCGCGCCATCAAGAACGGGATGAAGGCCTCGAAGAAAGCGGCCGCGGTACCGGTCGGGCGCAAGCCGGATTGGCTGCGCGCGCGTCTGCCCTCGGGCGAGGGCTATGGCCAAGTCAAGGCCAACGTGCGCGAGCACAAGCTGGCCACGGTCTGCGAAGAATCGATGTGTCCCAACATCGGCGAATGCTGGACCCACGGCACCGCCACCATCATGATCATGGGCGATACCTGTACCCGCGCCTGCAAGTTCTGCGCGGTGGACACCGGCAACCCGCACGGCTGGCTGGATGCCGACGAGCCCGAACACTGCGCGGCTTCGGTCGAGATCATGGGCCTGAACTATATCGTGCTCACCTCGGTCGATCGCGACGATCTGTCCGATGGCGGCGCGGCCCACTACGCCGACTGCGTGCAAGCGATCAAGCGCCGCACGCCGGCAGTGCGTGTGGAAGCGCTCGCCCCGGATTTTCGCGGCGTGGAGAAGCACGTCGAGACCGTGGTCGATTCGGGCCTCGAGGTATTCGCCCAGAACGTCGAGACCGTCGAGCGGCTGACGCACGTCGTACGTGACGCGCGCGCCGGCTATCGGCAGACGCTGGACGTGTTGGCGCACGCCAAGAAGCACAATCCGGACGTGCTGACCAAGACATCGGTGATGCTGGGGCTCGGCGAGACCGAGGACGAAATCGCCGAAGTGCTGGACGACCTGGCCGCGATCGGCGTCGATATCGTCACGTTCGGTCAATATCTGCGCCCGACCGTCAATCATCTGCCGATCGATCGCTACGTGCCGCCGGACGATTTCAAGAAATATCGCCGGTGGGGTTTGGCCCGCGGCTTCATGGAAGTCGTCTCCGGCCCGCTGGTGCGCAGCTCGTATCGCGCCGATCGCGTGTTCGACCAGAACAACGCCGGGCTGGAAGAGACGGCCTGACCCGGCCCGGCGCGTGACCGGCCATCGGTGGGTTGGAGATAAAGCGAGACGACGTTTTCGCTCGCGCTTTCCCGGCCGGTGACGACGAAGGGCTTGAAGCCCGACCAGCCGTGCAGGCGCCGTTGCTCGGCGTAGATCTGACGCTCGCGTTCGATGAACAAAGCGGCCAGCTCGTCATAGGCCGCGGCCCAGGCATTGATGTCCTCGTCGGTGGCGGCATCGCCAGCACCTCGCGGATCGAGGCCAGCAGATGACCGCCGACGATCGGATCCGGACGGTCGCTGAAAATGCCCTAGTTATCAAACACCATGATCCCCCAGGCCAGGCGATCCGCCCGACCGGCGTCGACCCAGTGCTGCAGGCCCTTTTTCATATTGGCCACATAAGCCTCGGAGATATGGCCGTCGAGCTCGCCGCGCCGGGTGTCGAGTTCCTGGTGAATCCGGGTGTAGTGGCGGGGTACTTGCGCGCTATGGTCCTCGAAGGTGCGCTCGGTCAGACCGCGCCGGGTGAGTTGCTCGCGATAGAAGCCCGGCGAGCCCATGGTCTCGAGCTGGATGCGGTCGAGCACCGGCTGCAGCACGTCGGCGGGTACGCCGTCGGCGGCCATCGGGTCGGTGAACACGAGCACGCCACCGGGCTTCAAGACGCGCGCCACCTCGTCGAGTACGCGGGTTCGATGGCCGGAATGCAGGATCGCGTCCTGCGACCAGACTACATCGAAACTGTTGGCATCGAACGGGATATTTTCGAAATCCCCGTCGACGATAGTGACCTTGTCGGCCAACCCGCGTTCGGCGGTCTGCCGCCGGCCGCGCTCGTTCTGGACCTCGGACAGGTTGAGCGACACCACGGCAGCGCCGTAATGTTCGGCGATATAGCGCGCCGAGCCGCCGTAGCCGCCGCCGATATCCAGCACCTTCGCCTCGGGCCCGAGCTTGTCGGCGACCAGTTCGGCCATCCGGACGACGGTGCGGCGGCTGGCGTCGAGCACCGGTTCCTGATCGGACTCGTATAGGCCGATATGGATGTCCTCGCCGCCCCACAGGCGCGAATAGAAGTTGTCGGCATCGTCGCTGTTGTAGTAGTTCTGGGCGGTCTTGACCGCCTCGGAATACGTGTTCATCGGTTCCCCTCTTACTGGCTGACGTCGGCGTCTTCGTCGGCGGCGAGATAGCTCTTCTCGGCCACGTGAATGAAGAAGTCGGGATCGTCCTCGCGGTAGCTGGACTGAAAGTCGCCGTAGGTGGTCACGCGCTGGAAACCCACTTGGTGCATCAAGTCGTGCACATAGGCCTTGCGCAACGGGAACATGTTGAGATGATAGACGGAGCCGTCATCGGAAAATTCGTAGCGGAACCGGGCCAGCCCGTCGTCGATGTGTTCGGGCTGTGCGGAGACGCCGTCGCCGCAGTAGTAGTACTTATGCCCGGGGCTCGACTTGCCGTCGAGCAGGGCGTCGTAGTTGCGCTGGTCGAGGATGAGAATGCCGTCGTGCTTGAGCATCGAGTAGAACTCGGCCAGCGTACGGCGGCGGTCGTGCTCGTTGAAGATATGGGTGAAAGAGTTGCCCAGACAGATGATGGCGTCGTAGCGGCCGACCATGTCGCGGGTCATCCAGCGCCAGTCGCTGTGCACGGTCTTGAGGATGAAACCGCGCTCGCGGGCGTTGTCGAAGGCTTTGGTGAGCATCTGCGGACTGCCGTCGACGCTGGCGACTTCGAGCCCGGCGCGCAGCAACTGGACGGAATGAAAGCCGGTGCCGCAGGCGGCGTCGATCACCGTTTCGCAGCCGTATTTCTTGAGCACGTCGATGAAAAAACTGCCTTCGCTGGCGGCCCGGCCGTCCCAGTCGATCAGATCGTCCCAGCGTTCGACGAAATCGTGGACGTATTCGTGTTGGTAGTGGTCCGTTTCGCGGATCTCGGTGGGCGCGTCGCCGAAATCTTGCTCGCGTTGAAACATGGGGTCGATGCTCGGTTCGCTACTCATACGCAAGTGCCTCCGTCGCAGCCGATGAAGCGTCGCGCGCCCCGGCCGCAAGCTTTTCAAATGGTTCGCTTACACCGTAGGCACAGTCCGGGCCTACTTCAATGCGCGTCCCCGGTTCCGGCGCGCTGGGGCGCGCATGTTGATCGCGCTGTAAGCCAGCCCTGGCAAGGCATCCGCGCGGATACGGAGACGGCGAGTCAATCGTGCCCGATTGTTCCCGATTCCGCGCCCATTTGCGCAAATTAGGTCGGCTAATGCGGCGATTCACGGCACTCTATACGCGCCTTGACGCGACCACGGCAACCCATCCGAAGATAGCCGCGATGCGCGACTATTTTGCCGAGGCCCCGCCCGCCGATGCCGCGTGGGCGGTGTCGTTTCTCTGCGGCCGGCGCATCAAAAGGCTGATTTCCGGGCCCAAGCTCCGCGCATGGGTGGCGGAAACCATCGACATGCCGATGTGGCTGGTCGAGGAAAGTTATGCCGCGGTCGGTGACTCGGCCGAAACCATGACGCTGTTGCTGGACGAGATCGCGGCCGGCGATGCGGGGCTCGACGTGCCGCTGCACGAATGGGTCGAGGACCGCATCCTGCCGCTAAAGAACCTGGACGAAGCCGAGCAGAAAGCGCGTCTGTACGGCTACTGGAGCGAACTGCCGACCGAGGCGCGCTTCACCCTCAACAAGTTGCTGACCGGTGCGTTTCGCGTCGGCGTATCGCGCCGGCTGGTCACCCGGGCGCTGGCCGAATACGCCGACATCGAGCCGGCCCGACTGGCCCATCGATTGATGGGCCGCTGGCAGCCGACGCCGGAGTTTTTCGAACGCCTGGTCGATCCCGAGGATCGTGGCGAGGACGCCGCCCAGCCGTATCCGTTCTTTCTTGCCTCGCCGATCGAGCATGCGCCGTCCGGCTCGGTCGAGAGCCTAGGCGCGCGCGACGAATGGCTGGTCGAATGGAAATGGGACGGCATTCGCGCCCAAGTCATCCGGCGCGCCGGCGAATGTCATATCTGGTCGCGTGGGGAAGATCTGATGGAAGGCCGTTTCCCCGAGCTCGAGGCGGCCGCGGCGGCGCTGCCCGAAGGCTGCGTGCTCGACGGCGAGATCCTGGCCTGGGCCGAGGGCGAGCCGCTGCCGTTGCCGTTCGCTCGATTGCAGCGCCGGATCGGGCGCCTGAAACCATCGGCGAGCATGCAGAACAAGCACCCCGTGCGGTTTTTCGCCTACGACCTTATGGAACACGAAGGCGTCGATATACGCGAACAGCCGGTCGAAGCCCGGCGGGCCCGGCTGGCCGAACTGCTGGCCGAGGTCGACGATCGCATCGCGCTGTCGCAGACCGTCGCCGCCGATGACTGGCGAGCGCTGGCCGAACTCCGTGAGCGCTCCCGCGACTACGCCACCGAAGGTTTCGTTCTCAAACGCATCGGCTCGCCGTATCGCGTTGCGCGCGTGCGCGGCGACTGGTGGAAATGGAAGGTCGACCCGTTCTCGATCGATGCCGTACTGCTCTATGCCCAGCCGGGCTCGGGCCGGCGCTCGAATTTGTTGACCGACTACACGTTCGCGGTATGGGACGGCGACGAACTGGTGCCGTTCGCCAAGGCCTATTCGGGCCTAACCGACGCCGAGATCCGGCAGGTCGACTCCTGGATCCGTAAGAATACGAAAGAACGTTTCGGCCCGGTGCGCTCGGTCACACCATTCCATGTCTTCGAGCTGCATTTCGAGGGCATCCAGGCCTCGAACCGCCACAAATCCGGCATCGCCGTGCGTTTTCCGCGCATTGCGCGCTGGCGCCACGACAAGCCGATGGAAGAGGCCGATACGCTAGACAATGTGAAGGCGCTGCTGCCGCCGAACGAGAAAGCCAACGTTCCCTGAAAACGATGAACTCGCAGATGCGCTCAGGAAAACGTCTAAAAGGCGTTCGAGATGGCATCCAAGCTGTCTTTACTATAATTTAAACGCGGTTGCAGGCGAGGGGGCGTCATGGCTACACAGCTGCATCAGCCTACGCTACAGCCCTCCGCCTCGAACTGATCAATCGGATTGCTGGAAATATCTAGATATAGATACATGTCGCCTAAAGAGAAAGGGGTCTACCTTCGTATTTCTGCAGGTGCACGAGCACTGGTCTACCTTCGTATTTCTGCAGGTGCACGAGCACTGGTCAGTTCGGTAGACTCGTATCGGTGGCGAGGGTGTGGCTCAAGGGGTTCGCAGCCTTCACCGGATGCTCGACTTTGAATTGCCGCCCTCGTCACCTGCATCATCCGGGACGTCCAGGCGTGGATGATGCCAGCCTATGGGCCGTGGCTTTCTAGGTAGACAAGACGCCGGATGATCTTTTGCTACAGGAGATCAGCATGGCAGCAGAACTACGTGTCGCGGTCGATGTCGGCAGTCGTTTTCATCAAGTCGCCATCGGCAATGCCGCCGGCGAGTTAGTCGACGAGTTTCGTATTGATCATCAAGACGCCGGCTTCAGGCAGTTTTTTACGCGTATCGAGCGACAAGGCCTGCGTGATATCCGTGTGGCCATGGAAGGCTATAACGGTTGGGCCCGCCCGCTGGATCAGCAGGTGCTGGCCCGAGGATGGCGGCTCTACAACGTCAACAATCTCAAGCTGGCCCGTTACAAGGAGATATTCCCGGCGCCGGCGAAGACGGACGCGATCGACGCCCGGCGCATGCTGGAATTGTTTGCTTTTGATGGCCAACGCGCGTTTGGGCGTGACGTGCTGCAAGAAGTCACCGCGGCCAGCGAAGCACAGCGTCAACTCAAATACCTCACGCGTCGACGCCGGCAACAAGTCGCTGATCGCGCCCGGCGCCTGACGCGCCTGCGCTGTGACTTGCAGGCCGTGTGTCCGGACCTGCTGGCACTGACCGGCGCGGCTGACAATCGCTGGTTCTTGCGCTTTGTCACGTGTCGAGATCGCTTGACCGCCTTACCCCGGCTACAGGAAAAAAGCATCGCCGGTATCCGTGGCGTTGGCGCCAAGACCCTGCCACGTATCCGGGCCTGGCAACGCCAGGCGATGTTCGGCGCGAACATCGATCTGGCCGATGCCGATATCGTGGCGGATGCCCGCGCCATATGCGACTTGGATGATCGCATCCAGCGCCTCAACCGCCGCATCGACGCGGTAGCCGCCGAATGCCCGATGGCCCAACACCTGCGCAGCATCCCCGGCTTCGGACCCATCGGAACCGCTGAGTTATCCGGCGAGATCGGTGCGTTACCGCAATTCGACAGTGAAGCCAGCCTGGCGCTCTATCTCGGCATGGCGCCGTTGGACCATAGCTCGGGCGTCCAACAGCGAGGCAAGCGTCCGAAATGCGTGAATACACGATGCCAGACCGCGCTTATGACCTGCATCGTCCGACACATGGCACAGGTGCCCGAATCACGGGCGTACTACGATCGTAAACGTGCTCAGGGCAAGCGCCACAACCAAGCCGTACGATCGTTGGGCCGTCATCTCGTGCGCGTCATCTGGCGGATGCTGAAAAATAAGCGAGATTACGAAGTTAAATTTAAAATGCCTTGAAAATATAAGAGGGATGTTCAAGTCTACTCACTA
>NZ_DASSKM010000044.1:0-43358 GCF_035690525.1 Salinisphaera sp.
TCAAATTCGCTTATACACCACGATTGAGCATAGCTCGTTTATTTGCGGACTTTCTCTTTTTCTTATTGGCTATCGTTACATCATTATAACGGCTAGTAAAGGCCTACTTCGGATGAATTATTAAATTAAATCGTTTATAAGAAGACAGCGCGGGATACCCGGTATCCGTTACCGTTAAAAGCACGTGCACGGATCGTCGACGATCGACGACGGGCGCATTCAAGTGAGCTGTTCGCGAATATTGCTTTTCCGTCTTCGCCTGCTTGACGTCGCGCGCTGTATTTCGCCAGTTGGGGAAACGCTGTCCGGGCTGCGGATACTGTGTAAAAATCGCTATATCTCCGGGATAAGTGCTTTCTTCCTCGAGCACCTGCCAACGAAAGATTAGCCTGTTGCCATCCGGATCGCGCCAGTCTCCACTCCGTAGTTTTATGGTCTGGCCGGATGTTATGTCTTGAATATAAGTTACGCTGTTGTTGCCGATGGGCGCATGATTGGCCTCAGCATATGACTTGATACACCAGTCGAAGCGTGCCGCGTAGTCCGCTTGAAAAGCCGGTCGCCAGCGATAAACCGCGGCCAAATAGGGCGAAACATCTGTTTTATAGTCGCCCACCGCATCGATGGCGTCATGATAACGATGCGGATTATTCGCATCCTGCATCAAACGCCCGCCCCAGTTTTCCCAGTTCAGATGACCCCGTATATTGAGCCCGTTACGGATCAGCCCCATGAAAGTGGCTGAATCGCCGCTCTTGATCCCCCGGACCTTACCGAGTTTGTACGACCAGATATCCCCCCCCCTATAATCCGGATAGATGGCGCCTAGCGCCCCGTGCCCTTTGATATTATTTTGCCCCCACGCGGAACTGACCAGTCGCTGATTACCGCCGCGGTATATTCCTCGCCCGCCTTCGCTTCGCGTCGCATAAAACAAGTCGGGGAAATGCGATTTGATCCAGGGCCCGGTCGAATCCTGATCGCCGCTCGCTATGACTCGTATCTTGCTGACGAAGTTTTCCACTTCGTCGCGGCTTCGTGTGTTTCTGACCTTCCAGAGAGCTTGGGCAAGATCGGCCGAACCGCCCCAGATCGTGATCCACAGCGGGCGGGCGTCCGGCTTGTCCACCATGCGGATGATCCACTTCGAGGCCGGCGTGCTTTTTCCCCGGCCGATGCTTTGATACACCGGCATGTCTTCGTCGGCGTTCGGCTGGCCGCTCTTGATCACCTGTCGTAGCTGATCGGGGTTGGGATAGTTTTCATTATTCTGCACGAGATTCGGCCAATCTTTTCCGTAGGCATCCACGATCGCGCGAATGTTGCCCGGCCTGACGACATGACCGTGTTGTAGCGACGATGAAGCAATAAGCCCTTCAATATCGAACTCGTTCGAGTACAACATAAGCCGTATCATCGACTGCGCGTCGTCCGCCTCGCGCACGCCGGCTTTGATACTGCTGATATCGGTCAGCACCATGAGCCGCGGTTTCGAGCCTGGGTCGAGCCCGACCTTATCCATTGCTTTAGCTGAAACACTGCTCGTCAACACGCCCGCGATAACGACGGCCAGGACAACTAGGCTACGAATTAAAAACTCACGACAGACCATGGGCTGTTTCCAATAACGTTTCACGACATCCTCGATACGTTCGTGATGTCTAGCGGATCCCGCAACAGCAGCGTCCCAGCCACCGGCGACGTCATGGAGTTCAGCGTGAGCCGCTAATTTTATAGACTCCGAGATGCCCGGCGCGGCCACGATAAACCAGTTGCTCCGAATATTGGCGGCTAAACTCCTTTGTCTTAGGATAAGCCCAGCTTAGTTTAACAATTAACCATACATTTCCCTGCGCTTGCCGAATAACTTTTGACAAGTCTTTAAGCCGATACAAGAGACGGCTGCCCGACCATCGCTCTTGCTGACCTTTATTACATGAAAACGACGCGAATTCCCCCCACCGGAAATCCCAGTACACATAGTCCGTCCGCTTTAAGTAATATGCAACAGCTTGAGAGGCGACAATAATTACATCGTTAGCGTGGGCTCGCTGATTCACATATTGGGCCGGCGAACGATAATCCCATCTTGGGTAATAGTGGTCCGACAGCGCTTGATTTAAGGACAAACGATAATTCCAGTTTGCTGTGTCGATATGTATCAAATGCGCCCAGCCAAAATCCTCGGTCGTTACGACCAGCGCGAGCAGAGCGGCGCCCAACGCCAAACCACGCTTCGGACGACTTCGGATCGAACGAGCCAATAGCGTATAAACGGCCGTGATCGCGACTAGATAAAATAACGGCAGAAGAAAAAAAGTGTAGCGCGTTTCAACATATTTAGTTTCCACGACACCCACCAGTGCCATCATGATCAAGGCGACTGTCAGCATCAGCCGCAAGCTAATCATGTACTGGCTTTCATCTCTACACCAAACCGCCCGACAGCCGGCGAGCGCAATTAACCCAGCCAGCGCGACCGTCAGCGCTGGAATCGCGGTAAGCCATGGATCAAGTATCTGATCGAACACGTTCGGATATTTGAACAATACGACCGCCAACTTGCTCAGCTCGCCGCCCGGCCCGAAGCCGGGAAACAACCTATACCAGTCATCGGTAAAAAACGCGTAAGCTAACCAGAATAAAAAATTTACGGCGATTGGCGGCAGAGCAATCAGCATAACCCGGCGCGAAATACGGCGTATGTCGATCCACCCGAGCAAAACGGCCAGGATCAAGCCAATCAATACACAGCCGAACAAATTGAGCAGCGATAAAGCGATCAAAACGAGCCACGCAAAGCCATTGCGCGCGGTAGGGGATATGCGCGCTAGCTGAAAGGCCGCAGCTAGAGAAACCAAGAGTATCGCCAAGGCGCCTATTATCCATGCCGGGTGGGATGGCAGAGTAGGCGCGAGCAGCGGCGGAATGATAAACGATGATCCGTCGACTTCTACCGGCACATCGGGAGGCAAGGGCGGCTGGTCTCCCATGAACCGAAAGTTTAAGCTGCTATACCAGTATCCGAGCAGCAATAGGCCCGCGCTTACAGCCAGATGGCGAACTCGTCCTGGCGCGCGCTCGATTAGGCTCGGCAGGAAATTCACCACCAGCAAGAAAAACCCACCCGCCCACGTGAAAACGCCGAGCACGGACAGCAGCCACAGCCAACCATAGGCGGTGCTTCTGCCATCGACAACCACGCGGTGCAACGCCAGCAAATACCAGAGAAAAACTGCCTGGAACGGAACGTACATACGCGCAAAACGCGCGAATTCAATTTCCCAGAGCGAGATGCTTAATAGTCCGACGCTAACGCAGGCAACCGTCACACCCGACAGCCGTTTACCGAGGAGATAAACGGCTGGAAGCAACGCAAAGCTGAACGCCACCGGTACCAGCCGCGCCGCAAACTCCGGCTTTATACCCAGCGCGAAGAGCGGAGCAATAAGATACTGCAGAGTCAAGCCCCGCATGTAGTAGCCGCCGCAGTCAAAAGCAGGGATGCCGTGCCGAAGAATATTCTCGACCGACTGAGCAACAAAATACTCATCCTCGGCCCATGGCCAAGTGCCCAACCCACGAAGCCTGGCGTACGCTCCAAAAGCTACGGCGATCCACATGCAGCCAATGAGCGTCCGATGGTAGTTCACAGCGTGCAACTCATTTCCCCTCGCGCGCTATTAATGTGGCAACAAAACAGCCGAAAGATCGGCTGTTTTCGACGCGAACCACGAACATACCTTTGGGCGGTCAGTTGATAACTTCCTCGACGGTATATTCCTTGAGGTCCTTGGCGTGGGTGAAAATAATCAATTCGGCCAGCAGACCCAGACCAAAAATCTGGATGCCGACGACCACGAGCAAGGAGCCCGCCAGCAAGGCCGGACGATCGGCCAGCGCCACGCTCAGGAACAGCCGTTCGATCGTCAGCCATACCAGGATGATCGCGCCGATAAATGCAATCCCGCTACCGATAAGGCCAAAGAATCGTAGCGGTTTCTTGGTGAACTTGCTTAAGAAAAACACCGTGAGCAAATCAAGCAACCGTCGCAGATAGACCCCGGGCCGATACACCCGGCGATAGGCGTCCTTCGGCGACTGGGGCAAATCCAGCTCCTTGACCTTGAACCCCCAGCGCTGGGCAATGATCGGCAGGAAGCGGTGCTGGTCGCCGTATATCGATACTTCATCGGCAACCTGCCGCTTGAAGCCACGGACGCCGCAGCCCAAATCGTGCAGCTCGTGGCCGGTTATCATTTTCTGCACCCGATAAAACAGCCGCGTCTGAAAACGGTTGAAGCCCGAATCCGTGCGTGGCCATCTTCGCCCGACGACCATGTCGTTATCGGCCAGCGCATTCAAGAGCCGGGCGACAGACCCCGGTTCGACCTGATGGTAGGCGGGCAACGTTACGAGTATCGGCCCATCGGAATTGGCGAATCCGGCGGTCAGGGCCGTGGACTCGCCGAATGCACGGGTAAAGCGAATTATTTTAAGCGGCTCACCTTCGCTCAATAGTTGCCGCAACTCGGCCAACACGTCGGCATACGCACCATCCAGAACGTAGATGATCTCGTAAGCGTAGCTCGTCCGATCCAGGTCGGCCTTGTAGGCGTTATAGACCTCACGGACGTTGTCGTAGCGTTCGCTCACAGGAATGATGACCGAGACGTCGACGGCGGGCTTGGACCTTCTTTCCTCGGGATGCTCTCCGGCGACTGCTTCTGTCTGCCGCATGGTCCGGCGCTGACTGAATCGATTTCGACGCTCGTCGTTTACAAGTGTTTCCGACATGGGGTCAGCTCCTCGGCTTGCGTCGGTCATTGCCATGAGCCTGCGGCCGGGTGGCGGTAATCAATGCAAGCTTATCCAGTCTTAGATTGCCGGTTTTATAAATCATTTCGCCCATAATGCCGCCGAGCACGGCGAATATTGCCGTGCATCCAAACAACAAAGCGATACCCGCCATAACCACGGTCGACTCCAACTCGAGAAAGATCCCCCGAACGAACGCGATCGTCGCGACCAGGCTGATCACCAGCGCCGGCCAAGCCAGCATGCTGAACCACCACAGCGGCCTTTCCGCGAAAGACATCACGGTTTTCACCGCAAAGAGATCGAGCAAAACCCTATACGTTCGCAAGAGACCGTACTTGGATACGCCAAACCGACGCGCATGATGACGGACCTTCAACTGCGCTATGCGCGCCCCGGTAACCGATGCCATCGCCGGAATAAACCGGTGCATGTCGGAATACAACGGCACATGCTTGATTACCTCGCTACGGTATGCCTTGAGTGAACAACCGTTATCCTTGATGGGCACACCCGTCACCTTGCCGATAAGCCAGTTGGCGAGCCGGGACGGGAGCTTTCTTGTCCATAACCGATCGTGGCGTTGGTGCCGCCAGCCGACGACAATGTCGTAACCTTCATCGAGCTTGTCGATCAGAAACTTGATATCATCCGGGTCGTTTTGAAGATCGCCGTCCATCGTGACCAAAACTCTACCGCGAGCATGCTCTATACCAGCCACCATGGCCGGCGTTTGACCGTAATTTCTTCTCAGCTTCACGATC
Organism: Salinisphaera sp.; assembly: GCF_035690525.1. GTDB lineage: Bacteria > Pseudomonadota > Gammaproteobacteria > Nevskiales > Salinisphaeraceae > Salinisphaera. The sequence goes on from NZ_DASSKM010000044.1 coordinate 5,583, forward strand.
CGCAGGCGACGGTCGGACGCGGCCAGATCGGCGGCCAACTCGAACGTTCGATCGCGGCTACCGTCATCCACGAATAACAATTCGTAGTCGAGAGCAAGATCACGAGCCGCACGGGTGAGTGCCTCGTATAACGGATGGACATTGTCCTCTTCCTCATGCAAAGGCACGATGACAGACAGCTCGACTCGGGTGGCTTGATCGGCTACCACGGTTTTAGCCCGCCGTGTCGTTGACAGCCGCTTGCTGAATCAACGAACGAAAATAATCCACGGTACGCGGCAGTCCGACAGCCAAATCGGTTTGCGGAACCCAGCCAAGCGTCTTCCGGGCCAACGAGATATCCGGGCACCGTCGCCTGGGATCATTCTCAGGCAGCGGCCCGGTGACGCATCTGGATGCGCTCCCGGTATGGTCGATCACTTGACCGGCGAGCTCCGCGATCGTGAACTCCGCGGGATTACCCAGGTTGACTGGGCCGGTGACATCGTCGGCCGCGGCCATCAGGCGCATCAGGCCGTCCACGAGATCGTCGACATAACAAAACGAGCGCGTTTGTTGGCCGCTGCCATACAACGTGATGTCCCGGCCTTGAAGCGCCTGCATGATGAAATTCGAAACCACGCGACCATCGAACGGGTGCATGCGTGGACCATATGTATTGAATATTCGGGCTACTTTTATAGGCAGCCCGTATTGGCGGCGATAATCGAGAAATAGAGTTTCGGCGCAGCGCTTGCCCTCGTCATAACAAGAGCGCTTCCCGATCGGGTTCACATGCCCCCAGTAACCCTCGGTTTGCGGGTGTCGCTCCGGGTCGCCGTATACCTCGCTGGTCGAGGCTTGCAATATTCTGGCGCCGGTGCGTTTGGCCAGACCCAGCATGTTGATAGCGCCGTGCACGCTCGTTTTGGTTGTCTGAACCGGATCTCGTTGATAGTGCACCGGCGAAGCCGGGCAGGCCAAGTTGTATATTTCATCCACCTCCACATAAAGCGGGAAACAGATGTCATGCCGCAGTATTTCAAAGTACGGATCGGCGACGAGATGCGCGATATTGGCTTTCCGGCCGGTATAGAAATTATCGAGGCAGAGCACGTCGTGCCCCTCGGCCAGCAACCTTTCGCACAAGTGAGATCCAATAAACCCGGCGCCGCCGGTAACCAAGATTCGCTTGCGCAGAACCTCGTTAATTCTGCCTGAACCAGTGTGACGTTGACTTGTCATATCGCATCTGTGGCCGGGCGTTCGTGAACGCGGCGATGGTGTCGAGCAAAACGCTCATAAGCATCACCGATGGAACGAACGCGATGTGGAACATCGTTGCGGTCTTTTTATTGCGAATTTCTTGAATCCAAGTTATGGGTTGGCGTCAGCGTATATTGACAGGCCCGCGACTCCTGGTGGTGAAAGCGCAGCCTATGCCGAAAAATAACCCAGTAGCCCACAATAGCGCCCAACTGATGGTTCTTCTGCAATTCGTCCGCTATGCGCTCGCTTTTGTCATACCCCGAAAGCTTCGCGACGGTCGTTTTAAACCAAAGCCGAGCCAATATATTGAAACGCCATTTGGACGGTAGCTTTTGCCGGCTTTTATGGCCCTCCAGCTCGTCTACCAGCGTTTTGGTAACGCCACCGATATAGGCTCGTTTTACAGCGAACGCGTAGGAGCAGCGTTCGGAGGGCACGTAATGTCGCGATCGCGCCTTGGGTAGATAGACGCTATGCATGCCTTTGGCGACCATCCGCTCTTGCATGGCCGTCTCGTCGCCCATGCAAGGATAAAGCGCGTTCGGCCCAAGGTATTCGGGAAACCCGCCGCATGCCTGGATATCGGATTTGAATGCGGCCCAGTTGAAACCCAGAAGAAACGTATCGTCGCCTACATACTCGCTCGCACCCGCGGATAACCCGACCGCCGAGGCCGGCAGAAACGGGCGCAGCCAGTTCGGCGGCGGCGCGCCGCCTTCAGGATCGTGGGGTCCGCCGAAAAAAAACCCGCGCCCGTAGCGTCTCGCCGCATCGACATAAGTCGCCAGCGTGTGTTCATAGACACGCACGTCGTCGTCCAGAAAACAGACGAAATCGGCTTTGGTTCGTTCCAGGCCGACGTTGAGCGCGCGTGTCTTACGAGAGTCGCGGATCGCGCAGTAATCGATCGGCATGGGGCCGCCCCAACCCAGGCACTCGCTCTCGGATTGCGCCTCGGTGGCCCCGTTTTCCACCACCAGAATCTCATGGATATCGCCTAAATCGCTCGACTTCAGAGCTTGCAGCGTCAAGGACAGGCGCTCGGAACGTCCATGGGTGACAATTAGAACAGCTACTCGATAGTCACGATTTAGATCAGTGGTCATTTTATAACCCCGCTCGTATACCGATCATCGAAGGCAACGGTTATAAAAATAGCAAGCAATTACTATTCCGATATTTATTATCTTTCTAATATATACAGTTACGATATATTTGTATCTTAGGGTTACTATTTATGTAAAGAATTCCGACACACTAAAGATAAGGCGAAAACAGCCAAAAGAAGGAATCGCGCAACCGCGTCGGCAGCCGCCGCGATTTGAACTCCTGTCGCGTGTAGCGCCGGCTGCGGCGGATGGTTTCCATGACCTGCGCGGTCAGCGTGGCCACGGTTTCGACATGGAACAGCTCGATCGCGAGCTCGAAGTTCAGCCGTAGGCTGCGCGGGTCGATATTCGGCGAACCGACCAGCGCGTAACCCTGATCGATGACGAACAGCTTGGTGTGCGCGAACGGCCGCGGCTGGAAATAAATGTCGACGCCGCGCCCGACCAGCTCGCCGAGATCGTGGCGCGCCGCCCAGGCCACCGGCGGCAAATTGTTGTACTCGGGCAGCACGATCGAAACTTCCACGCCGCGCAGCGCGGCCGCCTGCAGGGCGCCGACCAGCGCCGGCCCCGGCAGAAAATACGGCGTGACGATGAGTACCCGCTCATAGGCACTGGAGACCGCGGTCATCAGCAGCGTGCTCAGACGCTCGATGTCGTGGGTCGGCCCGTTCTCTATCGTGCGACACGCCGCATGGCCGAACTCCGGCAATTCGGACGCGCTGACGGCCGTCTGCTCGCCGGTGGCAAACGCCCAGTCCGACAGGAACACGGCCTCGATCTGGCGCACGATCGGCCCGTCCAGCCGGAAATGCATATCCGCCATGCCGGCGGTGCCGGAGACGAAATGCCGGTCGCCGATATTCATGCCGCCGGTAAACGCCACGCCGGCATCGGTAACCAGAATCTTACGGTGATTGCGCAGATTCAGCCGCAGTGACGGCGGCCATAGCCGCGGCGGCAGAAAGCGCGCCACCCCCACGCCGGCGGCTTCGAGTTCGCCCACCGGCCGCTTGCCGGGCCAGGCATACCACTCGCCGACGCCGTCGATCAGCACGCGCACGTCCACACCGCGATCGGCCGCCCGCGCCAGTGCATCGATAAAGCGCCGGCCGACCCGGTTGGTCTCGAAGATATACGTGGTGAGATAGACGAAACCGATGGCCGCCTCGATCGCCTCGATCATCGGCGGATACGCCTCGTCGCCGTTGTTGAGTACCGCGATGCGGTTGCCGCCGACCACTGGCCAGGCCGACAGCCGGTCGCCGGCGGCGGCAAGCCCCAGCCGACGCTGACTGATGAAGGCGCGGTAGTCGCGCAGCACCGCATCCGCCCCCGGCCGATGCGCGCCCAGGCCGTGGCGCGACGCCCGATCCAGCCTCTGGGCGCGAATCCGCACGCGATTGACGCCGAACATGTAGTACAACAGCGGGCCGAGCGGCGGGAACAGCAGCGAAACACCGATCCAGCCGAAAGCGCTGCTCGGCGTCTCGCGGGTCAACAATGCGTGCGCCGCGGCCGCGATACCGCTGCCGGCGATGATTGCGATCGGCAGCCAAAACTCGATCACGGCGAACAGCGCGTGCGCCGGACTCATGAAAAACCCACCGGCCGAACCGGCGGCCGGCGCATCGCCGTCGACTGTCCACAGATCATCGCATCACCGCTCGCCCTGCGCTCACCGCCACGCCGCGGCCTGACCGGGAGTGTAACAAGGCTTTAATGCCCTACCCGTCCAGTCGCGGCACGGCGGCGAGCAGGGTGCGGGTGTAATCGGTCTCCGGGGCCTCGAAGATGCGCTCGACCGGGCCGCGTTCGACGCATCCGCCGTCGCGCATGACCAGCGCGCGGTCGCAGGTGCCGGCGACCACGCCGAGATCGTGGGTGATCAGCAGCAGGGCCGTATGCGTGCGTCGTCGCAGTTCGGCGATCAACTCCAGTATTTCGTCCTGCACGGTGACGTCCAGCGCGGTGGTGGGCTCGTCGGCGATCAGCAGTTCGGGCTCGCAGGACAGCGCCATGGCGATCATCACGCGCTGGCGCATACCGCCGGAAAACTGGTGCGGGTAATACTTGATGCGGCGGGACGCATCGGGAATACGGACCGCCTCCAGCATCTCGATCGCGGTTTTCATCGCCGCGCGCCGGCGCAGGCCGCGGTGCGCGCGTAGGGTCTCGACCATCTGGGTGGCGACCCTGAGATGCGGGTTCAGCGCGGTCATCGGGTCCTGGAAGATCATGGCGATCCGCGCCCCGCGCACGCGGCGCAAGGTCCGTGCGTCGGCGCCGATCAGCTCGATGGCGCCGTTCTGGCCATCTTTCTGGCCATCTTTCTGGCCATCTTTTTGGCCGTCTTTCTGGCTACCTTGACCGGCGAGCTTCGCGCTGCCGGACACCCGGGCGTTGGCCGCGAGCAGGCCCATCAGTGCGAGCACGCTCTGGCTCTTGCCCGAGCCGGATTCGCCGACGATCCCCAGCGCCTCGCCACGCTCCAGCGCCAAGTCCAGCCCGCGCACGGCTTTAATTTCGCCGTCCGGGGTGCTGAAGCCAACGTTTAAATTCTTGATTTCAAGCAACATTAGCGGTCTTTGGGGTCCAGCGCGTCGCGCAGCCCGTCGCCGATGAAGTTGAAGCAGAACAGCGTCACCGCCAGAAACAGCGACGGGATGAACAACAGCCACGGCGCACGGCCCATTTCGCCGGTGCCGTCGTTGATCAGCGCGCCCCAGGAGGTCAACGGCTCCTGCACGCCCAGCCCCAGATAGCTCAAAAACGACCCGAACAGGATCACCTGCGGGATGGTCAGCGTGACGTAGACGATCACCAGCCCCAGCAGATTGGGCACCACGTGGCGGATGACGATCGCCGGCCCGGAAGCGCCGGCCATGCGCGCGGCCTCGATATAGGGTTGCTGCTTGATGGTCAGCGTCTGGCCGCGCACGATGCGCGCCATGTCCAGCCAGCTCACCGCGCCGATCGCCGCGAACATCAAAAACAGATTCTGGCCGAAGAACACCACCAGCAGGATGACGAAAAACATGAACGGCAAGGCATAGAGGATATCGACGGTGCGCATCATCAAGCCGTCCACCCGCCCGCCGGCAAAGCCGGCGGTCGCGCCATAGGCCACGCCGATCAACAGGCTGACGATGGTCGCCACGATCCCGACCAGCAGCGAAATCCGCCCGCCGATCATGGTGCGCACGAACAGGTCGCGGCCGACGCTGTCGGTGCCGAAAATATGACCGTGGGCGAGCGTGGGCGGCGTCCAGATCTGGTTGTAGTCCTGGCTGAAATAGTTGTTCGGGGACAGCCACGGGCCGATGATCACCGCGATCACGATCAGCACCAGCACCGCGATCGAGGCCATCGCCGCCTTGTTGGCCTGCAATCGCCGCCAAGCGTCGCGGCCGAGGCTGCGGCCGGCGGCCGCCTCCAACTTGTCTCGCTTGCGGGCAAATAATGACCAGCCACGGCTGTGATCGGCTACCGCAGCCGCCAGCCTGCCTTGCTTTTTGGCCGCCATCAGTAACTCACCCGCGGGTCGAGCCAGCCGTAGAGGATATCCACGACCAGATTGAAGCCGATGATGATGATGCCGTAGAAAATGACGATACCGAGCACCAGCGTGTAGTCACGATTCAGCGCGCCGTTGACGAAAAACCGCCCCAACCCCGGGATGCCGAAGATCTGCTCGATGACCACCGAGCCGGTCAGAATCGCCGCCGCTGCGGGCCCCAGAAACGACACGATCGGCAGGATCGCCGCCGGCAATACGTGCACGAAAAACACCCGTGGCGCCGACAGGCCCTTGGCCCAGGCGGTGCGAATATAGTCCGAGCGCAGAACCTCGATCGTCGATGCCCGGGTCAGGCGCACGACATAGGCGATGAACGCCAGCGCCAGTGCGGCCACCGGCATGACGTAGCTTTGCCAACCGCCCAGGCCGCCGGCCGGCAGCCAATCGCGGTAGACTGCAAAGGCCAGGATCATCAACGGCGCAAGCACGAAGCTGGGGACGGATATCCCCAGCAAGGCGCCGCTGGTGGTCGCGTAATCGGCCACCCTATTCTGGCGCACGGCCGCGAACAGGCCCAGCGGCACGCCGATGAGTAGCGCGATGACCAGCGCGAAGCCGCCGATGGTCGCGGAGACCGGAAAGCCGGTGGCGATCAGCTCGTTGACGCTCGTGTCCTGGTAGCGATACGACGGCCCGAAATCGAAATGCGCGATGTTGTACAAATAACGGCCGTACTGCTCGATCAACGGCTCGTCGAGGTGATATTTCGCCTCCAACTCGGCGCGGACCTGCGGCGGTATCCGCCGCGCGTTGGAAAACGGGCTGCCCGGCGCCGAATGCACGAGCACGAACGACAGGGTCAACAGGATGAACAGCGTGGGGATCGCGCCCAGCAGACGACGGGCGATATAAACCAACATTCAGCGCCCGCCCGCACTCGCCGGCACGATATTCATATCCTTGCTGTAGTAGGCCCCCAGCGGGTTGCCGACAAAACCCTTCACATACGGCTTGATCAAATGGTGGGCGCTACCGAAATACAGCGGGATGATCGGACTGTCGTGCAGCAGTGTCGCTTCGGCAACGTGCATCAGCCGGGTGCGTTTGGGTCCGCTGGGCATGTGCTGGGACGCCGAGACCGCGCGGTCGTAAACGGCGCTGTGATAGCCCGACTCGTTCTGGGCCGAGTGGGTCTTCATGATCGAGAAAAAGGTGTTCGGGTCCTCGTAGTCGCCGATCCAACCGACGTAAAAGATCTGGGTGTTGCGCCGGCTATGGATGGTCTGCAGGTACACCTTCCACTCCTGGCTGCGGGTGTTGATCTCGGCGCCGAGCACCTTGCGCCACATCGCCGCGGCCACGATCGCCATGCGCTTGCCGCCTTCGCCGGAAACATATAACAGGTTGGCCTTGAGCGGATGCTCTTCGGAATAGCCCGCTTCATGATAAAGCTTACGGGCCCTTGCCTTGCGCGCCTTATCCGACAGGCCGGCCCATGCGTAGCGCACGCTCCGGTAGCCTTGAAGGGCGGTCGGCACCCAGCTATAGGCCGGAATCTCGTTGCCGCGCAGAATCTTGTCGGTAATAATCTCGCGGTCAAGCGCCATCGACAGCGCCATGCGCAGCTTGCGCCTGCCCTGGAACGGCGGCCGGGTCACGTTGAGGCCGAAATAAAACACCGACAACGTGGGCACGGCATGGTATTGCCCCGGAATATGCTTTTTGACCGTATCGAGCTTGGCCGTGGGAACGCCGGAAGTCCAATCCAGCCCCCCGGCCTGATAGCGTGCCAGCTCGGAGTTGGCATCGGTGATTGGATAGTACTCGACGCGGTCGATTGCCGTATCCTCGTTGTCCCAATAATGAGGATTGCGCCTCAGCACGATCTTGTCGTTGACCCGCCAGCTCACCAGCTCGTAGGCGCCGTTGGTCACCGCGTGCTGCGGCTGGGTGAACGCATCGCCCCATTTTTTCACCGCCGGCGGATACACCGGATCGCTGCTGGAATGGGCCAGCGTCTTGAGAAAAAACGGCGTCGGCGCGTGCAGCTTGATTTGCAGCGTATGCGCATCGAGCGCCGCGACCCCCAGGCTGGCCGGGGGCTTTTTGCCGTCGATGATGGCCGTGGCGTTGACGATCGGCGCATGAATATCGGCATACGGCGAAGCCGTGCTAGGGGCCACCGCCCGGCGTAGGCTGAAGACGTAGTCTTGCGCGGTCACCGGCGCGCCGTTGGACCACTTGGCGTTTTTGCGCAGATGAAAGGTGTAAGTCTTGCCGTCGGCGCTGATCCGCCACGACTTGGCGTCACCGGGGATCACGTGCCCGTCCGGCGCGTAGATCACCAGGCCCTCGTACAGATCGCGCAGGATATTGGCCGCCGGCACCCCGGTCGCCTTGGCCGGGTCCAGGGTCTGGGGCTCGGCGCCGTTACCCTTGCGCAGCGTGGTAATGCCGTCGGGGCCGATCGCGGGTTGGATACGGTTGGGAAAGCCCGGGTCGCCACCGCAGCCGGCCAGCCAGAGGCAGACCGGCAACAGCACGCAGATAACGCGGACTCGGCGCATGAAACCCCTTTGAACCCTAAGAGCCTACTCTGATCCCCGAAGCCAACCAGACTACCGCAGAAAACGAATACCGTAGACCACGGACCAAACGCCGTCTTACGTACGGCTAAGCGCTCTTGGCAAGTTTAGCGCCGGTTTTCTTGAGGTGAACCAGCAATAAGGATATCGCCGCCGGCGTCATGCCCGGGATACGCGCGGCCTGGCCGATGGTCGCCGGGCGGGCGGCCTCGAGCTTGTCGGTCAACTCGTTGGACAAGCCACTGACTGCGGCGTAATCGATATCCGCCGGCAGCGCCGTAGCCTCGTGCGCCGCCGCGCGCTTGATCTCGTCGGCCTGACGGGCGATATAGCCGGCGTACTTGGCCTGGATCTCGACCTGTTCGCCGACCGCGGCCGATGCCTCGGCCGACAGCGCGCCGGTGTTTGCGGGCCCGATCGCGGCCAGCGCGGCCAAATCGGCGTGCCCGATGCCCGGGCGCTTGAGCAGATCGCGGGCCGGCGTGGCTTGGCCGAGCGCGCTGCCCAGCAGCGCCTCGCCTCGATCTCCGCCGAGATCACACGGCTTGATGGTGATCGCCGCCAGACGCGACTGTTCGGCGACAATCGCGTCGCGTTTGGCCGTAAAGGCCGACCATCGCGCATCGTCGACCAGGCCGAGATCGCGGCCGGCCGGCGTCAGGCGCGCGTCGGCGTTGTCCTCGCGCAGCAGCAGACGATGTTCGGCCCTAGAGGTAAACATACGATAGGGCTCGATCGTGCCGCGCGTGATCAGATCGTCGACCAGCACGCCGATGTAGGCCTCGTGGCGGCCCGGCCACCAGGCGGGCTCGCCGGCCGCGGCGCGCGCGGCGTTGATGCCGGCCAGCAGCCCCTGGGCCGCGGCTTCCTCGTAGCCGGTGGTGCCGTTGATCTGGCCGGCGAAATACAGCCCCGGTATCGCTTTCGTTTCCAGGCTGTAATTCAGCGCCCGGGGATCGAAGTAATCGTATTCGATGGCATAACCCGGACGCGTGATGTGCGCGCTCTCGAAACCCTCGATGCTGCGCACCAGCGCGAGCTGGGTTTCGAACGACAAGCTGGTCGAGATGCCGTTGGGGTAGACCTCGGCCGTGGCCAATCCTTCGGGCTCGATGAATATCTGGTGGGCCTCCTTGTCGGCGAAGCGCACGATCTTGTCCTCGATCGACGGACAGTAGCGCGGTCCGGCCGAGTCGATCGCGCCGGAATAGATCGCCGATTCGTGCAGGCGCTCACGGATGATGTCGTGCGTGCGCGTGTTGGTGTAGGTGATATGGCAGGGAATCTGGCGCGGGTGCTCGGCTTGGCTGCCCATGAATGAAAACACCGGCGCCGGGTCGTCGCCCGGCTGCTCGGCCAGCCGCGCATAGTCGATCGACTTGGCGTCGATTCTGGGCGGCGTGCCGGTCTTGAGGCGGCCGACCGGCAGATCGAGCGCGCGCAGGCGCGCAGCCAGCGCGTTGGACGGCGCGTCGCCGGCCCGGCCGCCGCCGAAGCGCTTCTCGCCGATATGGATCGTGCCGCCCAGAAAGGTGCCGACGGTCAGCACCACGGCCGGCGCACGAAATGCCAGCCCCATGGCGGTCGTCACGCCCACGACCCGGCCGCCCTCGACGACCAGATCGGCCACCGACTGCTGGAACAGATGCAGGTTCGGCTGGTTTTCGACCATTGCCCGTACCGCGGCCTTGTACAGCGCGCGATCGGCCTGGGCCCGCGTGGCCCGAACGGCCGGGCCCTTGCGGGCGTTCAAGCGACGAAATTGAATACCGCCGCGATCGGCCGCGTGCGCCATCACGCCGCCGAGCGCGTCGATCTCGCGCACCAAATGGCCCTTGCCGATACCGCCGATCGCCGGATTGCAGGACATCTGGCCGATGGTCTCGATGTTGTCGGTCAGCAGCAGCGTGCGCGATCCGGCCCGCGCGGCCGCGGTCGCCGCCTCGGTGCCGGCATGGCCGCCGCCGACCACGATGACGTCGAACTGGGTCTGGCTCTGGGACATAACCTGTCTCAACGATTCGTGCCCTGCGCGGGCATTGCTGATCGAATGGGCCGCCGGCTGTCGTTATTTAAAACAATCGGCGCCGGGCGAAAAAAGACGCACAATTATAACGCCTGGTACCAGGACCCTTGAACATTTCTTAAAGACCCTGGGCAGCCGCCTGTAATTGATCGACCAACACTTTCCACCCGGGCCGATCGCGGCCGTTGATGCGCATCCGGCCGTCCTCGAGCACGATCTGTATACGATAGCGCTTACCGTCATCCACCGGCGCAATCAAGTCACGGGCCACGAGTTCGCGAACCCCTGCATCGATACGCGCATCGATGGCCGCTTGCGGATCGCCCGTATCGGCCACGCCGAGCATATAGGCGGTCAACCGGCGCAGAATCGGACGCGGCAGCGACAACCGCAGCCGGCCCTGCAACTGCGACAGCAGGCCGACCGCCGTATCCGTGCGCCGATAATGCGGCGGCGCCTGGATATGCCCGCGGGCCCGGATGGCGCCGTCGCGCATGGCCAGCTCGAAACGATCGATTTGTATGCGCGAACCGCCCGGCAGCAGTTCGGGCACGATATCGCGATACAGCTTGGGCGCGTTGAGCGCGCCGCCCGGCCGGCCGCCGAGCGCGCTCCAGCGCCCGGGCAACGTCGCCCAGGCCAGCGGGTTCATGCCGCGCTGACGCGCCTCAAGGATGAAAGTGCCCTGGCTGTTGTCGGGCAGCACCAGTTTTTCGATATTGAGCGCAACCGCTGTGGTTTTCGGTTGCGGGCGCCGCATGGTGAGATCGACATGGGTCAGTCGGGTGGCGTGGCCGCTGCCGTTATCGAGCGTGATCGAGTCGGCGCTGAAGTGTCGGTTCGCGAGCGCGCCGCCGGCCGCCGACTGGGCCCGGAAATGAACATTGCGCCAGGCCAGATGGCCGCCCGACTGGCGCACGAGCGAGAACGAGGGCCAGTCCAGCCGCAGGCCGTCGATTCGGCGCGCCAGCAGCCCGGATTGCAGAGCGCCCGTCACGGCCGCCGTTTTTACGTGCGCCACCGGGTGTTGGCGGGATACGTCGAAGCTCGCGCCGTCGAGCCTCAGCCACGCCTGGCCACGGCTGTTCAGCCGGATGCGCGAGGTGATGGTCAATGGATCGGGCGCGGGCGAAAACACGTAGCGCGGCCAGAGCGAAGTGAGATCGGCATGGGTCGTGACCACCGCGAGCACCGGCACGAGCGAAGCGTCGGCGGCGCCCCAGGCCAGCGGTCCGTGATCGATACGGCTGTCGAGCGTGATCACCGGACAGGGTCGGGTACGACAAAGCGGACCGCTCGGGCGCAGCACGACCGTGGCCCTGGAGACGAACCAGCCGCGATCGAAATCGCGGCTTACGACCTGCAGATAACCGGGCACCGACAAGTGCGCCACCACGCGATCGAAGCGCGCGGCCACCAGCCAGCCCACGCCGTAGGGCGCCGCCACGCAGAGCAGCGCGAGCACCACCACGCCCCAGATCAGCGTCTTGATCAGAAACCGCACGACAGCCCCACGGCGGCGTTCGCACGCCCCGCCCGCCGGATTCGATATCGTGGCCGTGAATCGATCATGCCTGTCATATTATTAGAGCTTGTCGGCGTTTCACACGACGCGTGCCGGCAACCATCGAACGGCCCGGCACGGCGCCTTTGCCGGCCGGCGCCATAGATTGGCCTTGAGTCCGACAGTCTCCTAGAATCAGCGCAACCACGTTGGAACCCGCCCATGCGCATACTTGTCATTGAGGACAACGAAGACCTAGCGGCCAATATCATCGAATTCCTCTCGGCCCGGGGGCATGTCGTGGATAGCGCCAGCGACGGCGTGACCGGGCTGCATCTGGCGGTGGTGGAAAGCTTCGATGCGATTGTGCTCGATCTGATGCTGCCGGGCATCGACGGGCTGGCGCTGTGCGAACGCCTGCGCGGCGAAGCGGACAAGCAGACGCCGATCCTCATGCTCACCGCGCGCGACACGATCGACGACAAGCTCGCCGGCTTCGCTTCCGGGGCCGACGATTATCTGATCAAGCCGTTCTCGCTACTCGAACTGGAAGCGCGGCTGGCCGCGCTCGGCAATCGCGGGCCGCGGCGCAGCACGCACCAGATCACGATCGGCCAGCTCAGCCTCAACCTCGATACCTGGCAGGCCGAGCGCGAAGACCAGCTGCTCACCCTCACCCCGACCGCGCTGCGTCTGCTGGAGGTGCTGCTGCGGGCCTCGCCCAAGCTGGTGCGGCGCGCCGAGCTCGAAGCCGCGATCTGGGGCGATCATCCACCGGATTCCGAGGCGCTGCGCACGCACATCCACGCGCTGCGCGCGGCGATCGACAAGCCCTTCGCCAGCGCCATGCTGCAGACGGTGCCCACAATGGGCTATCGCCTGATCGATCCGGATGCGACATAGAAAATACCAGGGCCTAGCCCTACAGCGCCTCGGACGGATCGTACGCGCCCCCCGGGACAGCCTTCAGTTCCGGGTCGCGGCCGCGCTTGCGCTATTCGTCGCGATCGTGGTCAGCACCGTCATGCTGGCCTTGTTCACCATCAACGGCCGGCTCAAGGCCGACCTGCTGGATGCGATCCTGGCCAACGAGATGGGCGAACTGGTGAACGACTACCCGGTTCAGGGCACGCGCGCCATCCCGCATTCGGCCAACCTCACCGGCTATGTCATCGGCCCCGGCCAGCGCGACGAGCTGCCCGCCCCGCTGCGCGGGCTCGGCCCCGATGTCGAGGGCCTTACGGTCAATTTTCACGGCCACACCTATCGTGTCGGCACGCACCGCATCGGGCGCGATAAACAGGCTTATCTAGCCTACGACATCACCGCGATCGAAGCGCGCGAGTCGCTGTTCAAGTGGATTGCCATCGTGGCCGCCCTGCTGGTGCTCGCGCTGGCGGTGCCGCTGGGCGCCTGGATCGCCCGTATCAGCCTCAGACCCGTCAATGCCCTGGCCGAGCACGTGGCCGGCCTGGAGCCCGGCGGCCGCTCGACCCGGCTGGCCGAGCAGTTCGAGCATTACGAAGTCGGCGTCATCGCCCATGCCTTCGACCGTTTCATGAGCCGGCTGGAGGAATTCGTCGAACGCGAACGCAGCTTCACCGCCGACGCCAGCCACGAATTGCGCACGCCGCTGGCCGTGATCCAGGGCGCGGTCGAAGTTCTGCAACAGAACCCGCAGCTTGCCGGTAGCGGGCCGCTGACCCGGATCGACCGCGCCTCGCACCAAATGGCCGAACTGATCGAGGCGCTGCTGTTCCTGGCCCGCGATGAACAGGCCGAGGCCGACGGCGCCGCGCCGCGCTGCCGGGCCGACCGGGTGATCGCCGAAATCGTCGACGCCTACCGGCCGCTGATGGCCCGCAAGACGGTCGAGATCAGCACGCTCGATGCCTGCGAGATCGGCGCGCCGCGGATCGCGCTCGTCATCGCCTTCGGCAACCTGTTGCGCAACGCCCTGCGCCACGGCGGTAACGAGATCCGCGTCACGCTGGCCGATGGGCGTTTGACGGTCGCCGACAACGGCGACGGCATGACCACCGACGCACTCCAGCATGCCTTCGTGCGCGGCTACCGATCCGGGCCCGGCGCCGGCCTCGGGCTCGGCCTGTATCTGGTCAAGCGCGTGGCCGATCGCTATCGCTGGCGGATACGCCTGGCCAGCCGGCCCGAGGAAGGCACGCGCATCGAGCTGCAGTTGATTTGAGAGAATGCCCGGCTCCCGGCTAGGCGCCGGCCGTGATCGACGGCCGGCGCGTTCCGGTTTAACCTCGGCTTGATGTATTGCTGACAGCGTGTGCAGATGGCGCTCGGCATGCTACGTCTTTCGCAAGCCGAAACCCGCCGTGAGTAAAAAGCGCCCAGCACAATCCCGGGACTTTGGCGCCGCCGCAAAACGGTGGCGTCGAAACAACCGACGTCGTTTCAACCGGCTGCTGGCGCGGCTCATGGGCACACCCAAAGCGCACCGCCGCCCGCTCGCGCCGGACACCCGCCGGATTCTCGTGGTGCGCCTGAACAAGCGTCTCGGCAACATCCTGTTTCTGACCCCGATGCTGCGCAGTCTCGCCGCGACCCTGCCGGAGGCGCGCATCGACGTGCTCATCCAGAGCCCGGCTCAGGCGAAGCTGTTGCAGAGTCTGCCCGGCATCGGCCGGATCTGGATCCAGGAGAACCGCCTGCTGGCCACGCTGCGCACGCTGCACGCGCTACGCGCCGAGCGCTACGATCTGGCGATCGACCCCACCGGCAACTCCGCGAGCAACCGGATCGGCGTCGCCCTGATCGCCGCGCGCCAGCGCATGGGCTTCGCCAAGACCGACCAGTGGCTGCCGCTGACCCACGCCGCCGGCAAGCCGAAAAGCCGGCATCAAGCGCTGCAGGCGGTCGAACTGCTGGCCGGCGCCATTGCCGAACCGCCGGTGGAAACTTTCGACACGCTCGCCGTATTCCCCGACGAGAACGACCGCGCCGCCGCCGACCGGCACTGGCGCGCGACGCTGGGCGAACACGCCACCACGGCGCCAGTCATCGGTTTCTTCAGCCGGGCCACCGGGCGCAAGGCGCTGCCGCGACATTGGTGGCAGGCCTGGATCCTCGAGGTGCGGCGGGCCGTGCCACAAGCGGTGCTGCTGGAAATCCTGCCCGGCGCCGACGCCGAGCCGGTGGTGCCGGAAATCGCGCATGTCGCGATCGAACCGCTTACCGAACTGGCCGCGCTGATGTCGCGCCTGGATCAGTTCGTGGCCGCCGACAGCGGGCCCATGCATCTCGCGGCCGCTTCCGGTACGCCGGTGATCGGTCTGTTCCGCACCACCCTGCCCAGCGACTATGCCCCGCTCGGCCAGGACTGCGAAACCGTCGAAGGCGATGCGCTGACCCCGGAGGACGTGGCCGCCCGGCTGGCCCGGCGCTTGTCGCCCCGCGCCGAAAAAAATAATAAGATCAGCGGGTTGAGATCGTGACGTTGACGGGAGCCCCATCCAGGATCAGGCGGTTTTCGGCCGCCCGGCGACGGTCCGGATCGGCCGCTACCGCGACTTCGGCCAAGCCGGCGATCCAATCCTCGGGCAAACCATGCTCGGCGGCGCCGCCGACCACGAAATCGCGATACCAGTCGAACGGCATCAGCGTGTCGTCCAGCCATGCGGGGCGCCCGCGGTAGATCGCCGCGGGCAGCGGACCCTCGGCGTGGCCGGTGGCGAGTTCAAGAAAATCGTAGGCCGGGCCCTCGGCCGCGTGCAGCGCCTCCAGACGCGCCGCATCCAGTTCGAACAGCACGCCGTGCACCCGGTCTTCCGGATTGCCGGTCTCGACGACGTTGCATTTCCCCGAGCCGTCGTTGCCGATCAAATGCCAGCGCAGCCGATGGCCGTCGAGCCAGGCCGGCCCGATCGGGGCCACGCTCGGCACGCGCCGGGCCAGGCGCGCGGTGCACATGTTGGAACCGTAAGCGAAGTAGTACATAACAAGGAACTCGGGCCGAGCCGACGGCCGGCCGATGCCGTAACATGGCCGCAAACCCTACACCAACGGCCGAACAGCGGCGAAAGGACGAGGCATGGCCGAGCACAGCGTCGTGATCGCCCCGGACAGTTTCAAGGGCAGCCTGTCGGCGGTCGACGTCGCCCGGGCGATCGCGCACGGGCTGGCCGAGCACGACCATCCGCCGACGACCGAGATCGCGCCGATGGCCGACGGCGGCGAAGGGCTGCTCGACGCGGTGGCCACCACCTGCGACGGGCACTGGCAAAACGTCACGCTGGTCGGCGTTCACGGCCGTTGCCTCGATGCGCCTTGGTACGCGATGGCCGATGGCCCGGCGGTGCTCGAATCGGCCGCCGTGCTCGGCCTGCCGCTGATCGAGGCGATGGGCGGCGCGCCGCCGCTGGCCGAGCGCAGCAGCTATGCGCTGGGTACGCTGATCGCCGACGCCCTGGATTCCGGCGCCACCGAGATCGCGGTCGGCCTGGGCGGCAGCGCCTGCAACGACGCCGGTTTGGGCATGCTGGTGGCGCTCGGCGCCGTGGCTTACGATAACCCCGGCAACCGGCTCACGCCGAGCATGAACGGGCTGTTGTCGTTGGCCCGGCTCGACCTGTCGGGGCTGGATTCCAGGCTGGCCGGGGCGCATATCCGCGTGCTCTGCGACGTGGATAATCCCCTGCTCGGCGAATCCGGCGCCAGCCGGATCTACGGCCCGCAGAAGGGCCTGACCGAGGACGATATCGCCGCAGTCGAAGCCGCCTTCGAACACCTGGCCGAGGCCACCGGCGCGCGCGCCAAGACCCTATGGCCCGGCAGCGGCGCGGCCGGCGGCCTGGGTTTTGCGCTGGCGCTGGTCGGCGGCCGGCTGGAATCCGGGGCCGAAGCCGCGCTCGAAATGACCGGCCTTGCCCGGCGCATGAGCAGCGCGGCCTGCGTGATTACCGGCGAGGGGCGCTCGGATCGTCAGACGCTGTCCGGTAAGCTGCCGCTGGCGGTCGCGAAAGCCGCGGCACCGACCCCGACGCTGCTGGTCTGCGGCGCCATCGCCGACGATGCCCGCGCCGATCTGGCGCGGCATTTCGCCGGCACGTACACGCTCGTCGAACGCGCCGGCAGCGTCGAGGCCGCGATCGCCGAACCGGCGCGCTGGCTGTTCGAGATCGGACGCGAGTTGAACACGGTGATCGCCCGGCTGTGACCGTCGGCCGCACCTTGCGGGCGACAGCGCGCCGGCGCTGGCCTATCATTGGCCGCGCTCGCCCCACCGATCGGAGACTTGGCCATGCTGCGCAGCTTTGCCATCGACCACGGCCGTATTGTCGAAAATCGCGCGCCGGACACGGCTACGGCCGAGCGGCTGGCCCGGGCCGGCTGGATCGATGCGCTGGAGGCCGACGATGCCGAGCGCGCCGAACTGGCGCGTTTTCTCACCGACGAACTGCCCGAGGACGAAGACGTCGAGGAGATCGAAGCCTCGGCGCGCTCTTTCGTCGACGCCGACGGCATCCACGTGCATTCGCTGTTTCTGTCGCAGAGCGAGGGCCGGCACGATACCGAAACGGTGGCGTTCATCCTACAGCCCGAGCGGCTGATCACGCTGCGCGACGAGGATCTGGCCGATTTCCGACTGCTGCGGATGCGGGCGCGGGCCGGCCAGGTGGAAGCCGACTCCCCGGAATCACTGCTGGTGACCATTTTCGATCAGAAGGTCGAGAATCTCGCCGATACGGTCGAAGACATCCATCTCGACCTGCAAGAGGTCAGCCACAGCGTGCTGGAAGACGAGGATGCCGACTACGAGGCGGCCATCGACGCGCTGGCCAAGCTCGAGGACTCCTGTGGCAAGATCAGGCTGTGCCTGATGGACACCCAGCGCTCGATCTCGTTCGTGCTGCGCCATCTGCCGGCCCGCGCCCCCGAGCGCGAGACCGCGCGCGAGATCCTGTCCGATGTGGAAACGCTGATGAGTCACATCACGTTTTTATTCGACAAGATCAACTTTCTGATGGACTCCACGGTCAGCTTCATCAATCTCGAACAGAGCAAGATCATCAAGATCTTCTCGATCGCGGCGGTGGTCTTTCTGCCGCCGACGCTGGTGGCCAGCATCTACGGCATGAACTTCCAACATATGCCGGAGTTGTCGTGGCAGTACGGTTATCCGCTGGCGATCGGGCTGATGATCGCCGCCGGCATCGCGCCGTACCTGTATTTCAAGTACCGGAACTGGCTATAGGCACGATCACTGGGCCACCTGCAGGGCCCGGTAGTTCAAGTAGACCAGCCGCACGAGCGTGTACTCGAACGGCGAGCCGGTCTGGTAATAGCGAAAGTTGGTGGTATCGCGTTTGTTGAGCACATACATCAGGTTATACGCGACGCTGGCCGGCATGTTGCCGTTGATCTGCAGCGGATCGAGCGCATAGAACAGGCCCTGGTCCGCCGCCAGGCCGCCGGCGTCGCGCAGATCGGACGGCCCAAAAAACGGCAGCACCAGATAAGGCCCGGCGCCCACGCCGTAGTGGCCGAGCGTCTGGCCGAAATCCTCGTCGCGCTGCTCGAGCCCAAGCGCGCTCGCCGGATCGAACAGCCCGCCGATACCGACCGTGGAATTGATCACGAAGCGCGACGCGGTGACTGCCGAACTCTCGGGCTTGAGCTGCAGCACGCTGTTGGCGAACGTCGTGATCTCGCCCAGATTGGAAAAGAAATTGGCGACGCCGGCGCGCACGAAACCCGGCGTGTAGCGGTCGTAGACGTGAACCACCGGCAGCAGCACATACTGATCGGCCAGCGCGTTGAACCGATAGACCCGCTGATTGAAGCCCTCGAGCGGGTCCGCGATCGCCAGCGGGTTGGCGGTGGTCTGGCTCACCGGCGTACTGGCCGGCGTCGAGTTGTCGATGGTTTTCGGCGGCGGCGTCGAGGCACAGGCGCCAAGCGCGAGGCACAGCGCAACGAGCGCCGGAAACCGCCGGCCCGGGCCTGCGTGTCGCGAGATATTCATGGCCTGAAGTAATCCTGCAGCGCGTGGATCGTTTTCTTGTATGCCAGATTGCCTAGATGACCGCCGTTCGGTCGAATCCGGGCGCGATCGCCGAACGTCGTTTTCAGAAAATCGACTTCGTCGGCCGCCAGGATCGGATCGTCGGCGTTGGTGAACACCGCGATGTCGTCGTCATGGGCCAGAAACGGCGCGATGCGGTGCAGATCGGCTTCCGAAATCAGAGCGGCCTTGCTGACATGACGCCCGTGGCGGTTCCAATACGGCACCAACAGTTGGTCGATGTATTCGGAAAACGACATCCGGAACGAACGGCGGAAATACAACCCGAGGGAATCGTAGGCCCCAAGCTCGACGTTCTTCGGCACGATCACGTCGGAATGCGTGAGCACGTCGGCCGCGAAGGCCATATTGGCCAGCGACAGCCGAAAAGCCAGGCCGATGATAGCGCCGACCTGGCGTTGATTGAAAACACCGGCTTTGTAGGCCTGGTACAACGCGTCTTCGTTGAAGCGCAGCGGTTGGCCGCTGTTTTGCGCGCTCTGCTGGATGTTGCCGAGCACCTGCGCCAGAAACCGCGGCAGGGCGTCGAAGCCGCCCGGCAGAGTGCGCTCGAGCAGATCGTCCATGCGCTCGACCGAGGCCCAGACGTTGACCGCCGGGTTGATCAGCAACACGTGCTGGAAACCGAAAACCTGGCGCTCGCGGTCGAGCTTGGCCAGGAAGGCGGCCTCGGTCGCGCCCAGGCTCCAGCCGGTCAGCGAGTAGCCGGTGATGTCGAGATCGTCCGCCAGATCGTCTCGCACCGCCTGCATCATCCGATACAGATCGGCGACATCGGTTTTCATGCGCCCGGGCACCGGATGTTCGGCCGCGCCGAGCATGAAAGTCACGCTGGTGGGCGACGGCAGACAGGCGACGCTGTAGCCGACCCGATAGAGCGCGCGCGACAACAGCACGCAGTTGCTCGAGAGCGCCGAATCGCCGGTGCCGGCGATCACGAACGCCAGCGGCGCCGGGTGTTCCTGGGCCGCCAGCAGATACTGTAGCGGCCGCGCATAGCGCAGCGTCGGCGGCGTATCGCGCTCGACCAGCGGCTCCAGCGTACGAATCGATAAGTTCGCTTGTTTCGGAAACTTGGCCGCGAGCGGCGCGGGCGTGCCGAGCACGGTCGCGATCAGCGGATTATGAAACGGGTAAGGCTTGACACTCGAATCATGGGCGACGGCCTTATCCGGGCCCGCGGATGTGTTCGAACCGGCATCCGCCGCCGACGGCCCACCCTGGGTGGCGCATCCGGCCAAGGCGAACGACAGCAGCAGACCGGCCGCGAAACGCCGGCATGAGACTGGCAGCACGAGTGCCCCTGAACGATCTGCAAATTTGCTTCATCATACCGATAATCCGCCTACCGGGGTATGCGCCGCTGGAGTCGCGTTCATGATCGATATTCTAATCATCGGCGCCGGCGTGGCCGGCATGGCCGCCGCCGAGCATCTCGCCGCGGCCGGCTACCGGCCCCGCCTGATCGACAAGGCCGACGGCCCGGGCGGCCGCTGTGCCACGCGACGCGTCGCCGCCGATCGCGAAGCCGCCTGGTTCGACTACGGCGCCCAGTATTTCACCGCGCGCGACGACGGCTTTCGGGCGCTCATCGATTCCGATCTCGACGCCGGCCGGCTGATTCGCTGGTCGCCGGAGATCGCCAGCGCCGAGCAAGCGGCGGGAACTTGGCTGCTCACGCCCTCGCCGGACGATCGCGAACGCCTGATCGGCCCCCGGGGCCTCAACCTCTGGGTGCGCCAGCGCTTGCAGGCGGCCGGTCTGCGGTTCGACACCGGACGCCGCGTTCAGCGCATCAGCCGCGACGGCCATGATGGCAATCGCTGGCAAGTCGAGTCCGAGCACGGCGCCGTCGAACACGCCGATATGGTTGTGCTGACACCGCCGGCGGCCCAGGCCGCGGCGCTACTGGGCGATCACGCGCGCCGTATCGACGCGCTGACCAACGCCGACACCGCGCTCTCGGCCTGTCACTCGGTCGTGGTGCGCGCGCCCGCGCTGGCCGAATGCCAGGCGATCTTTTTCAAGTCCGGCCGGCTGTCCTGGGCGGCCGACAACACCCATAAGGCCGGCGGGCGCGGCGAGATGCATCTGTGGACGCTGCACTCGGACGCCAATTTCAGCCAAGCCCACGTCGAAACTCCGACCGCCGAGCTAGCCGATGCGCTGATCGCCG
This sequence comes from Salinisphaera sp., assembly GCF_035690525.1. Lineage (GTDB taxonomy): Bacteria > Pseudomonadota > Gammaproteobacteria > Nevskiales > Salinisphaeraceae > Salinisphaera. The sequence goes on from NZ_DASSKM010000044.1 coordinate 26,805, forward strand.
AGTTCGCGGCCGCCACAGCCCAGCGCAGCGACCGGATGGAGATCGTGGGCACCCACCGCTGGCGCTATGCCCGGCCGGGCGCGGGCGCGCCCGATGCCGACGATCTGTGCTGGATCGACACCCGGGCCGGGCTTGCCATAGCCGGCGACTGGCTGGCCGGCGGGCGCGTCGAGGGCGCCTGGCTGTCCGGGCGCGCAGTGGTCCGGCGCTTGATCGCGGCGCACGCGCTCGACTGAATACGCGCCGCCGATCGATCCGCCAGCCGCTCAGTGCAGCTTCAGCCGCGGCCGCAGTACATTGTTGATGCCGTCCACGATCGCCTTGAGCGCGGTCTTGAACACGCCGTGGATGGCGCGCTGGTGCATGCGGTACAGCGAGACATAGAACATCTTGGCCAGCTTGCCCTCGATGAACAGGCCGCGGCCGGCCGTGCGCCCGCGCATTAAATTGCCTACGGCGTCGAAGTGCGCCAGCGAGATCAGCGAGCCGAAATCGCGGTACTTGAAGGGCTTTAGCGACTTGCCCTCGATCGTCGCGATCAGGTTGCGGTAGACGGTAGTCGCCATCTGATGCGCCGACTGGGCCCGAGGGGGCACCCACTTGTCCTCGCCCATCGGGCAGGCCGCGCAGTCGCCGATGGCGAAAATGCGTTCGTCGTCGATGCTGGCCAGCGTATTGCCGACCTGGATCTGATGATTGGGCCGCGTGGTCAGGCCCAGCGCCGAGAGCAGCGACGCGCCGCGCACGCCGGCCGCCCAGACGGTCAGGTCGGCGTCGATACGATCGCCGGCCTTGGTCAGAAAACCGGCACCGTCGGCCTGGGTGATCATGGTCTCGGTATGAATCGTCACGCCGAGCTTGTTCAACTGCCCGAACACCGACGTGCCGATGCGCTCGGGTAGCGCCGGCAGAAGCCCGGGGGCGGCCTCGATCAGATGCACGTCGAGTTGCTCGCGATCGATCTTCGAGTAGCCGTAGGAGGACAGCATCTCGGTGGCCGACAACAGCTCGGCCGACAACTCCACCCCGGTCGCGCCGCCGCCCACGATCGCGATCGACAGCTTCGGCGCATGGCCCGGCCCGCCGTCGCTGTGGCGCAGGAAGGTATTGAGCAGCGCGCGCCGGAACGTCTCGGCTTGGCGCGTGCTGTCGAGAAAATAACAATGATCGGCCACGCCCGGCGTGCCGAAATCGTTGGAGACGCTGCCGATCGCCAGCACCAGATAATCGTAGGTCAGCGTGCGCTCGGCCAGAATCTGTTCGCCGTTCTCATCATGGATCGGGGCCAGCCGGATCGTGCGCGCCTCGCGATCGAGACCCGCCATCGCGCCGAGTTGGTAACGATAACCGTGGGTACGCGCATGCGCCGGATAAGACACTTCATCCAGACTCTGATCCAGCGCGCCGGTGGCGACTTCGTGCAACAACGGCTTCCAGATGTGGGTCGGGTTGGCGTCGACCAGCGTGACGCGGGCCTTGCCACGGCGGCCGAGCTTGCGCCCCAGCCGCGTGACCAGTTCCAGACCGCCGGCGCCGCCGCCGACGACCACGATGCGCGGTGTATCGGACATATCGATGTCGTTTCCTGATGGCCGGCCGCGACGCGCGCGCCGGCAGAACCAAGCCCCGATTACTTTCCAGTGACCGGCAGCCCATGCGCATCATACTTTAGTATTATGCGCTAGTCGCGTACGCGCCGCATGGTGGCCCGGTACAACAGCGCGGTGACGGCGAAGAACACGATCATGCCGAGAATCAGCGCGATCGGAGCGAAGCCCGGCCCGACCACCGCCAGCGGCGAATCGGCGCCGCTGCCCGCCACGATACCGGCAAAAACGACACCGAACAGACTTTCGCCGACGATCATGCCGGTCGCGGTGAGCACGCCCAGCCGCTTGGCGAACTCCGTATTCGTGCGACGGGCCGCCCAGCCGTCGTAGCAACGCCCGATCACCGCGCCGAGCACCACCGCCAGTGTGACCGCCATGGGCAGATACACGCCGATGCCGATCGCCAGCGGCGGCAGGCGCATACGACCGGTATAGGCCAATATTTCATCGACGATCACGGCGAGCGCGCCGATAACCGCGCCCGGCCCGATCATGCCCCAGTTGAGATCGCCGCCGAGCACGCCCTCGGCCAGCGAGGAAATGAGCGCGGCCTGCGGCGCCGGCAATGCGTTGGCGGTCGCGTTGGCCGCGCCGGCGAAGCCGAAAGCGGCGTTGAGCAGTTCCATCACCGGCGGGATCACCAACGAACCGAAAGCCACGCCGAACACCAGCGCGACCTGCTGCTTCCAGGGGGTCGCCCCCACCAGCTGACCGGTCTTGAGATCCTGCAGATTGTCGTTGGAGATGGCCGCCACGCCGAATACGACGCCGGTCACGATCAGGGCGTAGGCCACCAGCGCCTGGGTGGTCGCCGGCGGCTGATCGCGGCCGAACAGGGCCACCAGCAGCAGCGAGGCCGCCACGATCGACAGAATGCCGATGCCCGAGATCGGGCTGTTCGACGAGCCGATCAACCCGGCCATATAACCCGACACGGCGGCGATGATCAGCCCCGCCACCACCACGAAAATCAGCGAGCCGGCGATCAGGATCGCGGCCGACGAGGCCAGCGCGCCACCGGCGATCAGCGCGCCGAACAGGATGCCGATCGGCACCAGCGTGGCCAGCGCGACCGCGCCGACGATGCCGATCGGCATATCGCGTTCTTGCACCGGGCGCGCGTCGCCGGCTCGTGCGGCGGAAGCCGCCAGCGCCGACCGGATGCCGGCGATCACCGGCCCGATGATGCGCAGCAGCGTCCAGATCGCGGCCACGCCGATCACCCCGGCGCCGAGAAAACGCACGTCGGCGGAAAACACCGCGTGGGCCGCCTGTTCGGCCGAGCCGGGCACGACGCTGATCGCGCTCAGGATCGGCAACGCGATCCACCAGCCGATCGCCAGCCCCACCAACATCGCCATGCCGACCGACAGCCCCACCAGATGCCCGGCGCCGAGAAGCGCGAACGACAGGCTGCCCGAGATCCCGGTCACGCCGCCGGCGCCGGTACGAAACCATAGCGCGACCGTACCCACGACCAGCTTCATCTGGACCGCCAGCGCGAACGCCGCCGAAGCCAGGCCGTTGACCACGATCACGGCGAGGCCGGCGGCGCTCTCGGCCGCGCCTTCGCGCGAGCCGGCGCCGACCTTGAGCACTTCGGCCGCCGCCCGGCCTTCCGGATACGGCAGATCGGCATCCACCACCAGCGCCCGGCGCAGCGGCACCGAAAACATCACGCCGAGCACGCCGCCGGTCGCACAGATCACCGCCGTGGTGACGAAATCGAAACCCTGCCACCAGCCGATCATGACCAGACCGGGCAGCACGAAGATGATCGCGGACAGCGTGCCGGCGGCCGAGGCCACCGTCTGCACGATGTTGTTCTCCAGGATCGTCGAGTCGGAAAAGACACGCAGCACGGCCATGGAGATCACCGCGGCCGGGATCGAGGTCGCGAACGTCAGCCCGACCTTGAGCCCGAGATAGACGTTGGCGGTGGTGAAGAAAAAGGTGATAAGGCCGCCGAGAATAATGCCCCGTACGCTCAGCTCGGTCCCACCCTGATTGACGCGACGACTCACTTGCCCCCCCGGAATCGTTGTTCCATGCGCCGTGACGGCGCGACGGGCGACAGTGTAGCGCGCTTACCCCCGCGCTATGCTAGCGCGGCTTAAGCGTCGCGCCGTCGACGCTGCGGCCGCCGATCAGATCGAGCCGTGCAGAAAATAAAAAAGCACGGTGCACTGCCCGATGGTCAAACACACGATCAAACCGACCCCGAGACATATTTGCCGCTGCGCCCGCCGGCTGATTTCGGCATCGAGCGGCGCCGGACCGGCGTCAACGGCCAACTCGCGCCGTGCCGGCATGATTAAATTAAGGAATATGGCGACGATCAGCGGTAAATAAGCGAGCGTCGATAAAAACAGCAATCCCAAGGACAGTTCCTCAACCATGAACCGGATGAGCAACTAACCAGACTTTGTCATGCGGGGCAACGATCCATCGTTGCAATGCTCAATCCGCCGTTGGGATATGCTTCAATAATGCATTATCACCGCTACGCACCGCGCCGGTAGCGCGCCCGACCGGACACGGCCGGACGCGCGCCTCTTAGGCGTTACCGCCCAGCCACGATTTCACGAGCTTGGGATGCTGCTCGATGAAGTGCTTGGCCGCGATGTCGTACGACGTCTTGTTGGCCTCGGCCAGCATGGCGTTGACTTGGTCCAGCGTGAAATGCATACGCGAGAAGAACGCCGCGATCTTCGGCCGGTTCTTCTTGATCGACGGGTTGGCAATAATATTGACGTGTTCCTCGCCGCCCAGCGCCTTCTGCGGGTCCTTGAGATAGCGCAGATCGAAGCGTTCCCATATCCAGTGCGGGCTCCAGGCCGTGACCACGATCCATTCGTGGTTATCGATCGCGCGCTTGAGCGCGGCGGTCATCGCCGGCCCGCTGGCGGTGATCAGACGGAGATCGTCCAGGCCGTAGCTCTTCATCGCCTTGTGCGATAGCTGCATTTCACCGGCGCCGGCCGAAATACCCTGAATCCGGCCGTCGAGCTTGTCCACCACCTCCGGCTTTTTCAGATCCGTGATGCTATTGAGCTTATCCTTGGGTACATAGCTCGGTACCGCCCAGCCCAGGCGGGCGCCGTTGTATATCGTGCCCAGGGTGTCCACCTTATCTTTGACCCGTTCCATGTAATCGGCATGGGTCTTGGGCAGCCAAGCCGCCAGGAACAGGCTGTTGTCGTTGTGCGCCGTGCCGAGGAAGGAGACCCCGACCGATACCGTTTTAAGCTCGACTTGGGTGTCGTAGTGCTGCTCGATCAAATCGCGGGCGACGCGGCTGAAGGCTTCGTCGCCGGCGTAGTTGTCGGTATAGATGGTGATCGGCGCATTTGCCGCCAGGGCGGTGCCGGTGGCGCAAAACGCAACCAGCAGAGTCGCGGCGAACCCCCGTGCGCCGCGCGATAGAATCTTCATAATGTTGTGATCCTTGAGTACAAGCGAACGGGTAGCATGGCCAGCCCCGGCGCCGGATGCAATGCGCTAAAATAAGCGGCCATGAACCAACCCGACGACGCTCGAGGTAATGTTATGTTGAAAGTCGGTTTCGTGGGCTGGCGCGGCATGGTGGGCTCGGTGCTCATGCAGCGCATGCTGGCCGACAACGACTACGAAGGGCTGGAACCGGTCTTCTTTTCCACCTCCCAGGCCGGGCAACCCGGCCCGGATATCGGCCGCGACGTACCGGCCTTGGCGGATGCCAAGGACATCGACGCGCTGGCCGCGATGGACGTGATCGTGACCTGCCAGGGCGGCGATTACACCGCCGAGGTCTATCAGCCCCTGCGCGATGCCGGCTGGGACGGCTACTGGATCGACGCCGCCAGCAAGCTGCGCATGGCCGCCGATACCACCATCGTGCTCGATCCGGTCAATCGCCACGTCATCGACGCCGAATTGGAGCGTGGCACCAAGACCTTTTGCGGCGGCAACTGCACGGTCAGCCTCATGCTCATGGGCCTGGGCGCGCTGTTCGAGCACGACCTGATCGAATGGATGTCGGCGATGACCTATCAGGCCGCTTCCGGCTCCGGTGCTCAGCACATGCGCGAACTGATCAACCAGATGGGCGCGCTGCATACGTCGGTGAAGTCCCAGCTCGACACGCCCGCCTCGGCGATCCTGGATATCGATCGCGATGTGACCGCGGCCATGCGCGACGCCGCGTTTCCGGTCGAACACTTCGGTTATCCGTTGGCCGGCTCGGCTCTGCCGTGGATCGATTCGCTGATCGACGAGACCGGCCAGTCCAAAGAGGAATGGAAGGCCGGCGCCGAGTCCAACAAGATCCTGGGGCGTAGCGAGGCCCCGATCCCCATGGATGGCCTGTGCGTGCGCATCGGCTCCATGCGCTGCCACGCCCAGGCGTTCACCATCAAGCTGAAAAAGGATGTGCCGACCGACGAGATCGAGCAGATGCTGGCGGCCCACAACGAGTGGGTGAAGGTGGTGCCGAACAACAAGGACGATACGCTCGAGCAGCTCACGGCGGCGGCCGTGTCGGGCACGCTGGCCGTGCCGGTCGGGCGCATCCGCAAGCTGACGATGGGCCCCGAGTATCTGACCGCCTACACCGTGGGCGATCAGTTGCTCTGGGGCGCCGCCGAGCCGCTCAAGCGCATGCTGGCGATTATCCGCGGCCAGCTCTAGCCTGCCACCGCGGCGTAAAGTCTAGACCCGCGGTCCGTAGCAATACGGGCTCGCAATGGAACAAGGAATAGCCGACCATCACGGTTTGGCCCGCTCGTTGTTTTGCATGGCATCCAGGAAAGAGCCCCAAGCCGAGAGCCGCGCGCGCCTATCCGCGCCTGAGGTGTATCAAAAAATCCGCGCCGAAGGCGAAGAGGAGCTGGCGCGGCCCAACGCCTCGCTGTGGTGGTCCGGCGTAGGCGCGGGCTTCGCGGTGGCCGCATCGGTGGTCGCCGAGACCGCCCTGCACGACAAGCTGCCCGACAGCGGCTGGCGGCCGTTCATCGAAAGTTTTGGCTACAGCGTCGGCTTCGTCATCGTCATTATCGGCCGCATCCAGCTGTTCACCGAAAACACCATCACCCCCATCCTGCCGCTGATGGCGGCGCCCAGCAGCAAGCTGTTTTTCAAGACCGTGCGTCTCTGGCTGATCGTATTTTCGGCCAACGTGGTGGGCGCGGTCCTCTCGGCTCTGCTGGCCTATTACGGCTATTTCACGGTGTCGCAAATGCATTCGGCGATCGCGGTCGCCGAGCCGCTGGCCCATACCGGCTGGCTGCAAATGATGCTCAAGGGCATTCCGGCCGGTTTTCTGATTGCTTCGATCGTCTGGATGACGCCCAATTCCCGCGGTTTCGAGATCTGGGTGATCGTGATGGCGACCTATATCATCGCGGTCGGCGGCTATACCCATGTCGTGGTCGGCTCGGTTGAAGTGTCGATGCTCTTTTTCGCCGGACAAATGAGCCTGTTCAATTCGATTTTCGTATTCCTGATCCCTGCCTTCATCGGCAACGTGCTCGGCGGGTCGGTGCTGTTTTCGCTGCTGGCCTACGGCCAGGTGCGCCGCGAAATCCACTAAGCCACGAGGCCCGCTCAATAAATCTACAGCGACCGCGGTCCGTCGGGCGGCGGAAACAGGCGGTCAAGTTCGCGGTGATCTCGGCCGATAGCGTCACTTCTAGGGCGTCGGCGTTGTCCGCCACCCGCTCCGGGTGCGAAGCCTTAAGAATCGGGGTGACGTGATCGCGCGCGAGCAACCAGGCCAGCGCCGCCGGGCGAGCGTCATATCCCGCTCGCGGGCTAACGCCACCAGGCCGTCGTTGTCGATCACCGCCGGCCGATCGAACGGCGAATAAGCCATCATCCCGATGCCCTTGTCCTGCAGCCACGGCAACAGAGCCCATTCAATGCCGCGTTAGTTGAGGTTGTTGGGTCGCCCTTCGGAGTTCCTCTTTCCTAGCTACAACCTTCGACATAATCGACCTGCGGCTGTACGCCGGCGCGCCAGCGGCTGACTTTACCGTTGGCGCCGACTTCGAACACCAGCACGCCCGTGCCGTCCGGGTTCTCGACGCGCAGGTACTTGCCGCCGGTTTCGTATTTATGCGGCTGCTCGGTAACGTCCGGATACAGCGCGTGTATCCGCGCAGCGCTCATGCCGACTTTGCCACCGCCCGGCGCCGTCTGTTTCGTCGTGGCGACATCGTAGCGCACGAATTCGCCGTGCTCGAACATGAAGGCGAAATCAGCCGGCACCTTCACCGATTTCGGCCACAGGTAAAAACACACTCGACTGTCTTGACCTTGTAATTGACCTTGTAATTGACCTTTCCAAGCCGCGCGGAATGACGCCTCGTCCATGCCGAAACGCATGTCGCCGTAACCGTCGTAGCGCGCCATCGTCGGCGCCTGTGCCGTGGTCATCATGGATGCTGGCGCAGCGGTTGAGGCAGCCGTGTCGGGCGCCGATCCAGGCGGCGATGCTCCGCAAGCGCCGAGCGCCAAAATGGCCAGCATCGCCAGCCATACGCGTATCGTTGTCATGTCGTGCTCCTTGTTTCGGTGATGTCGACTCAAGCCGGTCTGAAATGCTTTTCAGACCTTGCCAGCACTGGTCGTAGTCGTCCTGCAGCGAAATCAATGCAACGTGCGCCCCAGCCGCCTCGATGTCTTGCCGATCATTACGATTTATTGTGCGCAATGCGTTGATCCGGCAAGGCCGGGCGCGGCGAGCCTCGCCACCTGGCTTGCAGGGCGGGTGTAACATGCATTTCGTGATTGGAAATAGCAGGAGTCCGGAGGCGGCGATCGCGAGGTAATCGACGCCCGCAGACAACGTGCGATGAAGCGTGCTCGCGGCTTGCATGCATAAATTTCCGACATTCCGCATATACATCGAGAGTGTTCCATGCCCACTGCTTCGCCCGCCGCCGATACGGCCACGCCATCAACCCCCGAGCCGCGCTTTCTGGCCAGCGACAATACCTCCGGTGTTTGCCCCGAGGCGCTGGATTATCTCCATCGCGCCAACGCGACCGATGACCTGGCCTACGGCGACGACCGCTGGACAGCGCGCGCCAGCGATGCGTTTCGGGCGCTGTTCGAGACCGACTGCGAGGTGTTTTTCGTGTTCAACGGCACAGCCGCTAATTCGCTGGCGCTGGCGTCGCTTTGTCGTTCGTATCACAGCGTGATCTGCCACGAGTTGGCGCACATCGAAACCGACGAATGCGGCGGCCCGGAGTTCTTTTCCAATGGCTCCAAACTGCTGACAGTAGCCGGCGATGCCGGCCGGGTCACGCCGGAAGGCATCGCCACGACGGTCACCCGGCGCGGCGACATCCATTATCCGAAACCCCACGCGATATCGCTGACCCAGGCCACCGAAGTCGGTACCGTCTATGATCTGGCCCAGCTGCACGCGATCCGCGACGTCGCCGATCGCTACGATCTGCGCGTGCACCTGGACGGCGCCCGTTTTGCCAACGCTTGCGCCGGCCTAGAGGTCTCGCCCGCCGAACTGACTTGGCGCGCCGGCGTCGACGTCCTGTGCTTTTCCGGCACCAAGAACGGGCTGGCGTTCGGCGAAGCCGTGATCTTCTTCGATAAGCGCTTGGCGCTGGATTTCGAATACCGTTGCAAGCAGGCCGGCCAACTCGCCTCCAAAATGCGCTATCTGGCCGCGCCGTGGCTTGGGCTGCTGGAGACCGGCGCCTGGCTTTCCAACGCGCGCCACGCCAACGCGATGGCTCGGCGCCTGGCCGACGGCGTGGCCAGCCTGCCCGGCGTGAACCCGATGTTCGACGTACAGGCCAATAGCGTGTTTCTGGAGATGTCGAGCGCAATCCAGGACGCGCTGCGCGCCCGTCGGTGGGCGTTCTACACCTTCATCGGCGAAGGCGGCGTGCGGTTTGTCTGCAGTTGGAACACCACGCCCGAGCTGATCGATTCGCTGATCGCCGATATCCGCCAAGCCGTAACCGTGGCCTGACGGCGTCGACCTAGCCCGTCAGTAGCGCATCGAGTTCGCGCGGCGCATCGAGCACAACATCGGTGGTTTCGCCGCGGGTCAGCGCGCGTTTGAACACCGTGATCGCGGCGCGCGCGGCCGGCTCGACCTCGCTGCGCTCGCGTTCGGCACGGACCGCGACTTGCTCGAAGAACGCGTCCAACGAGATCTCGGCCGGCTTTTCCGTCGTCTGCGTCCGACCCGCCTCGGCCGCCCGGGTCAGCTCCTGCGGCAACTGCGAGGACAGCTTGCGAACCTGTTCGGCCGGCAGGTGGGCGCAGATCGTCTCGACCGTCGCGCGGGAAATGGCCAGCGCGGCGTCGTGATCGGACAGATCGGCGGCACGGGCAACTTCGTTGACAAATTCTTCGGTCTGCATAAAGCGTGGCCGTCGTTTCGGATGAACTGGAGCGGCTGAGTCTCGGAGCCCGAGCCTCGACCGTCCATCCGCAAGCCTACGGAGCTGGGGTTATCCTGTAGAAACGATACAAGCGTTTCCCGCAGGTGAACGCAGCACGCGCATCAGCCTGAAGCCGGATTGAAGCTCGAATCACAGAGCCACGCCGGGCATCGTATTCACCGAAGCGGCCCACCGATCATGTTCGGCCAGATCGAACAGATGCTGCTCACGGGTCCTGACGCCAAGGCGGATATCCTGCACGCGCCCATAACAGGGTTGTCGGGATCCGTGATAGTCGAGCAGACCGCCGATGGTGTGGAAGCGGATACCGAAGCGGCCAAGCAGCCGTAGGAGAGACGGCTCCATCACGGCGATCCAGTGCGTGATGCCGTTACGGATACTCAACCGCATCAGGGCAATGAATAAGCCGAACGTGACTAACGGATAGCAGCGGCCGTTGAACGTCCAGCCGCCGCGCGCCAGCGTATGGGATTGTTCGGTCCCGATAAGCTGCGGTAGCCGGCGGTGCGATGCTCTCGATACGGCAAAACGGGATATTTCCGCGGTCGTGGCACGAGGCAATATAGAGTCGCCAAGGCCATAATCGCTCAACAGATTCGGATAGGCTTGCTCGATTGGAAACGTCCGGTAATCGTGTCCGTCGCCACCGCCGGGAACAAGCCGGACCGTTGCTATGGATTGCCCGGATTCACGATGCCGCACGATACCGTGAAGCGAGTGCCGGTCATAGCGATCGGATTCACGGCGATCGACATGCCCACCTACGTCCGCAAAACCTCGCTCCAGGCAATAAACTTGATAACGTAGCCGGAACGCCTCCTCTCGAATAATGTCTTCTGGATCTGTTTTTATTTCAAAATGGCGGTTAAAAAAAATAGAAAAATCAGTCATTTACGCTGTCCGCTTTTATCTGAAAATAAACGCGTGCAGTGTTATTGCTTGCCTTATTGTCCCCGCCGACAATAGATCACTTGCCCTTTAGGTGCGATTCGCCTCCATAACCGTACGCTTCACACCTTTCGATTCGAGTTCGTTTGTCCGAGTCGGTGCTGCGCGTAAGCCTAGCTATGCTTTCATTGCCCGTATCTTCCGCGTTCGGACCGGCACTTAACCGTGCAGTACGCCGCTATCCAGGCCGACCAATACGCTTCGAAGCTCAAGAGCGACTAAGAACCGAAAAGCATTCCGGCACTCTAAGCACCTGATGATCCTAGGTAATATTACCTAGTATTGCAAGTGTCGGACACACTGACACCTGTGCCTGTTGCGACCGTGGCCACCGGGACCGCGAGTGACGGCCGGTAACAGTGGGCGTTATCGCTAGTGGGCGCGATGGCTCGCACGCGCGAAGCACCGATCCGCCTTGGTTGGGCTTCGTTCAACCCAGTTTGAATGCAATGAATCAATAGCTTGCGATGCTCGACGTCGTGCAGGAGAGGCGGATAGCAACCCGAGAAGGTGTCGCAAAACATTACAAGATGCCGGGGCAAACTGGCACTCCGTTGTGCGCCATGCGTCGGCGGCAAGCCTGTTTAAATTAAAAATTTAATTTAAAAACAAAGGTTTGAAAAAATATTGAAGCAGTACGGGCCCAACTGGAACGTATCTTGTTTTATCTACACCAAGCACAAGCAGTGTGTTTTCAACGTTCAGATTAGGTGTAAGCATATGAAAACTTCCAGAAGCATCGTCTCGGCGATTACCGGTGCGGGCATGCTGGCTCTCGCAGCGCCTGCGCTGGCGACCACGATTGACAACATCACTTTCCCCGACACGGCCGGCCAGCACGTTTTCGCCGGCACGATTAACGAAAACACGGTGACCACCCCCGGCGCGGAGTTGACCGGGTCCGGCACTGTCAACACGATCGACGGCAACAGCAATTTCTGTGGCACGGGAAGCTGCTCCCTGACCTATGAATTCGGTGGCTACATCCTTGAAAACATCACGGATACGCAAGCGAATTTCTCGGGCGGCTATGTCAACTTCTATGCGAACGGCTCGAGCGATCCGTTTTTGGCGCTGGAAGCCGACACCGAAATCAACTCGGAATATACGCTGGAAGGCCGTCTCTTCGGCGAGGGCCAGCAGTCCCAAAACACGGCGGTTGGCCTCCTGAGCGTGGTGGGCGGCACGGCAGCCTCGTTTTTCGACAACAACAGCTATAACAATGGGGACGGCGGCTTGAGCGACCTGCTGTTCAATACCAGCCTCTCGCCCTCGGGCCAAGGCATGTTCAGCGGTTCGGCCGATGCCCACTATGTGTCCAACGTACCCGAGCCGGGCGCGCTGGCCATGCTGGGCCTGGGCCTGGTTCTGGTCGGCTTCGGCGTGAACTATCGCCGCCGCCGCTTCGGCAACCTGGGCTAGATCGGTCGTCTGATCGAAACCGAAAAGCGCCGCCCTTCGGGGTGGCGCTTTTTTTTGCGCACTGAATCCATCCCATACCGTAGCCGGCCGCCTTTATACCAACCTGCAAAAGCAATGACCTACCGGTCAAAACAGTCCGCTAATAAACGCAAATGCACGCGAATAAGACGCGCTTATGCGCTTTTCTCGCTTTCATTCGCGTTTATTGGCGTTCATTTGCGGACGAATTATGGCTTCATGAAGATCGATCAATCTTTATGAGAGTTAGTATTACTTCAAACAAGTCATGGCCGTGGGCTTGTCCCGGCCGAGGCTACGCCGGCTTCGCCCGGCGCTCTTCGATCGGATTCCGATGCCCGCTCGGCGGCCAACGCGTTGGCAACGTCGCGCGGATACGAGCGCCGGGCGAAAAACAGAATGACGCCCGCCATGACGAGCGCGCCGGACATGGCGACAAAAGTCCAGACCAGCCCCCCGACACCCTGTTGCGCGGTATGGCGCGCGGCCGGCGAACCGGAGGCGTCGCCCAGCAGCGTAGACAAATAGCCGAACGCCAAAGGGGCTATGGCTTCGAACACATAGCGCAGCGCCGTGCGTACGCTTTCGCCGCGCCCCCAAACCTGTGAATGCATGATATCCAGCCGCGCCGCATCGAGCGCGGGATTGGTCGCGCCCAACGACGCCGCGGATATGAAAAATACCGGCCCGGTGATCCAGAGGCTAGTCGCCAGCACACCCGGGATCAGGAATGCCGCGCACAACAAGAACGCGACCGCCGGCACCAGGATACGGGCGCTCAGATAGCCGTTGGCGATCAGCCGGTCGGCGAGCCGGCCGGCGATAAGCGTGCCGATGATCGACCCCATACCCAGACCGACCGTAATCAGGCTCGCGGCCGACTGCTCGAACCCGAACTTGCCGCTCATGAGCACCACGCCGAACGAACGCAGCCCGGTAAAGAAGAAATAACCCAGCGCCGAAGCCAGAATCAGGATCACGTTGGTACGGATCGAGAGGATATAGCGCAGCGCCGGGCCAAAAGACAGCCGGCCGGGGTCCGGCTGCCGCCGGGCCGCCGGCGACGGCTGGATGTGGCCGGCCTGGTCCACGGCTTCGATAATCGAGACGCCGTCGTGGGCGCCGGCAACTGATTCATCCGGCGTCAGGCGGGCCATACCACCGCGCTCGGGTTCGGCCAGACAACGGCCGAACAACACGGCCAGAACGAAGCCGAGCGCGCCCATCAGCCAGAAGGCGGCGCGCCAGGACAGCCAGCCCGCGATCGTGCCGGACATCGCCAGCCCGAGCGCCGATCCCACCAGTTCGCCGGCCAGCAGATAGCCCCAGATCCGGCCGCGCTCGAAGGCCGGGAAGAAATCGCCGGTCAGCGAAGAGATCGCCGGCGCGGCCGCGGCGACGACACCGCCGAGCAGCAGACGTGTGACCAGCAGCATCGTGTACGATTCGGCAAAACCGCTCGCCACCATCGCGGCCGACCATAGCAGCATGGCCACGGTCAGCAGCCGTACCCGATGCGCGCGGTCGACCAGCGCACCGAGTGGCAGCGTGGTGACGGCGCCCACCGCGGTCGAGGCGGTCACCAACAGACCGATCTGAATATTGCCGATATGCAGCGCGCTTTTGAGCGGCGCCGCGATCGCACCGACTGTTGCCTTGTCGGCGCCGTCCAACGCGAGTACGCTAGCCAGTAAAACAATGACTTGCAGCCGCTGGCGGCCACCAATCCATTGGGCGAGGCGGGTGCTGCCGACGACATCCATGGCATCCGAATCCTGTAGATGACCGACTCGGTCGAAGTGTCGGCGTCACAAGCTCCGAGCATGCGGAACTGGGTACGGCGAAACCGCCGGCCGCCGTTTCGACCATTGAAAGAGGCGGTCATTTCAGGGGACGCAGGCGGCGAAAACAATGTCGAGGGGCTAGCCTGGCTGGGTTGTATTGTGGGTGCCATCGGCAATACCCCTGAGAAAACCCCGCATTTGGAGAGGCCGGAACCGTTACGGCTATCGATAGAGAAAGCCAGCATGGCCGATGCGGCGCGCCCCGGCCGTAAGCGTTCGCCTATGTAGGCGATATTCGGCTGCGATGGCGCAACACCGCCCTGCTGTATTAAATATTGTGCGCGGCGGCGATCGGGGGCTCATCGACTTCGTCGGCGCAGGCCGCCACGCGGTCGCGGCCGCCGCGCTTGGCGGCGTAGAGCGCCTGATCGGCGCGCCGAAACAGCGTGGCCGACGATTCGCCGTTCGGCACGATCGCGCACACACCGATGCTCAGCGTGATGTCGACCGGCAGCGCGCGCGGGGCCATCGCGGCGCGCAGGCGCTCGGCTAGAGCCCGGGCGGCGTCGATATCCGTTTCCGGCGCCAGCAGCGCAAATTCGTCGCCGCCCGGCCGACCGACATGATCGGCTACCCGCGCGGTCGCTCGGAGTTTCGTGCCCAGATGACGCAGCACGGCATCGCCCATCAAATGGCCGTGCATGTCGTTGATATGCTTGAAGTGGTCGATATCGATCAACAGCAGCGCCAGCGGCCGCCGATAGCGCGCGCAGTGCTCGAGCATCTCTCCGATTGCTTCAGTAAATGCGCGCTGATTCAGACAGCCGGTCAGCGCGTCGGTGGCCGCATCTGTTTCCAACTGTCGATGGAGCGCGGCCAGCGCCTCGGCTTGGCGCTCTCGAATTGCGGCGCCGAGCAACGCCAGCAGCCAGCCGATCACCAGGACCATGCCCTGGATCAGCACGACCGGCGCGTCGATGTCGTGTGACGTGAAAAGCACCAGCCCACCAAAGCCGATCAACCCAGCGGCGCCGCAAGCCACGGCGGCCCACATCGGATAACCGACCGCCAGATACACCATCGGCAGCACCAGCAGATAGACCAGCGGGCTGGACACGCCCCCGTCCAACACGCAGATCACCTCGGTCATCAAGAACGACATGATGTTCCAGGCGGCGAAGAACAGCACGCGCCGGCGCGACGCGACAATGGGCTTCCGGGCGCCGTAGCAGCCCAGGCCGACTACCCCGGCGGCGACGGTAAGCGCCAGAATCCCGGGCCGGTGCGGCTGCGACCAAGTCAACGTGATGTAGCCGAGCGCGGTGGCGATCACGGTCGCGTACCCGGCCAGCGCGGCGTATAGCTGGCCCTGCCAGAAACGCCGCTCGCTGGCCGCTGCAACGGTCTCGGTCGTTTTTGAAGAGGGCGTCACAAGTGATCTGATCAAATCCCCCGGCGCAGTTTGGCGGGCCGCCGGCGCCCGGCCACGGCCTACGCGCCGTTGGATACGTCTAAAAGTGTGAACGGCCCATTAGGAAAACTTTTTGCGCTTGAGCCTTGGAACCTCTCGTTCATTTGCGAACTGTTTTAGTCTTGTTTTTTAATCATCGATTTTACAGGTTAATATTACGCAGCGGCTCGGTGCGTCGTGCCCTCTTCGTGCATGTTCTGGATGGTGTGGGTGAGCTGTTCGACGCCATCCGCCTGTGAATCGGCGGCTTCCGCTATCTGACGGATACGTTCGTTGACCTGCGCGGTTGCATCGACAATCGCACGCATGGCGCTGCCTGCCGCATCGGCCCGCTCCGTGCACTGGCCTAGGGATTCATTCACCTCGCCGATCAGGTCTGCAATATCCTGGGCGGATTTGGCGCTTCGCTGTGCCAGCGCCCGTACTTCCTGCGCAACCACGGCAAAACCCCTGCCCTGTTCACCGGCACGCGCTGCCTCGACAGACGCGTTAAGCGCCAGAATATTGGTCTGAAAAGCGATGGAATTCATCAGCCCGACAACCTCGGCCATGCTGCGTGAGCGGTCATTGATGGCCGCTATGTTTTCCACGAGCTGAGCAACCAGATCGCTTCCCGAACTGGCGCTGCCGCTGGCATTGCGAGAAAGCTGGTTGGCATCCTTGGCCTGTCCGGCAATGGCCGGAACCGTATCCGAAAGCGATGCAAGCGATTGATGAAGCATATGGGTGGCGCGCGTGCGCTCGGTGACGTCCGTGGCGTACTTGACGATTTTGAAGAGACGTCCACTCTTATCGTAAATCGGGTTGTAGGATGCCTGAATCCAGACCTCGCGGCCGCTCTTTCCGACGCGCTGGAATAATCCGGACTGGTGGTCTCCATG
>NZ_DASSKM010000045.1:0-11685 GCF_035690525.1 Salinisphaera sp.
TAGGGCGTGTTGCCGTTTCACATAGGCAGCCATAGGAGTACGCACGCCATGGCGACAACGCCTTCATAGTGTTTTTTCAGTTTATCAAAGCGACAAGCCAGTGCGCGGTATTGTTTTAATCGAGCAAACGCATTTTCCACGAGGTGTCGATCACGATAGGCGCCTCGGTCCAAATCATCGTTGCCGTGAACCGAGTTGCGTTTTCGCGGAATGACGCATTGACTGCCTTGCGCGTGAATCCGTTCTCGAATGCGCAAGCTGTCATACCCCTTATCTCCCACAATCGCCTGCGCAGTCGGCAGTTGGGCAATCAATACAGGCGCCACAACACAGTCATGGACTTGGCCGCCCGTGAGCCTGAACTCGATCGGCAGGCCGTAGGCATCCACCGCCAGATGCAGCTTGGTGGTCAGACCCGCTCGGCTTTTGCCGATGGCTTGCGGATCCGGGCCCACAGCGCCCGCGCTGTGTTGATGGGCTTTGGCGTAGGTGCCATCGATAAACGCCCATTCCAGATCGGGGTCGCTGACCACCGCCTTGAAGATCCGCCACCACTTGTGGCTCTGGCACCAAGCGCGGAAACGCTTGTAGATCGCATTCCACGCGCCGAAGGCCTCGGGCAGGTCGCGCCACGGACAGCCCGTACGCATGCGATAGAGCATGCCTTCAACCGTCAGGCGCAAATCCGGTTTGTCGTAGATCGATTCGGCAAGCAAAATACGTTTGAGCTTCGACCAATGCTCATCTGTGAGTATTTGTCGGGCCATCGCAGGCTCGTTGTTGTGTTGGTGGTAACTTCACAATACGAGCCTGCTTTTCCTACAATCAATGGCTTGGAGCGAAACGGCAACACGCCTTAGTCGCCAAGTCGGTCGTTAAGAATAAGCAATATAGCGGCCGTCATCGGCGCCGGCGCCGCGCTCGGTTATATAATTTACGAGGCGGTGCAACAAATGGAGGAAACCAATACTTTCAACAGCCAGATCGCGCCGGATATAGAGCAATGGGGCATCACCGGCGGCGAAATCACGGATGCCGATCTAATGGCCGCCGGCCTGCCGACGAATCCTTATGCCCATGTTCCTCCGGTGCAATAAGCGGCTCACGAATTTAAAGTCCGACAGCTACTCAATCGGCAAAAGCCAAAGCCTCGCGCCCGGCGCCGCAGCGGCGGGCCGAGCGCATGGCCACGCCCTCGCTCATCGAGGCGCGGATCAAGGGCGCGACGCGGCCGAGCGCGGCCGCCGCCGCCCGGTCGACCACGCGCTGGCGGCGCGATCGGCCCATGCGAGCCCGCGCCCAGTCGGGCAGCAGCGCCGCGCCGGCGCCTAAAAACGTACGCCGCGACACGCCGGCCACCGGCACCGGCAGATCCATCGCTTCCAGCACGGCCAGGGTCGCGCGCGAACGCTCGTCGAAGCGCAGTTCGGGCTGCACGGCGGCGAAATACTCGGTCATCTGGCGCCTGGACGCCGGCACGTCGCGCGCGCCGAGCTTTTCGGCGATGCAGCGCGTTTCGCCGAAATAGCGGTCCTCGGCCCCGGCCGGCAGATCGGCCCGGCGATAGCGCTTGTAGCCTTCGATAAACATGGCCATTTCGGTGCAGTGCACCCAGGTCAACAGCGCCGGATCGCGGGCGTCGTAGGATTCGCCCGCGGGGGTTTCGCCGACCACGCGGGCATGCATGCGATCGACGATGCCGATCAGGCGCTCGGCGTCCGCGCTCGGCGCATAGCTGGTCGCGGCGACGAAGGTCGTGGTGTTGCGCAACCGGCCGAGCGGGTCCTCGCGGAAACGCGAATGATCCCAGACGCCGGCCAGCGCCCGCGGGTGCAGCGTCTGCAGCATGAGCGCGGCGATGCCGCCGGCCATCATGCCGGGGAAATCGGCATGGATCTTCCAGGTCGCCGAGTTCGGGCCGAACAGCCCGAGATCGCCGACCGGCGCGTCGTAGTCGATGCCGAACTTGTCGTGAGTGGCCACGGTATCGATGATCCAGCCGCGTACGCGCTCGTGCACCGGCCTGAGCAGATGACTGAATGTCGCGGTAGGCATGACCACGATGACGGCCTCGATCGTCGTGAATGGTCTTGGATTATACGCCCTGAGATGTCTTCCGATGCGCTCAAAGAGTGTTTACAAAACGTAGCGAGCACCGGACGGGGCCGAAATGGCAAGCGCAGTAGTTTTGTAAACACCCTCTCAGATCGGATAGCGCCGCGGCCCGGTCTGGGTCGTGATCCAGCGCAGATCGGTGAATTCGGCAATGCCGGCCTGGCCGCCGAAGCGACCATGCCCGGAGGCCTTGACCCCGCCGAAGGGCATTTGGGCTTCATCGTGCACGGTGGGCGCGTTGATATGACAGATGCCCGAGCGGATGCGCCGGGCGATACGCAGGGCCCGCGCGCCGTTGTCGGAGAATATCGCCGCGGCCAGCCCGTATTCGGTATCGTTGGCGATGGCGACGAGCGCATCCTCGTCGTCGGCCGCGCGGACCACGGTCACGATTGGGCCGAAGGATTCCTCGTGATACGCGCGCATGGCCGGGGTCACGTGATCGAGCACCGTGGGCTGCATGATCACGGTCTCGGCCTCGCCGCCGGTCAGCGTCTTGGCGCCGAGGCCGGTCGCGTCCGCGATCAGTGCGTTGCAGTGCCGGCGGGCGGATTCGCCGATCAGCGTACCCAGCGGTGTGGCTTCGCGGCGCGGATCGCCGGCCTTGAGTTCGGCCACGCGGGCGGCGAGCCGGCCGACGAAGGCATCGGCGATTGACGCCGCCACGACCACGCGTTCGGTCGCCATGCAGATCTGGCCCTGGTGGAAGAAGGCGCCGAAGACGGTCGCATCGACCGCGGCTTCCAGATCGGCGTCGTGCGCGACCACGAGCGGCGCCTTGCCGCCGAGTTCCAGTAGCGCCGGCTTGCCGAGCCGGGCCGCGCTCTCGCCGATCAAACGGCCGACGCGGGTGGAGCCGGTGAAGTTCACGCGCGCGATCGCCGGATGCTCGATCAGCGCAGTCACGACGTCGGCCGCGGCATCCGGCGCATTGTGGACAACGTTGACGATCCCGTCGCCCAGGTCGGCCGCCACCAGCGCCTCACCGATCAGATGATGCACCATCGGGCACCGTTCCGAGGCCTTGAGCACAACGGTGTTGCCGCAGGCCAGCGCGGTGGCGATCGCGCGCACGCCGAGAATGACCGGCGCGTTCCAGGGCGCGATGCCGAGCACCGGCCCGCACGGCACGCGCAGCGACATGGCGAGGCTGCCCGGGACATCGCTGGGGATGGTTTCGCCCCGGATCTGGGTAGTGAGCGCGGCGGCCTCGCGCAGCATGGAGGCGGCCACTTGTACGTTGAAGCCGGCCCAGGCCGCGGTTGATCCCGTTTCGTCGATCATGGCTTGCATGAACGCCTCGGCGCGCGCTTCGATCTCATCGGCGGCGGCGGCAAGACGCGCCCGGCGCACCCCGGGGCCGGTCTGCGACCAGGACTCGAACGCCTGCCCGGCCGCTTCGGCCGCCGCGTTTGCATCGGCGGCGCCGGCCGCCGCCGCGCGGGTCACGACATCGCCGCCGGCGGGGTTGCGGCGTTCGAAGGTGGCGCCGTGCGCCGCGCCGCGCAGCGCGGTACCGATGCGCAGTGCGACTTCGTTCATACCGTGCCCCGTTCGGCGCCGTTCAGCACATAATCCAGCGCGGCGCGATAGCCGTACACGCCGAGCCCGGCGATCACGCCGTCGGCGCGCAGCGAGACATAGGACCGGTGGCGAAAGGATTCGCGCCTATGCACGTTCGACAGATGCACTTCCACCACGCGTCCGGCGAAGGCGTTGAGCGCATCGAGCAGGGCGATCGAGGTATGCGTCCAGGCCGCGGGGTTGATGATGAGGGCATCGGCCACGCCGCGCGCGGCATGTATTCGGTCGATCGCCTCGCCTTCATGATTGGTTTGGAAGCAATCGAGCCCGGCCCCGGCGGCGCGTGCGTGCTCGCTTAGCCCGCGCTCGATATCGGCCAGCGTGTCCGCGCCGTAGATCTCCGGCTCGCGGTCGCCGAGCAGATTCAGATTAGGCCCGTTGAGCAACAGAATATTCACGCCACGCGCTCCTTCACCGGATTGGACGGCCTAAGTGTAGGCCAAGTGTAGGTCAGCCGGCGCGGCCGGCGACAGCGCGATTGGCAACGGGTCTTAAATCAGCGGGCGCGACGCCTCCCACTCGGCGATCACGGCCCGCGCGGGGCGGTGGGCGGCGATCAGCCAATCGGCCACGCTAAGGCCGGTCGCCGCGACGGCGGCGGCCACGACCTGGCCGGCGGCCCGTGCGTCCTCGCCGGCGTCGTGATGGGCGAAGTCGAGTCCAAGATGGCGTTTCAGGCTGGCCAGGCCGTGGCCGCCGCGGGTTTTGAGTTCGGGAAAGGCGCGCCGCGCCACGCGCACCGAATCCAGCCAGCGAGCCGAGATCGGCGCCCGGCCGTGGATCAGGCAGGCGCGGGTGATGGCGGTCACATCGAAGGCGGTATGCGACACCACGATCCGGCCCGCGAGCGCCTCGGCGACGCGCTCGTGAACGGTGGCCCAGTCGGGCGCATGGGTGACGTCGCCCGGCCGGATGCCATGGATCGCGATATTGCCTGCGGAAAAATAGGTCTGCGGGTGCACCAGCCAGGACCAGTTGTCGACCAGCCGGCCGTTGGCGAAGCGGGCGAAGCCGATCTGGCAGATGCTGCCCGCGTCGCCGTTGGCGGTTTCCACGTCCACGGCGACGAACGCGTTGGCATCGCAGCGCAGGGCGTCGGGCGGCGCGATCGGCCGGGCCACGGTTTAGGCCGCGCCGGGCAGTCCGGCGACCACCTGTTCGATCAGGGCGCGGGCGTCGTCGGAAACCGCGATCCGCGCGACATGCTCGGCGCCGACAAAACCCCGATCGCGCATATGCGCCATGCAGGCGATCAGCGGCTGGTAAAAGCCGGCCACGTCGAACAGCCCGGCCGGCTTGTCGTGCCAGCCGATCTGGTGCCAGGTCAGCACCTCGAACAGTTCCTCGAGCGTGCCGAAGCCGCCCGGCATGGCGATGAAACCATCCGCGGCCTCGATCATGGCCAGCTTGCGCTGGTGCATGGTCTCGACCACGCGCAGTTCGGTCAGCCCGTCATGAGCGACCTCGCGGGCCGCCAATCCGCGCGGGATGACGCCGAGCACCGGCCCGCCGGCCGCCAGCGCCGCATCGGCGAGCGCGCCCATCAGGCCGACCCGCGCGCCGCCGTAGACCAGCCCGATGCCGGTCCGGGCCAATTCGGCGCCGAGCGCGCCGGCGGCTTCGCGATAGCGGGGGTCGCCCCCGTCGCGCGAGCCGCAGTAGACACAAAGCCAGCAATGGGTCTTGGGTTGGGCAGCATCCATCCGGGTCAGGATAAACCGCCTGGCGGGCGGCGAGAATCCCCGGTCTGGCGATATGAAGTTCTCGGCCCGGCGACATTAAGAAACCGTGACTGCAAAGGCCGGAGCGCTCACGTAAGCTCACCACGCACGCGAATTGCGTGCGTGACAACGCTGACAGAGATCCTGTTATGGACGTACCCGCCTGGGTTTGGATCGCCACCATCGCCGGCATCGGCGCCCTATTCATATTCGACTTCGTCGCCCATGTGCGCAAGCCGCACGAGCCGTCGCTGACCGAGGCCGGCAGTTGGACGGCCTTCTACGTGGTCACCGCGCTGATCTTCGGCGCCGGGCTGTGGTTCGTTTGGGGACACAGCCACGGTATCGAATACCTGGCCGGCTATATCACCGAAATGAGTCTGTCGGTCGACAATTTGTTCGTGTTCGTGATCATCATGGGGTCGTTCGAGGTGCCTAGGGCGTACCAGCAAAAAGTGTTGCTGGTCGGGGTGTTGATCGCGCTGATCCTGCGCGCGATCTTCATCATCATCGGCGCGGCGGCGATCGCCCATTTTTCCTGGGTGTTCTATATCTTCGGCGCGTTTCTACTCTATACCGCCTACAGCCTGGCCACCGCCTCGCACGACGAGAACGAGGAATACCAGCCCAACATTCTGGTCCGCCTCACCCAGAAATATCTGCCGGCCACCGACGAATACAACGGAGCGCGCTTGACGATAATGAAAAACGGCAAGCGCCTGATCACGCCCATGCTGATCGTGATGGTCGCCATCGGCGCCACCGATATCCTGTTCGCTCTGGACTCGATCCCCGCGATCTACGGCCTCACCAACGAGCCGTACATCGTGTTTACCGCCAACGCCTTCGCTCTGCTCGGCCTGATCCAGTTGTACTATCTGCTCGGCGGCTTGCTCGATCGGCTGGTGTATCTGTCTTTCGGGCTGGCGGTGATTCTGGGCTTCATCGGCATCAAGCTGATCCTTGAGGCGCTGCACGGCAACGAACTGCCGTTCATTAACGGCGGCCACCCCATCAAGGCCGTGCCGGAAATTCCGATTTGGTTGTCGCTGGCGATCATTATCGGCGTGCTCGCGGTCACGACCGTCGCCAGTCTGATCAAGTCGTCTCGAAGCGGTTAGCCGGCGGACATGTCCCTAACATAGGCCGGCCGGAGCGGGTCTCCGGCCCACACCTCGTTCAGGGCGCGCACCAGTTCGTCGCGCTCCGGTTCGGCCCGGCCGAGCGCGTCTTCCTCCATCCGGGCGACCGCGGCGCCGGCACGCTGAACGAGATCGCGGCCAGCCTCGGTCAGCACCCAGAACAAGGAGCGTCCGTCGGCGGGATTGGCGCGGCGCGCGACCAGATCGCGCGCTTTGAGGCCGGACATGATGCCGACCATGTTCGACGGCGCGATCGCCAGCGCCTCGCTGATCTGCTTATGGGTCACGGCCGGGTTTTCCGCCAGCAGCGAGAGCGCGAAAAATTCGACCTGGCGTAACTGAAACGGCACCCCGATCGCCAGTGAAAACCGTTGTTGCATGGCCATTTCGGCACGCCGTAACTGGTAGCCGATCAACCGCCGCAGGCCGCGGTCCTCGATCTGCGTTCGCGTGCTTTCGCAGCGCTCCCGCCAATCCACCACTAGACTCGCATGTTCCACGATCGCTCCCTGGTCAGATCACGACAAATCCCCTAACGCGAACAGATCGAGGTCAACCCCGGCGGGCCGCCGCTCGGCGCTGGCCACGAAAACCGTCCGTGTCACCCATTGATACGGCCCGAGTGGGGCGATTAGACGCGCGGTCGTCTGAAAGTAGGATGAGGCGGGTTCGCCGTCTTCGGTTTCGCCGTGACGGAGCCCCCGATTATCGAATTCCACCCGGGTGCCGTCGTCGAGTTCCAGGCTGTAGTGGGCGGCGAGGTCGATCACGCCGTCGGCCCGGATGGTCTGCCAGTCGCCGCCGCCGGCCGGAATCCGACCGGACAGATAAGGGCCGTCGAGCGTGCCGCCCACCACCGGTATGAACCGGCGCCGGCCTTGTGCGCCCTCGCCGAGATCGATCGGCGCGCCGACCTCGACCGCCAGGTGGGCGATGAATGTGAGCACGGGCGGCTTCGGCGGGACGGCGGCATCGGTCATGATCGGCGTGGACGGGGCATGAGCGCCGCACAGCTTAGCCGCCGCCCGGCCGCGTGCCCAGCGCACTGGCCCGTCCGGCCGCGATTCAGGCGCCGCGGCCGACACGGAAGAACTCGCTGGTGCCCACCGCCGCGGTGGCCTTCTCAATCTGCTCGAGCGCGAGGATATAGGCGGCCGTGCGCAGATCCACATCGTTGTCCTCGGCCCGGTCGGCCAGCGCATGCGTGGCTTCGACCATCCGCTGTTCCAGGCGCTCGGCGACGGTGTCGGCGTCCCAATACCACGCTTGGCGGTTTTGCGCCCACTCGAAGTAGCTCACGGTCACGCCGCCGGCATTGGCCAGGATATCGGGCAGCACTAGCACGCGGTTGTCGATCAGGGTGGCGTCGGCTTCGCTGGCGACCGGGCCGTTGGCGATCTCCACGATCACGCCGGCGGCGACGTCGCCGGCATTGTCGGACGTGATCACCGATTCCAGCGCGGCCGGCGCCAGCACATCGACCTCCATCGTGATCAGATCGGCGTTGGACATCGCTTCGCCGCCGGCCTCGCTCACCGAGCCCTTGTCGTTCTTGGTCTCGATCACGGCGTCGATATCCAAACCGCCGGCGTCGTGGATTCCGCCCGAGGAATCGCTGACCGCGACCACGGTGTAGCCGGCGTCGGCGCATCGTCTCGCGAAGCACTGACCGGCGTTGCCGAAGCCCTGTATGGCGACCGTGGTGCCCTTGGCCTCCCGGCCCCAGCGCTGCATCATCGTGGAGAGCACGTGAAAAGCGCCGTCGCCGGTGGCGGTGGCGCGTCCGGCCGAGCCGCCCATTTCGATCGGCTTGCCGGTAATCACATCCGGGGTATGGGCGCGGGCGATGATGCGGTATTGATCGGCCATCCAGCCCATCACCCGCGGGTTGGTGTTGACGTCCGGGGCGGGAATATCGCTGTCGGGGCCGATGAAGTCGGCGATCTGGTCGATATAGGCGCGCGCCAGGCGTTCCAGCTCGGCCGGCGAGAACTGCTTGGGATCGACCGCGACGCCGCCCTTGCCGCCGCCGAACGGCAGGCCCATGACCGCACACTTCATGGTCATCCAGAATGCCAGCGTCGAAACCTCGTCCGCACCGACGTCGGGATGAAAGCGTATACCGCCCTTGGCCGGCCCGAGCGCGGTGTCGTAGCGGACGCGATAGCCCGAGAACACGGTCATCCGGCCATCGTCGTGGCGTAGCGGCACGCCGACCTTGAGTGCGGCGTCGGGTTGCGCCAGCCGCTGGGCGACATCCTGCGAAATCTCGATATGCTCGAGCGCGGCCTGGATGCGCGCACTGGCGCCGTCGAACAAACTGGGCATATGCGAATGGCACTGGTGCAAAACTATTATGCCGAGGCTGACGCGCCGGGGCCGGTGTTTGGAACCCGTATCTTCCCTGTGTTAGGTCGCCATCGCCCTCGTGTAAGCATGAAGCGCGCCAGGAAATGGATACTGTAAAATAAATTCTGTGGCGCGGCGTCGCGTGAAACGCCAACAGCCCCTAAACTGGTGGCATCGTTTTTCAACCGGATCGATTCATGGCTAAAGTGATGATCGTCACCGGCGGCAGCCGGGGCATCGGCGCCGCCACCTCGTTGATGGCGGCCAAGTACGGCTATGCCGTGGCGGTGAATTTCCGCGCCAATCGCACAGCGGCCGAGGCCGTGGTCTCCGCGATCGAAGAGGACGGCGGCCGCGCGATTGCAGTGCAAGCGGACGTCTCGAACGAGGACGACGTCGTGGCGATGTTCCGGGCCGTCGACGAACATCTCGGCCCGGTCACCGCCCTGGTCAACAACGCCGGCATCGTCGACGAGCCAAGCGCGGTCGCCGACATGAGCGCGGCGCGCATCGAGCGCATGATGAAGATCAATGTCGTTGGGCCCTTCGTTTGTGCCCGCGAGGCGATCCGGCGCATGGGCAGCGCACGCGGCGGCGCGGGTGGCGTGATCGTCAACGTCTCATCCGCGGCGAGTCACGCCGGCGGCGGCGGTGGCGCCGGCACGTATATCGACTACGGCGCCTCCAAGGGCGCGATCGATACCTTCACCGAGGGTCTGGCGCGTGAAGTCGCGGCCGAGAACATCCGCGTCAACGCCGTGCGCCCCGGCGTGATCGACACCGAAATCCATGCCAGCGGCGGTCAGCCCGACAAGCCGCAAAAAGCCCCGGCCGGTATTCCGCTGGGCAAGATCGGCACGCCCGAGGATATTGCCGAGGCGATTTTGTATCTCACCGAAGCGCGCTTCACCACCGGCGCCTTCCTGGACGTCGACGGCGGCATCTGAAGCTTCGTTCCCACACTGGATTCATCGAACTACCGGTGAGCGCCATGTCACCTCTTACAGCCCATACCGAACAAATTGCCGAGGAACTGGCACAGCGGCACGGCTTCAGCAGCGACGCGGTCGGGCATATGATGCGCGCCGTCGACGCCGGCTGGGGCGGAATGGCTGCGTTCGATCATCCCGAATTCGGCGGCCCCGGCCAATGGATGCAGGGCGGCATGATCATGCTCGGCGAGCCGTTAAATCATAGCCTGCGCGCCAGGGTCGACGCGCTGTGCAACGAAATCGCCGGTGTCTACGAAGCCGAAGGCCCGCTGATCGAGCGGGGCCCGAACAGCGCGCCGGCGTGGCCCGAATCTTTAGGCACGCCCAGCGCCACCGGCAGTCAGGGCGGCCTGCATTATGCCTGGTTCGCCGAGCGCCGGCGTCTGGTATTGATCCAGCACGGGCGGATGCGGATTTTCGATACCGGCGATCATCGTGTTTCCGGCATCGCGCAGCAGCAGGACGACGTGCACGGCAACGTGCGGTTTATCAGCCAGCACGGCACCATCGATCTGGCCTCGTTGACACCGGTGGACGATCCGGTCGCAGGTCCGGACGCGCCATCCACCGAGACGCCGTCGGCCCGTGCCGACAATGACATCTTCGCGGCCATCGAGCGCCTCGGCGAGCTGCGCGATCGGGGCTTGATCACCGGCGAGGAATTCAGCGCCAAGAAGACCGAGCTGCTCTCGCGTCTGTGACGCCGCGCGGCCGTGGGTGAGGGCTCACCCTAGCCGCTATCCTCGGGCCGAAGCCATAATCGTTTTTCCGGCACGCCGCGCTTCGTGATACACAGGCACTATTTGCGCGGCCGGCACAATCGGGCCACGAGGGAAAATTCGATGTTCAAACACGTTCTACCGATCGCCGCCGCGGCTGTCGTGGCTGTCGGCGTCCAGACCGCCTGGGCCGACACGTCGTCGACCGGGGACACCCAGCCGTCCAAGGCCGCCGCCGGCGCGTCGAGGAACGACCAAGTCGTCCGCGAGACGCTGAAGAACGGCCTGCAGGTGATCGTGGTGCCGGATCGGCTGGCGCCGGTGGCGACCACGATGCTGACCTACCAAGTCGGCTCGCGCGAAGCGCCGAAAGGCTTTCCCGGCATGGCGCACGCCCAGGAGCACATGATGTTCCGTGGCACAAAGACGCTGTCGGCCGAGCAGATCGCCGCGCTCGGCGCCGCGCTCGGCGGGCATTCCAACGCCTTTACCACCAACGACTCGACCACCTACTACTACACCGTACCGAGCCAGTTCACCGAGGTTGCCCTGCGGTTGCAATCCGAGCGCATGCAGAGCGTGCTGGACAAGCCGGCCGACTGGAAACAGGAGCGCGGCGCGATCGAGCAGGAAGTCAGTCAGGATATGTCCTCGCCGCTCCAGGTCGCGATCAAGCGCATGCGCAAAACGCTCTACAAGGGTACGCCCTATGCGCACGACGCGCTCGGCACCCGCGAGTCGTTCGAGCAGACGACGGCCAAGATGCTCCAGACGTTTCACAACCGGTGGTACGCGCCGAACAACGCGGTGCTGGTGGTCGCCGGCGACGTCGATGCCGACAACATTCTCGCCGCAGTAGAGGATATGTTCGGCGGTATTCCGTCGCAGGAACTGCCGGAGCGCAGGCCGGTCGACCCCGGCAAGGTCGACTCCAAGACCATCCGTATGCCCACCGACAGCGGCTACGGCTTTGCGCTGATCGGATCACGTGCCCCCGGCAGCCGCGATGTGCAGGCCATGGCCACCACCGAAGTGCTGGCCAGTGTGCTCAACAATCCGCGCG
>NZ_DASSKM010000046.1:0-11412 GCF_035690525.1 Salinisphaera sp.
GACCGCAGCCTGATCGTCGAAGCCGAACAACACCGAACGGGCCGTCTGCGTCAGATGCTGCCCAACTTGGTGTCGCTGATCCACGAGGCCGGCTGCCTGGTATTGGCCGAAGGCATCGAAACACGCGAGCAGGCGCTGCTGGCCATGGATGCCGATATCGACTTCGTTCAAGGCTTTTATTTCGCGCCGCCAAGCCGGGATATCGATCACGATCCGGTCGGCGGCCTGCCGCTGCTCGGCGAGATTACCCGTCATTTCGAGACCGCCACCACGATCGAGGAGCGCTTGGAAGCCGATCGCATCGCGCCCTATGCGGATGCGTTCCGCGACGTCATGGAGCGCATCGACCAGGGCGAGAATCCGGATACCGCGGCCCGCGCGCTGATGGCCATGCCGCGCGCCGCCCGTTTCTACATCCTCAACGAGCGCGGCGAAGAGATCATGCATCTGGACGGCCGCTCGCTGCGCGCGCGACGGATTTTCCACGCCGGGCCGATCAACGATACGTCGGGCGGCACTTGGCATCGACGCCAGTATTTTCGCGCCGCAATGGCCGAACCGCATCGTCTTCAGACCTCGCGCCCCTACCTGTCGAGTTCCGGCGCCTATATGTGCGTCACGCTGTCGGTGGCCCGCGGGCGGCCGCCGGAGCAAGTCATGTGCTGCGATATCGACTGGTAGCGCTTAAAATAGTCATCGATCACTCGCAATCGACACACATCATGGGTCAGTCGCTACAGGATCAGTTGCTCAAGGCCGGTATCGCCAAGCCGAAGCAGGCGAACAAGGCGCGCCAGGACAAGGCCCGCAAGAACAAGGCCGCCCGTCGCGCCGGCAAGCAGTCGCCGACCGAGCAACAGAATCTGTCGAAAGAAGTCGACGCCGCGCAGGCCGCCAAGCGTCAAGCCGATCGCCGGCGCGCACAGGCCGCCAATGCGGAACGCGAACAGCGCGAGCGCAAACGCCGGGCGATCCAGATCATCCAGGAAAACCGGATCGCGATCGAGACGCCCGAAGCGGACGAGCCGCCCTACAGCTACACGGTGAAGGGCAAGATCCGGCGCCTGCCCGTCAGTCGCGAACAGCGCCGGCGTCTGGCCTCGGGCGGGCTGGCGATCGTACGCTACGACGGCGCGACCTCATTGGTCGATACGGCGACGGCCGAGCGCCTGGAAGCCTTGATTCCCAAAGCGATCTCGCGCGTGACCGAGACCGGGAACAACGCGCCCGACCCGGACGATCCCTACGCCGGCTACGAAGTGCCCGACGATCTGATGTGGTGACCCGATCGCCGAGCCGCCGGGCCGGGTCGGATTTCAGTACCCGGCCGCCAGCCCCGCCGGGCGCCGGCGGTCATTGGCGCCTGCCAGCCGGCCGTCCTCGCGCCGTAGGATGGCTTCGTCCGCGCCCCAGGATTGCACCACGTTAAAGCTGTGGCCCATGGCTTCGAGCCTGGCTTTTACCGTATCGCTCAAGTAACCCGGCTCGACCTTGGTCGTGTCCGGCAGCCATTGGTTATGAATACGCGGCGCGTTGACCGCCTGCTGAATATTCATGCCGAAGTCGATCACATTGAGCATGGACTCCAGCGTGGTGGAGATGATGGTCGACCCGCCCGGACTGCCGGTGACCATGAACAGTTCGCCGTCATCCAGCACCAGCGACGGCGACATCGACGACAACGGGCGCTTGCCGCCTTCGACCCGATTGACCCTGCCCTGCACCAGCCCAAACGCATTCGGCACGCCCGGCTTGGCCGTGAAATCGTCCATTTCGTTGTTGAGAAAGAAGCCGGTGTCGCCGGCGATATGGCCGCTGCCGAACAGATAGTTGATGGTGTAAGTCACGCTCACCGCGTTGCCCTGGGCATCCACGATCGAATACTGCGTGGTGTGCCGGCCCTCGTCCGGACCGAGGCTGCCGTCGATTTGGGATGAAGGCGTGGCCTGGTCGGCATCGATGCTGTCGCGCAGGCGGCTCAGATGATCGGCCGACAACAACCGATCGATCGGGTTGTCGACGAAGGCCGGATCACCGAGATAGGTGTTGCGGTCGGCGAACGCCCGTCGCTCCGCCTCGATCAGATAATGCGAGGTCTTGACCGAAGCGTAGCCCCATTTCGCCAGCGGCAACGGTTCGAGAATGCCGAGAATCTCGCAGATCGTGGTACCGCCCGAACTCGGCGGCGGCGTCGAGACCACGGTATAGCTCTGATAGTCACAGGTGACGGGCCGGCCCCAGGGCGCGGTGTAGTCGGCGAAGTCCGACATCGTGAGTATGCCGCCGTGCGCCTGGCTGGCCTCGACCACGGCCTTGGCGATGGCGCCGCGATAGAACGCCTTGGCGCCCTGCTTCGAGATCAGCGACAGCGTATGCGCGAGCTGCGGCTGCTTGAGCGTGTCGCCGACCTGATAGGGCTCGCCGTGATCGAGAAAGATCTTCGCCACGTTCGGATCGTCGGCGAAGTCGTCGCTGCGCTCGTGCAGGATATTGACATCGCCCTGGCGCAGAACGAAGCCCTGGCGCGCCAGCTTGATCGCCGGCGCCATCAGACGCTTCCGGCTCATGGTGCCGAAGCGCTTGCGGGCGTTTTCCAGACCCATCACGGTGCCGGGCACGCCGGTACTGAGATAGGTCTGGGTGCTACGCCCTTCGACCACATGGCCCTGGCTGTCCTGGAACAGCGTCGGCGTCGCTTTCTCGGGCGCTTTTTCGCGAAAATCGAGAAACAGGTTCCGCGCCGGACGATCGGCCGACCCGGCCATATGTACGACCATGAAGCCGCCGCCGCCGATATTGCCGCAACACGGGTGCACCACCGCCAGCGCATAACCGACGGCCACCGCCGCGTCGATCGCGTTGCCGCCATCCTTGAGCACGTCGACGCCGACCCGGGTCGCCAGATGCTGGGCGGTCACGACCATGGCATGCGGCGCCACTACCGGACGCGCCTCGGCCAGCGCGGCTCGTGTCGTCGGCGGCGCGGTGGCGTCCAGCGCAATGGCTGAAATTCCGTTTCCGGCCGACGCCGCCGCGGCGACGCCGAGCGGCAAGAGACAGCCGAGCCAGAAAGCGACGACGAATACGCCGGTCGAGCGCACGAATCCCCTAAGCATGAAAGCGATCACCGAACCTGGATTACCGGGCCACTATAGCCGGCCCGACACACGCGAGCATCCATGGATGCTCAGTTTTCATCAAAGCTCATCCATTACCACCAAAAAGTGAGTCCGCCAATAATAGCAACCTGCAAAAGCAATGACCTACCGGTCAAAAACAGTCCGCAAATAAACGCAAATGCACGCGAATAAAATGCGCTTATACGCTTTCTCACTTTCATTCGCGTTTATTGGCGTTCATTTGCGGGCGATTTTGCCTTTGCTACTTCTTTTGCGAATCATTAAAACGAGCCCGGCCGTCGTAGCCGGGCGCAAAATTCAAAGTAGCAATACCGCCAGCCCGGCTCAGTCCGGCACGTGCGCGGACTCTGGCAACAGGCCCTCGCGCTTGAACTCGGCCCAGACATCGGCCGGAATATCGGCTTCGAACAGGGCCTTGTTCTGCGGGATGCGCTCGGGCTTGCTCGCGCCGGGGATGATCGAATCCACCGCCGGATGCGCCGCCGAAAACTGCAGCGCCGCGGCCTTCAGGTCGACGCCGTGGGCAGCGCAGATAGCCGCCATGCGGTCACGGATGCGGATCGGCTCGTCGGCGGCTTTTTCGTAGATATAGTGATCACCGCCGGCCAGCAGGCCCGAGCCGAACGGCGCGCCGACCACCACGCCGACGTTGCGCTCCAGACAGCGCGGAAACAGTTCGTCCGCGCCCGCGGTATTGAGCAGATGATACTGGGTCGCCAGCAGGAACACGTCCGGATCCGATTCTTCGAGCGCCCGCAGGCAGGGTTCGATCGTGTTCACGCCGAGCCCCCAGCCGTGGATCAGACCCTGATCGCGCATCTCGGTGAGCGCTTTCGCCGCGCCGGACATCGCGGTGGCGAAGTGCTCGCGCCATTGTTCGCCGAGCGCATCGGGCGACAAATCGTGGATATAAACGATATCCAGATAGCCCACGCCCATGCGCTGCAGGCTGTCATGCACGGCCTGCCTGGCGCCGTCGTAGGAGTAGTCCAGGCGCCGCGTGAAATACAGCCCGCCGACGAACGGGCCGGTGGCCTCCGGCTCGTCGGCCGGTTCGAGCACGCGTCCGACCTTGGTTGAAAGTAGGTATTCCGAGCGCGGCTTGCGCGCCAGAAACGAACCGAAACGCTGCTCGGAGAGCCCGGCGCCGTAGTGCGGCGCGGTATCGTAGTAGCGGATGCCGTGATCCCACGCCGTGGCGAGCGTTTCGCGGGCGTGCTCGTCGTCGGAATGGGTGAACATATCGCCCAGCGGCGCGCCGCCGAAACCCATACGATCCAGCTTGGGCCCGGAGTGCCTGAAATCGCTCATGTCTGTCCTCCTCACGGTGGACGGGTGAAAGATGCCCGCGGCAAGCCGCGGGTATTGGTGAATGAAACGGTTGGAGACGAATTCGCTATTCGCGTTCTTCCGGCGCGGTCGCGCTGGCCTCGTCCAGACGCGCGACCGCGTCTTCGTCGAGCTTGACCGATGTGGCCGAGACGAGTTGCTCGAACTGCGTCTTCGAGGTGGCCGAAACGATCGGCGCGGTCACACTCGGACGCTGCATCAGCCAGGCCAGCGCTATGGCGGCCTGGGACGTGTCGTAGCGCCCGGCCACGGCGTCCAAGGCGTCGAGAATCCGCATACCGCGCTCATCGAAATACTTGTCCACGAACGGCGCGCGCGCTCGCCCCACGGCGTCCTCCCGGCTGCCGTACTTGCCGGTGAGAAAACCGCTGGCCAGCGAGAAATACGGCGTGACGCCGAGGTCGTGTTCGATGCAGATATCGGCCAGATCGTTCTCGTAGTCGTGCCGATCGTAGAGATTGTAGAACGGCTGCAGCACCTCGTAGCGCGGCACTTCGAGATCGCGGGCCGCCCCGAGCGCCGCGACCAACCGCGAGCCGTCGTAGTTGGACGCGCCGATATTGCGCACCTTGCCGTCGGCGATCAGTCGGTCGAACGCCTCCATCGTCTCGTCGAGCGGCGTGGCGTCGTCGTCGGTGTGCGCGAAGTACAAATCCATATAGTCGGTGCGCAGCCGGCGCAGCGAGTTCTCGATCTCGGTCGTGATCCATTCGCGCGACAGGCCCTCGCCCTGATCCGGCATTTCCATGCCGACCTTGCTGGCCAGCAGCACCCGATCGCGGTTGCCGCGCTCGGCAAAATAGCGGCCAAGCAGGCTTTCCGACTCGCCCCCGGTATGGCCATCGACCCATTTCGAATAGACATCGGCGGTGTCGATCATGTTAAAGCCGGCGTCCAGCCAGGCATCGATCATGTCGAAACTGGCTTTTTCGTCCAGCGTCCAGCCGAACACGTTGCCGCCGAAGATCAGCGGCGCGGTCTCGAGTTCGGTCAGACCGAGTGTGCGGTATTCCATGGTGACTCCCGGTGGATCAATCGATTGATGTATATAAAACGACGGCTTAATGCAGACCGTGCACGGCGAGCGCCGGATCATCGTAGGCCGCGCCCGGCCGGGCCATCGAGCGCGGCGATTGATTCGCGCGCTGGGTTGGTCGCGCGCAACGGCGGGTGTTTTCGTCGGGCCCGTGGCGGACGAGCCGATCCAGGATATGCGGCGGCACAATACCGCTATGCAGATGAGCGGTCGAAGCCATAGCGGTCTCCGATGCACGAATGAGCTGGCTGTATCATGCACCCGGCGCGCCGAGTTCGCATCCCATCGTACACGGATGCCGCCAGACACGATGACGCGTCATGCACACAGGCGATTTTCGCCGCCACGGGAAACGGGCGCCGCATGCGGCGCGCTGCCCGGCGTCGATCGATTTCATCGGCGGGCCGGCCGGGCCCGAGGAAGCTCGCGGGCGCTACAATGGCGGCCATGTCGCCGATCAATTCGCCCCATCGCTTCGTCTACGCCAGCTTCGCGGCGGCGGCGTTCATTCTGTATGGCTCGCTCTACCCGTTCCAGTTTCACGATGCGTCCCTGATCGCCGCAGCGCAGACGCTGTTTCTGAGCCACCACCTGCACGATCAGCCGTGGTCCGGGCTGATCGCCAACGTCGTGCTGTATGTGCCGCTCGGACTGTTCTGTGTCGCCGCCCAGGATGACGCGCGGCCGGCCTGGCGTCAGGTGATGTTCGCCACGGCGGTCGGCACCGCGCTGTGTCTGTGCGTCGAAATGACGCAATTCTTCGATACCAACCGTGTCACCACGATCACCGACATTTTTCCCAACGTCATCGGCACGCTGGCCGGCGCCGCGCTGTCGCTGCCGCTGACCCGCTGGCTGGGCCGGCGCGTGGACGTGGACACGCCGGCGCGCCAGACCGCGGCGCTGCTGCTGCTCTCGTTTCTGGCTTATCGGCTGTTTCCCTATGTGCCGACGCTGGATCTGCATGCTTACTGGCGCGCGCTCAAACCCGTGGTCGTGCATCCGAGCGTGCATGCCTTCGATATCGCCTCCTACGGCGTGATTTGGGTCGTGGCCGCGGCGCTGCTGGCCGATTTGGTCGGACGCGGACGCAGCCGCTGGCTGATCGTGGCCGTCATGCCGGCCGTGCTGTCGGCCAAGATCGTCATCACCCACAACCACCTGTCGCTGTCGGAAATCGTCGCCCTGCCGATCGCGGCCGTCGGCTGGCGGCTGCTCTCGGCTCTGCCCAGGCGCGCCGCCGGCGCTCTGTTGGCCGGTTTGCTGGCACTGGTGATACTGGGCGATCGACTGCTGCCGTTCCATTGGCAATCGGAGGCCCAGGACTTCGGCTGGATACCGTTCTTCTCGATCCTGCACGGTTCGATGGCCGCCAACACCCAGGCGCTCGCCGACAAGATATTTCTCTATTCGAGCCTGGTCTGGCTGCTGGCGGTGGCCGGGCTGCGCCACTGGTTCGCCGTTGTGCTGGCGGCCGCGGGGCTGTTCGCGACCAGCCTGATCGAGACCCATCTGCCCGGCCGCTCGGCCGAGATCACCGATGCCGTGATCGCGCTCGGCGCGGCGGCGGTGTTGTCCTGGCTGGCGGCATCGCCGACAGCCGCGGCCGCACGACGGCGCGAGCGGCGCACCTGCACCACGCTCGACTGAGCGCCCGGCTCACCCGCTTAGCGCATCGAGCAAGCCGACCGCGACCAGCAGCACCGCGCCGGCGATCTGCGTGGCGGTCATGCTCTCGTCGGCGAGCAGCACCGACGAGACCACGCCTACCAGCACCTCGCTCATCAACAAAATGCCCACCCGCGCCGGTTCGAGCCGCGCGGTGGCCCACACCAAGGCCAGCATCGGACTGATCTACCAAAGCAAGGCGGCGGCCAGCATCAAGCCCGCCGTCGCGATGTCGAACCGTATCGGTACCCCGCCTGGCTCGGCGGGCAGAATCAGCCACAGCAGAAGGCCGGCGATCAATGCGCCGGCAGCGAACACGGTGCTGCCGGGCAGCGGCGCCATTTCGCCGCGTATTCGCATCCCGATCGAGGCCACCGACCACAGCAGCCCGGCCGCCAGCCCGAGCCAGCCGCCGAGCTGGCGCGGCAGGGGCACGCCGTGACCGGCGCCGAGCACCAGCACCAGACCGACCAAGCCGAACGCGATCACCGCATAACGCAGCCGCGGCACCGGCCAGCGCAACACGAGCGCGGTGATCAACGTGGTCCAGACCGGCGTCAGATAGAACAACAGGATGACCGAGCTGATGCGCCCTTCAACCAGCCCGACCGAGTAGAGCATGAACGCCGCGCCGCCGGCCGCACTCGCCAGCAAACCCAACGGGTCGACGCGGGCACGCGGCGGGCGCCATACCAGCATGGCGGCGAACAGCAGCAGCAGCGCGATCGTCGCGACCGCCAACGAACCGAGCGGGCCGGCCAGCCCCGCGGCCGCGAGCGCGCGCACCGGCATCCAGTACAGCCCCCAAAGACAGCCGGCAAGCAGCACGTACAGGCTCGCCAGCCCGGTATGACGATGACTCGACATGAAGTGTCGTGTGACGGATTCGAGCGGCGATACTACCAGTCGGTCGTAGGGCTTGTTGTCCCAGGTGTGATCTTTTAGGGCGCGGTGGCGATCACGCCATCAGCCGCCCGACTTCGGGATGCGCCATGCACCAGCGCACCGTGGCCTCGAGGCCCGCGTCGAGCGCTAGGCGCGGCCGCCAGCCCAGTTCGTCGCGCAAGCGCCGGG
Source organism: Salinisphaera sp. (assembly GCF_035690525.1). Taxonomy (GTDB): domain Bacteria; phylum Pseudomonadota; class Gammaproteobacteria; order Nevskiales; family Salinisphaeraceae; genus Salinisphaera. Next base: position 8,269 of record NZ_DASSKM010000046.1, read on the forward strand.
TATCCAGCGCGTAACGCTGATCGTGCCCGGCCCGATCGGCGACGAAGCGAATGCGATCCACGCTCGCCTCGCCGGGCCGCGCCAGCCGATCGACGATCCCGGTCACGCGCCGCACCAGTTCGAGATTGGTACAGACATGCCCGGCGCCGATATTATAGCGCGCACCAATACGTCCGGCCGCGAATACCCGGGCGATAGCCGCGGCATGGTCGTCGACGTAAAGCCAGTCGCGCATTTGCGTGCCCTGGCCGTAGACCGGCAGTTCGCGCCCGGCGAGCGCGCGATAGACCGTCACCGGCACGAGCTTTTCAGGATACTGGAACGGCCCGTAGGTATTGGCGCCGTGGGTAATCAGGCTCGGCAAGCCGTAGGTGACGCGCCAGGCCTGCACCAGATGATCGGCCGCCGCCTTGCTCGCGGCGTAGGGCGAATTCGGCGCATAGCCCCTCGCTTCGTCGAATATCTCGCCCGGCGCGGCGCTGCCGTACACCTCGTCGGTAGACACCTGGAGCCAGCGGAACGCGTCGGCCCGCGCCGCCGGCAGCCGGTCGCGATGGCGCCGCGCGGCTTCCAGCACCACCTGGGTGCCGGCGATGTTGGTTTCGACGAATACCGCGGGCCCGGCGATCGAACGGTCGACGTGCGACTCGGCCGCCAGGTGGATCACGCCGTCGGGATCGTGCTCGGCGAACACGCCCGCCATCGCCGCCGCATCCCGTACGTCGGCCCGGACGAAGACATAACGCGGATTGCGCGCAAGCCCGGCCAGCGCGCCCGGCAGCGCGGCATAGGTGAGCGCATCCACATTGATCACGTGGTGCGCGCTGGCGGCCAACAGATACCGGACCAGCGCCGAGCCGAGAAAGCCGGCGCCGCCGGTAACCAGAATACGCAAAGACCTCGGCTCCGGTTATACCGCGACCGCCCGGGCGTTCAGCCGCCCGGCCGCGGCGAGGCGACGTATCGATGCCAGGGGTGCGCCTCGACGAAGCCGAGCACGTCGCGGATCTTGCGATTGCAATACAGCGCTTCGTATGCGCCGAGATCGCGCGTCACCGGCACGTCGGGGTAGAACTTCTCGATGATTTCGGCCGTCGTCAGATCGACCGAATTATGGTCGTTGCCCGCGTTGAAGATTTCGTAGCCCAGGCCGTCGACCGCCAGGCAGCGATCGACGATTTGGCCAAGATCGCGCGCATCGATATAGCAGAAAATATTGCGCCGGCGCAGCGCCGGCCGGTCGAAATAACGCGGAAAAAACGTCGCGTATTCGTGCGGCTCGATCACGTTGCCGATGCGCAAACCGTAGATATCGGCGCCGCTGCGTCGGGCGAACGCCCGGGCCGTGGCCTCGTTGCAGACCTTCGACATCGCGTAGCTGTCGACCGGCTCGGTCGGATGATTCTCGGTCACCGGCAGAAATTCCGGCTTGGCCTCGCCTTCGGCGAAACAGATGCCGTAGGTGGTCTCCGACGAGGCGAACACGATCTTGCGCACGCCAAGCTTGGTCGCCGCTTCGAGCACGTTGTAGGTGCCGACCGTGTTGATGCGATAGGTCTCGTTGTCCGGCGTGATCAAGATGCGCGGAATCGCCGCGAAATGAACCACCGCGTCGAACGGTTTCGGCCCATGACCCGGCTCGTCCAGTTCACCGAGATCGGCATAGGCCGTCAGCGCGTTGAACATCTGGCCGGAGTCGGTGATGTCGGCGATCAGGTTATGCACCCGCGGCTCGTCGAGCGGCGTGCGATCGATATTGACCACCGTATGGCCGCGGTCGAGCAGATAGGGCACCACGTGGCGCCCGGCCTTGCCCGAGCCGCCGGTGAACAAAATACGTTGGGGCATGCGGGTTCATCCTGCGTAGGTCAATCGCGCCATCCTGACACAGCCGCCGATGCCATGCCCGCGCTAAACAGGCCTCAACCCGGCGCGGGCGTCCAGCGCCGCAGCGCTAAATAGGCAACAAAAGACGCACCGGCGGCCGTCGCCATCACGATCGCCATCGCCTCGGCGTCGCCGCCGACCCAGCCCACGGCCCAGGTCGCGATCGCGCCGCATACGAACTGGAACACGCCGAACAGGGCCGAGGCCGCGCCGGCGGCATCCGGGGCGAGATCCAACAGGCCGGCGACCGTGTTCGCGCCCGCCACGCCGACCGTGGACAACAGGAAGAACAAGGGAATCGCCACCCCCCAGAAGCCGCCGAAGCCGGTCAGCGTGGTCGCCAGCAGCACCAGCGAACAAACCAGCGTATTGCCCACGGCCACGCCGAGCATGGCGCGATAACCGAAGCGCTCAACGATACGGCCGTTGGTGAAGGTGCCGATCAGCATCGAGACCACGTTGGCGCTGAAATAGAACCCGAACACCGACTCGTCCACGCCGAACTGGTTGACATAGACGAACGCGCTCGCGGCCACATACGAAAACAGCGCCCCGAACATCAGCGAACCGCAGGCCAGATAGAGAAAGATCGGCAACCGCCGTACCAGCGATATATAGCCAATGTACTGCGCGGCGAGACCGCGATCACGCACCCGGCGATGATGTGGGTGCGACTCGACCAGCAACAGGGCGAGCGTCGTCAGCGCGACCAGCGAATAGCCGACCAGCATCCAGAAGATGATCCGCCATTCGCCGAGAAACAGAATCATGCTGCCGATCATCGGCGCGATCAGCGGCGCCACGCCCATGACCATGACCACGAACGACATCACGCTGGCGGCCTTCGCGCCCTCGAATCGGTCGCGCACGATCGCCCGCGCCATCACTGGCCCGGCCGCGGCGCCAAGACCCTGGACCAAACGCGCCACGATCAGCATGTTGATCGACGATGCCAGCGCACAGGCCACGCTCGCGGCCAAATAGAGCGCAAGCCCGTAATACAGCACCGGACGCCGGCCATGCCGGTCCGACACGGGCCCGTAGAGCAGCTGCCCGAAACCCAGCCCGACGAAGAACAGGCTCAGGCTGTACTGGACATGGGCCGGATCGACCGCGAACTGCCGGGCCAGCGCCGGCATGGCCGGCAGATAAGTATCGATCGACAGCGGGGCGACAGCCGTCAGCAGACCGAGTACGCACACCATGAGTACGTGCTCGCCCCGGCTCTGGGCGGTTTCGGTCATCGAGCGGACTCCT
>NZ_DASSKM010000047.1:0-3851 GCF_035690525.1 Salinisphaera sp.
GGTCGCGGCGGGGCCGGTTTCAGTCCACGAGCCCGCCTTGCCGGTTGAGGGGCCGGCCTGTTGGGCGCCCTGGCGCGGCGATGCATCGCCGCCGGGGCGCCGGTCGGTCTGGGCGGTGGCCGGGAACGTCGTACAGGCGGCCAGCAGGCCGGCGGCTGTCGCAATCGCGATCGCAGTCGTGATCTTGCTAGTCATGACGGTTGCCCTGAAACGGTTATTGATCCGGCACATCGATTTATCCGGACGTCCGATCAATGAAGCTTCGCCGGCCGCGGCGCGGGATCGACGAGCAGATGCGCCGCCCAGCCGATCAGGCCGATCGCCATGAACGCGATCAGCAGCGTGGCGGTCAGGAAATAAGCGGCAAAACCGGTACCCACCAGAAGGATGAACGCCAGCACGAACAGCAGCCCGCGCAGCCATCGGCCAAGACGCGCAACGGCGAGCAGAAGCCCCAACACGAGCAGCACGACCGTCGCGCCCAGTACCAGATACGTGCCGAACGTGAAGGCGATGCCATTGCCCACGGAAAAGGTATCGACGGCCGCCGTGATCAGCCCGGCCAACGCGGCCGCACACAAAAGCCAACCTCCATAAACGGTGCGCGAAGTGGAAGTTGGCATGGTTAAGATCTCCCCGCGAATGAACCGGCGGCGGGCCGGATAGGCGCTTTCGCTCCCTGTCGCCGTCTTTGTATTCGACTTTGGCATTATCGATAGCCGGCATAAGCGTTGCAATGCGCCGACGTTTATGGCAGCTAGGGTTCACGCTAGCGCCGCACGCGCAGCCGGCGATCAAGCGCCGCGCCGATTTCCGGGAGGGGTTCTGGACGCTTCAGTCGGCGGCTAACAGACGGCGCGCGAGCGAATCGTCGGTGACCAGCGTCTTGCCGATGCCGGCGCGAAAGACCGCCAGCAGCGCGCTGGCCTTTTCGGCACCGCCCACGGCCAGAATGAGATTGGGAATCCGCAACAGATCCGGATAGCCGAGCGCGAGGGTTCGATCGTCCAGTGTGGTGACCAGCGAGCCGTCGGCGCGCATGAACGTGCCCAGCACCTCGGCGATTACCCCGGCTGCGCTGAGCTGCTGGCGATCGGCCGCGCTCAGGCTCTGCATCATCTGCGAGGCCGGCGGGTCCCAGCTGCCGACCGCGACCGTGGCCACCGAGATCGAGCCGAACAGACCGAACGCCGCCTCCACGCTCGGCTCCTTGCGCAAGCCGTTCGCGGTCGCCTTGTCGCCCACCACCAACGGCACGAAGATCGGGTAGGCATCGCCGCCGCCGATCTCGCTGACCCGGCGCACCACGTCCAGTGAATTCTCGCTCGACGAGCCGACGATGCCGCCCATCTGCACCACGCTGCATCGCGCCAGACGCTCGATCTGGAGCGCCATGGCGCTGGTCGTACGCCCCCAACCGATACCGAGCACATCGTTCGGCGAGACCAGTTCGCCGAGCAGGTTGGCGGCCGCCGCGCCCACGCGCCGGCGGATCGCGGCCGAGTCGCGGTCGTGCTCGGACGAGCGAACCACGATCACCTGCTTCAGATCGAATTTCCGCTGGATGTCGCGGGCCAGGTTCGTGTCGTAGGCCAGCGGCGCCTTGATGGTGAACCGCACGATTCCTTCCGAGACCGCGAGGTTGAGCAGGCGCGCCACCTTGAAGCGCGACAGGCCGAGATCCTCGGCGATGACGGTCTTGGGCGCGCCGTCGATATAGAAGCGTTGCGCGACGGTGGCGGCCAGGACGCCGGTATCGGGATCGATAGGCATGACGGTAAGGATAGCCTCTGCGACCAATAGCGCATAGCGCTCATATGAGCTTTATGTTGCTATTATGAGCATAACAAGAAGCCGAACGCCAACCGAACCGTTATCGCGGCCCGGAACGGATCGAGCCGAAAAAAGACGCGGCGAAAACGAGGCCGGCCGATTCGATCGGCGAAGCGAATGGAGGAACGCGCAGCACGCGTGAAGGCGATGACCGCGAACATTCTCGAATGCGTCGAAATCGGCAAGCGGTTTGGCACCACGGCGGTGCTGAATCGCATCGATCTCGCCTTGCAGGCCGGGCGCGTGACCGCGCTGATGGGCGAGAACGGCGCCGGCAAGTCGACGCTGCTGAACATCATCGCGGGCCTGATCGCGCCGTCGACCGGCGAACTGCGGATCGACGGCGATATCGTGCGCGAATTCACGCCCAGCGCCGGCCAGGCCCACGGTATTCAGATCGTGACCCAGGAATTGTCGCTGGTGCCGCATCTGACCGTGGCCGACAATATCTTCCTCGGCCGCGAACTTGCCGCCGGTTCGAAGCGGATCGGCTATCTGCAATCGCGTCGCATGTTCGGCGAGGCCCAGGCCGCGATCGATGCCTTCGGCGTGCCGATCGACGCCCGCGCCCGGGTCGAGCAGATCAGTCTGTCCTATGCTCAGATCGTCGAGATCATCCGCGCTTATCATCGCCGGCCGCGCATCCTGCTGCTCGACGAGCCGACCTCGTCGCTGACCAGCAACGAGACGCGTCACTTGTTCGACATCGTCGACAAGCTGCGCCGCGACGGCACCACGGTCGTGTTCACCACCCACAAGATGGACGAAGTCGAGCAGATGGCCGACGATATCGCGGTGCTGCGCGACGGCGATATTACGCTCACCGCGGCGGCCCGCGATCTGTCCTCGGCCGATGTGGTCGACGCGATGGTCGGCCGCAAGCTGGCCGAGCAGCGGCTGGTGCTGCCGGATATCGAAGCCGATGTCCCGGTGCTGGCGGTCGAGGGCTATGCCACGCGCGACGCGGACGGCGATGCCGGGCACAGTTTCGATTTTGCGGTCCGACCCGGCGAGATTGTCGGTCTGGCCGGGATCGCGGGCGCCGGACGCACGGCGTTTCTCAAGTCCGTCTACGGTCTGCATTCGGCCCGGCGCGGGCATGTCCATCTGGCCGGCGACGATTACGCCGAACGGTCGCCGTCGCGTTCGTTGGCGCGCGGGCTCATGTACATCCCTGAAAGTCGTAAGGAGTCCGGGTTGGTGATGTCACAGGGCATCGCCGCCAACGCGATTCTGGCCAATCTCGGCCGGTTCTCGGGCCTGGCCGGCTGGCTGAAAACGTCGCGCGAACACCATTTGACCCGCGAAGCGCTGGAAACGTTACGCACCAAGTACGAGTCCACGCGCGCGTCGGTGGCCCAACTGTCCGGCGGCAATCAGCAGAAAACGCTGGTCGCCCGCTGCCTGATCGCCGACGACCCGGCGGTGTTGCTGTTGGACGAACCCACGCGTGGCATCGATGTGGGGGCCAAGGCGGATATTTACGAAATCATCGTCGAACTCGCGGGCCAAGGCGTGGCGATCGTCATGTCCTCCTCCGAACTGCCGGAGTTGATGACGCTGTCGCATCGCATCGCGGTGTTCAAGGACGGTTTCATCGCGAGGGTCTTCGAGCGCAACCAATTCCGGGAGGCCGACATCGTCAGGACCGCGATCGGCGTGTAACGGCGACAACCACGAGTCGGCGGTTCAGCAAAAGGATGACCTACGTGAGTAATGCACGACAATCGCTAACCACCGACGCCGCGGCGGCGCCCGCGCGCTGGCATACATTGTTCAACCGCCAGCGGCTGGCGTCGATGGTGGTCTGGATCGCTTTTGCCTGCTATGTGATCCCGCTGGCGATCGCCCAGCCCCAGTTCCTTTCGTTCTACAACATCATCTCGATCCTGATGTTGATCTCGATCTATGCCCTGATCGGTTTTGGCGAGGGCGTGGTGGTGCTTACCGGTGGCATTGACCTATCGGTGGGCAGCATCGTGGGCCTGGCCGGCGTGGTCGCGGCGGTGATCCTGAAC
>NZ_DASSKM010000048.1:0-2454 GCF_035690525.1 Salinisphaera sp.
CCGGCCATGATCAGGGGCAGCGCGATCGGCAGCTCGACCTGGACCAGCCGCTGCCAGCGCGTCAGCCCCAACGCCGCCGCGGCTTGCCGTACCGACGGGTCGACCGACTGCATGCCGACATAGCTGTTGGTCACCATCGGCGGGATCGCCAACGCCACCAATGCCACCAGCACCGGCACCACCCCGAAGCCGACCAGCAGGAACATGAGAATAATCAGCCCGAACGACGGGATCGCCCGGCCGATGTTGGCGATATTGATCGCGATCAGACCGCCGCGGCCGTAATGCCCGAGCCCGAGACCGACCGGTAGCGCGATGGCGGCCGCTATCGCCGTGGAAACCGCTACATAATAGATATGCTGGGCAATGCGATGCGGCAGCCCACCCGGGCCCTGCCAGTGCATCGGGTCGACGAACCACTGCCAAACCCGGACCACCGTGTTCGTACCGTCGCTTTCCAAGCCCAGCGCGAACGCCGAGCCGGCGACCAGCCACCAGAGCGCAGCCACCAGCGCGAGACGCACGCTTGTTGCGCGCCACGTCATATCCGGCGCCCCCGATGCCAGGGCGTGGCCAGCCAGAGCAAGCCGGCCAGCGACAGATCCACGGCCACCGCGAGCGCGATCGACAGTGCGAAGCCCACGAGCAGCGGCGTGGTGAAATGCAGCGTGAAACCGGTAATGAACAGTCGGCCAAGCCCGCCCTGCCCGATCAGCGCGGTGATCGTGACCAGCCCGATAACGGTGATGGCCGCGATCCTCAGGCCGGCCATGATCACCGGCAGCGCGATCGGCAATTCCACGGTGAGCAACTGACGGCTTCGCGAATAGCCGAGCGCTCTGGAGGCCTCGCGCACCTCGAACGGCACACCCCGCAGCCCTTCGACGATATTGCGGAACAGAATCAGCAGCGTATAGATCGTCAGCCCGATCAGCGAGGTCGCCATCGACAGCCCGGTGAACGGAATCAACAGAATGAACAGCGCCAATGACGGCACGGTGAACAGCACGCCGGTCGCCGCCAGCGACGGCCCGTACAGCCGCGGCCAGCGGATGGCGGCCAACGCCAGCGGAAACGCGATCGCGAAGCCGAACAGCAGCGCCAGCGCGGTCAGTTCCACGTGCTGGAGAAGCTGGGCCATGATGTCGTCGGCATGGCGGCCGATCCAGTCCCAACGAATCAAGACAGCGCCCGATGCAGGCTGGATTGATCGAGCAGGCCGTCGAATCGTCCTTCGCCATCGGTGCGCGCCACCACGCCGAGCGGCGAGATCACCAACGCCCCGAGCGCGGCGCGCAGCGTGGCGCCGGCGCCCATGACCGCGTCGAAACGCTCGGCGCCGCGCGCGGTATCGGCCCGATAAGCCTCGATGCGGTGCCAGCCGACGATGCGCCGGTCATCGAGCACGAGCACCCAATCGGTGCCGGCCTTGTCCGCCGCCGCGACCGCGGCCTCGGCGCTGGCCCCGACCTCGATCAGCGGGGCGTCGATCGGCGTGGCCATGCGCGCGCTGATCAGCGACAGCCGCTTCAATTGCGGCTCGGCACCCAGAAAATCGATCACGAAATCGTTTTTCGGCGCGGCGAGCAACTCGTCCGGCGTGGCGAACTGGGCCAGCCGCCCGCCGTCGCCGAACACCGCGATACGATCGCCCAGCCGGATCGCCTCGTCGATATCGTGCGTAACGAACACGATGGTCTTGCCGAGCCGCCCCTGCAGCGCCAGAAATTCGTCCTGCAGCCGTTTGCGCACAATGGGATCGACCGCCGCGAACGGCTCGTCCATAAGCATGATCGGCGGGTCCGCCGCCAGCGCGCGAGCCACGCCCACGCGCTGCTGCTGGCCACCGGAGAGCTGGTGCGGGTAACGCGCGGCCATGCCGGCTTCCAGGCCGACGGTCTCGATCAGTTCGTCGACGCGTGCGGCGATGCGTTTTTTATCCCAACCCAGCAGGCGCGGCACGGTGGCGATATTGCCGCCGATCGTGCGGTGCGGAAACAGCCCGGAGTGCTGCATCACATAGCCGATGCCGCGGCGCAATTCGGTGAGACTACGCGAACGGATATCCTGCCCGTCGACCGCGATGATGCCTGCGGTGGCTTCATCGAGCCGGTTGATCATGCGCAGCGAGGTCGTCTTGCCGCAGCCCGACGGGCCGACAAGCACGGTGAGTTCGCCGGTGGCCGCGGTCAGGTCGAGCGAATCGACCGCGACCGTGCCGTCGGCGAATCGTTTGGTGACAGACGAGAATTCAATCAAGACGCAATCCGGGCGAAAGCGGAGATTCAGCCCCGACCCGGGATGCGCGCCAAGCAGCGCCGATCGACATAGACGGTTTTATAGTCATAGGGCATATCAATCGTCGCTGATTCAGGCGATGTGTGCCAGTCCGGACGACGGTGGACCGCCGCCACCGTGCGCGCCAAAAACCTAACGAGATCTTGCGGGCGCTCA
>NZ_DASSKM010000049.1:0-24346 GCF_035690525.1 Salinisphaera sp.
TCAACGCCTCGCCAAATCCAGGCCGGCGCATGTCCGGCCTGGATTTGACAAGGCTTCGCGGCTTGACGCCGCGGCGGCCCGCTTGCGCGGTCCGCTTTATTAAGCCGATGGTCGTTCATCTATTTTGATGCCGGCTTAATAGCCCCAGCCGCGCCGGACCGCTACACTGCCCGCGCCCGGCTTCATCGACACCCAGGACCGCCGCACCATGGCCGACGCTTTGCCCTTCGCCGCCGTCATCTACGATTGCGACGGCACGCTGGTCGACAGCGAGTTGCTCAACGCCCGCTGCATGGTGGACATGATCACCGCCGATCACGGCATCCATCTGGACGCGGTCGCGGTGGAAGCCGAGTTTCGCGGCGGCAAGTTCGCCGACATGTGCGACACGCTGTCGGCTCGGCACGGCATCGATCTGGGCGCCGACTTTGCCACCCGCTACCGCGCTCACAGCAGCGCGGTGTTCGAACGCGAACTACAGGTCATTCCCGGCGTGCGCGCCGCGATCGAGGCGATCGGCGAGCCGCGCTGCGTGGCCTCGTCGGGCCCGCCCGGCAAGCTCGCCACCGCCCTGCGCGCCACCGGCCTGGCCGATTATTTCGGCGACTTGGTGTTCTCGGCCTACGATATCGAATCCTGGAAGCCCGAACCCGACCTGTTCCTGCATGCCGCGAAAGCCATGGGCGTCGCCCCGGCACAATGCGCGGTGATCGAAGACAGCGACCCCGGCGTCGAAGCCGCGCGCCGGGCCGGCATGCGCGTTTTCGGCTACGACCGTCGCCGCACGATCGGCGACCATCCGGACGCCGCGCTCGTGCGCTTCACCGACTTCGCCGAACTGCCGCGCCTGCTCGGCCGCGGCTGACGGCCGCCCGGCGGCTCATCAACCCGCGTCGCACTCTTTTATGATGCCGCCCCGGTGAGATGACGCAGCCCCGCAAAGGCCGCCATGCCGAGCCCGGTCATAATAAGGCTGCCGCCGACATGCACGGCGATGCCGCCGAACGCCCAGAGCAGGCGCCCGTCCCGGATTTGCGCGAACATCTCCGCGGAGAATGTCGAGAAGGTGGTCAGCGCGCCGATAAAGCCGGTGGCCATCATCAGCCGCCAGAACGCGGACAGCTCCGGCAGCGTCGAAAAAGTCGCGATCGCGATGCCGATCAGGAACGCGCCCAGCAGATTGGCCGCCAGCGTGCCCGGCGGCAACCTCGGCAGGTAGCTGTTGAGCCCCAGCCCGAGCACCCAGCGCAGATTCGCGCCGACCGCGGCGCCGATGGCAATGGCGGCCATCGAATAGATTACGGGCATGGCCTTGCTCTTGGCATATCAGGCGTTCGGTTTGCGATGGCTCGTCGACAAGCGTTAGCTTGGCCTAATCGATCGCATCTGTCATGCCGCGATGCTTGCTGTGGTCAACGCGCGATCAGCAGCGCCCCGCCCATCGCTAGCGCGCTCAGCCAGATCGCGACCACCGCGCCAAGAAACAAGGGCCGCCAGCCGAGTCTCACGACCGCAATCAAACGGGTCTGTAGCCCCATGGCCACCATCGCGGCCGACAGCAGTGCCGCATCCAGATGCACCAATCCAGTGTGAAACGCCTTGGGCAGATCCACGCACGAGTTGAACGCGACCACCGCCACGAATAGCAGCACGAACATCGGAAACGGTGCGCCGCGCGCGCCCGAGGCGTTGCCGGCGCGTACCCCGGATCGACGGCGCCACCATAGCGCCAGCACCGCACAAACCGGGGCCAGCAGGGCCACGCGCGAGAGCTTGTACAGGCTGGCGTCGACGCCCGCGCGGTCATCGAACGCAAAGCCCGCGGCCACCGCTTGGGCGACTTCGTGGATCGAGCCTCCGGCCCAGGCCGCGTATACCGGCTCGGATAGATCGGCCAGATGGGCGAGGACCGGATAGGCGAACATCGCGATCGTGCCGTAGACCGTGACCATGGCGATCGCACAGGCCACATCCTGTTCGCGGCCACGGATGACGCCGTCCACCGCGACCACCGCCGAGGCCCCGCAGATACCGGTGCCGCAACCGACCAGTGTACTGAGCGTATCCGGCAGGCCGAGCAGCCGGCCGACCCCGATCGACAGCGCAATGGTGGTGGCGACGCCGAGCAACACAAGCGCAAGACCGCCGGCGCCGACCGAGAGCATGTCCTGTGCCACCAGCCGGAATCCCAGCAGGACGATCCCGGTACGCAACAGCCAGTACAGCGTCCAGCGGACCCCCGGCTCGAGCGCGGCGGGCAGTGGGACGCAAAGCCGCACGGCCACGCCGAGCAGGATGCCGACGGTCAGCGCGCTCAGAGGCACGATATTGTTGAGCGCCGGCCAGGCGGCGATCGTGTACGACAAGCCGGCCAGGACGACGCACAACAGCAGCCCGGGCAGAATCCCGCCGCCGCGCTGGATCAGATCGCCGAACCGGCCCGGTGCCGCGCGTTGCCGGGTGAGTGAATCGCCCATGAGGATCTCCCGCTATGCAATGGCATAACGGTAGACCTGGAAGTTCTACGATAATATCGATTAATATCTAACAATATGTTCGTAAAAGCCGAACGAACACATGCACTCGTCACGCTTCACGCTCCGCCAACTCGATATCTTCGCCGCGGTCATGCAGACCGGCCGGGTCCGCGGCGCGGCCGATAGGCTGCATCTCAGCCAGGCTGCGGTTAGCCAAGCCTTGCAGGAACTCGCCGATGGCCTGCAAGTGCGCCTGTTCACCCGACGCGGCCGTGCGCTCGTGCCCACCCCCGATGCCCAGCGGCTGCTGGCCCTGGCCCACGGGCCATGCGCGGAACTCGCCGGCCTGGCCGAACGCCTGCGCGGCGATGAGGCCCGCGAATTGGCCGGGCCGATCCATATCGCGGCCTCCAGCACGATCGCCCGCTATCTGCTGCCGGCCCCGCTGGCGCGGTTAGCCGCCGATCATCCGGCGCTGCGGCCGACGCTGACTTCCGGCAACAGCGCCGCGATCGAACAGCGCATCGCCAAGGGCGATGCGGATCTCGGCTTCATCGAAGGCCCGGCCCGCCGCGACGATATTCAGACCCGGCGCTGGCGTACCGACCGCCTGGAGATCATCGGCCCGCCCGACGCCCCGACCGAGCTTACCTCCGATACCCTCAACGACTGGCGCTGGGTTATGCGTGAAGCCGGTTCGGGCACACAAACCGTATTCGAGCACAGCCTGGCGCTGGCCGGCATCCCGGTGCCGCGGGCCACGCTCACGGTGGATGATAGCGGCGCGCAGGTTCGGGCGGTGGCCGCCGGCGCCGGCCTGGCCTGCGTCAGCCGCGCGGCGGCCGACACCGCGGCCCGCAACGGCGGGGTCCGATTCATGCATCTGGCGGGCCACGTCTTCGCACGGCCGCTGTGGGCGATCCGGCGTGCGGACGATACCGATACCCCGTTGATCGCCCGTGTCCTGGCCGCGCTCAACCCGGTTTAAGAACCCGCTCGGTCAGCCGCGGTTCAACCGGCTGCGCTATGGTGCAGCGCATCAGTCAGTCGTATCTGAATGAGAGAGGGACTTCATGACCATCAAGACCACCGCGATCACCGGTTTGACCGCGATCACCCTGGCCGCCGGCAGCGGCGTGGCCTTCGCGGCCGACAGCGATCAGCCGAGTTCGGCCAGTCAAACCGCCATCAGCCAGGCCCAGGGCATGTACTCCGCCGATCAGCTCCTGGACGCCGATGTGTACGCCGAGGGCAACTCCAAGGATGCGATCGGCGAAGTCGACGATGTGCTGCTTGGCAACGGCATGCAGATTCGCTCTTTCGTGATCGAAACCAACGGCAAGCTGGGCCTCGGCGGCAAAAGCTATGTGGTCTCCCCGAACCGGCTCACCGTTCAGACCCTGCCCACGGACGAAGCGAAAGAGCCGAACTATCGGATCAATCTGGACATGAGCCGCGACGAGCTCGCGGATCAGCCGCTCTACAGCGACTCGTGGTGGACCAATGCCCAGAGTCAGGCCGCCGAGGCCTGGCAGAGCACCAAGCACTCGGCCTCCAGCGCCTGGACCCAAGTCAAGCAGACGACTTCGAACCTGTTCGGCGGCGCTAAGGACACGGCCGGCGATGCCGCCGATACAACCAGCGATGCGGCGCAAAATGCGGGCGACGCGACCTCGGACGCGATCGACAACGCGACCGACAACTGATCATCAAGAGCACGTCACGAACCGGGCGCCGCAACGCCTGTCGTTCGGAAAGGGCCCCGCGGGGCCCTTTTTTCATGCACGCTTTGTAACTGACCACGCAGCGCCGCGCGGGCAAGGGGCTGTTGGCGTTTCATACGGCCCCGCGTTGCGACCCCAAATCGTGTCAGCCAAGGCGCAGAGCGCCGGCCGCAGTCATTCTGCGGTCAAGCTCTGCAACGCCGGATGGCGCGATTTGTGGCCGCAACCCAAAGGGCCGGGGGCCATTTTGACGCAATCCAGCGTTGCAGCGCGCTACGGTAGAATGACTACCGTACGCCCGCTGCGCCTTGTCTTGCACCAAAATGGCCGCCGGCGCGGTGTCGTATGAAACGCCAACAGCCCCTAGAATAGCCGCCGATCCGGTTTCCCAGTCGAAGGAGCGGCGGATGAGTCCGCAGAACAACAAAAGCCAGAGTAGCCTGTTCGGCGCTCTGTTTTTCCCGGTGCTGGTCATCGGCGCACTGATCGTGATCGCGATTCTAGTCATGAGCTTTACCGGCAACAAGCGCACCGCGCCCTCGCCCGGCGACAACATTCGCCAGCTCAGCGCCGACACCATGGCCACGCTACGCAACCAATACGACCAGCTCGGCGAAGCCATCGGCGACCCGGACGCGCCGGTCACGGTCCGCGAGTTCGGCGATTACCAGTGCCCGGCCTGCGGCAATTTCGAGCCTACGGCCGAACGCATCCGCAACGAATACGTGGATTCGGGCAAGGTCCGCTTCATCTTCTTCGATTTCCCGCTATCGATGCATCCGAACGCCCAGACCGCGGCGATCGCCGCTCGCTGCGCGGGCCGCCAGGATAAATTCTGGCCCTATCACAGCCGGCTGTATCAGACGCAGTCGAAATGGGCCGAAAAATCCGATCCGAGTTCGGCGTTTCTCGATCTCGGCCTGGAGGCCGGGCTGAATACCGGCAAGCTCAAGGCCTGCATGAAGAACAAGACACCGCTGGCGACCATCAACAAGGAGCGCGGCGCCGGTGAGGCAATCCGGCTGCGCGCCACGCCCACGGTGCTGGTCGGCAACACGGAGTTCGTCGGCGGGCCCAGCTACGCAAAGCTCAAAAAAGCGATCGACGACGCGCTGTCCGCCGCCGGCGCGGGCGGGCAATCATCGGGCGGTGACGGCGGCTAGGGGCTGGCGGCCTCGGGGACCGACTAGGCGCCGCCGCTGCCGTAGCGGCGGTGGCCGATGTTATTCTCGACGTCATGTCGACGCTTACCGACACACGCAACCGGCCGCTGCGCGATCTGCGCATTTCGCTCACCGATCGCTGCAACTTCCGCTGCACCTACTGCATGCCGCGAGAGCTGTTCGGCGCCGAGCATCTGTTCCTGCCGAAACGCGAACTGCTCGATTTCGACGAGATCGAACGCATCGCGCGCATCGCAGCACGGCTCGGCGTCACCAAGCTGCGCCTGACCGGCGGCGAACCGTTGCTGCGCCGCGATCTCGACGTGCTCGTCGCGCGCCTGGCCGCGATCGACGACATCCATGATATCTGCCTGACGACCAACGGCTCGCTGCTGACGGCCAAGCGGGCGCTGCAACTCAAAACCGCCGGCGTGAACCGCGTCACGCTGAGTTTGGACGCGCTCGACGACGAGCGCTTCAAGGCGATCAACGATGTCGGCTTTTCGGCGTCGAAAGTGCGCGAGGCCGTCGACAACGCCGTGGCCGCCGGCCTCGCGCCGGTCAAGATCAACTGCGTGATCCAGCGCGGCGTGAACGCCGACCAGATCCTGCCGATGGCCGCGGCCTTCCGTCATACCGGTGTGGTGCTGCGCTTCATCGAATACATGGATGTCGGCGCTTCCAACGGCTGGCGCATGGACGATGTGGTCACCGCCCGCGAGATCGTCGACACCCTGCGCACGCGCTACGCCATCACCCGCGCCCCGGCCGCCCAGCCGGGCGAAACGGCGAACCGCTGGCACTACGACGACGGCGCGGGCGAAATCGGCATCATCGCCTCGGTATCGCAGCCGTTCTGCGGCGGCTGCACGCGTGCGCGCCTGTCGGCGATCGGCGAGTTGTATACCTGTCTGTTCGGCGTGCACGGCCGCGATCTGCGCGGGCCGATGCGCTCGGGCGCGAACGACGCCGAAATCGCCGCGTTGCTTGCCGGCATATGGCGTGCCCGCGAAGACCGCTATTCCGAGCAGCGCGGGGAACAAACCGCCGGGCGCCGCGACGGCGATGGCGACGGCCGCGTCGAGATGTCTTATATCGGCGGCTGATCGCCTGCCGCGCGCGAGTGGATCGAGAGCACCCGCACGATCGTCGTCGCGCCCGTTTCGTCGACCACAAACCGTACATCCACGTCGCGCAACGCCATCCCATAGCGCCGGTCGGCATCGTCCTTGCGGTATGCGGGGCGCGGGTCCTGTGCCAGGACCTCGCCGATCAATGTTTTCAAGGCCGCGCCGCCCGGCCGGCCATCCAGAACTCGTGACGCCGCGTCGGTGAAATACACGTCGAGCGTCGGCGGCGCGCCCGGCGCAAGATCGGCACGCGTTTCGTCCGGCGCTTCCGCCCACGGCAGATACGGCTTGATATCCACAACCGGCGTGCCGTCAACGAGATCGTGGCCGCCGATCAACAGATGCGCCCGGGCGGCCCGGGCGGCGGCCGCCCCCGGCACGGTCCACGGTGCGCAGGCCGGCCGGGAAAACGTGGCCACATCCAGCAGCCGTACCAGTGACAGCCCCAGGCGATTCGGCCGATGCGTGCTGCGCGTGGCGAACACGCCGATCCGGGTATTGCCGCCCAACCGCGGCGGACGTACGCGGGCGTGCCAGGTCTCGGGGCTACGATCGAACACGAAGCACAGCCAGAGATGGCTGTAGGCCGCGATGCCCTCGACGGCCAGCGGATCGTCGTACGGTGCGATCAGGCTGAGCACGCCGCGCGCGGCCGTCACCAGGCCCGGCTGGCGCGGCACGCCGAATTTATCGGGGTAATCGCTGGCAACCATGCCGATCGGCGTCAACGATAAGGGCGTGGGCTCATCCATCCGGGCGGCCTATCGGTTGAGGCAGGCACGGATAAAGTCTAGACCGGCACCCTCGCGCTCGCGAGTGCCGGACGACGGCGCTACCATCGCGAGCCGTGCTATCGACACAAAACGCACCGCCATGACACCCGCCGTCAAAACCCTGCAAGCCGCCGGCATCGCTCACGAGATCCGGCACTATGAGGCCGGCGAAGCCACGGGCGATTACGGCATCGACGCCGCGAAACGGCTCGGCCTGTCGCCTGATGAAGTCTTCAAGACGCTGGTCGCCGAAACCGATGCGCACGCTTTGGTCGTCGCGCTCGTACCCGTCTCCGGCCGGCTGAACCTGAAAAAGCTCGCCGCCACAATCAAAAGCAAAAAAGCCGTTATGGCCAATCCCGACAGAGTCGAAAAAACGACCGGCTACGTCATCGGCGGCGTCAGCCCGCTCGGCCAGAAAAAACGGCTCGAGACCATTATCGACAACTCGGCCAAGCGTTTGTTGCAAATGCATGTCAGCGGCGGCCGGCGAGGTTTGGAACTCAGCCTAGAACCGTTCAGTCTGGCCGAACTCACAGGCGCCCGGTTCGCCGATATCGCCGACGCGAATTGAAGCTGATTGGAGCCTCAAAGCCCTCGAAAAGGACCAGACACAATTTGTCCGCTAGAACGCAAAAAACCGGCTTCCACAACTGCGAGTGGAAGCCGGATTCTCGAAAAGCCGGCTTGGCCGGCGGTGCTTAGTCGTAAAATATTTTCAGCCGATTAGCCGTTGCCCGACGAGGACGTATCACCGGTCGGCTGGCTCTGGCCTACTTGCTGTACGGCCGACTCCCATTCCGATTGCGATACAACGTTGTCGCCGTTGGTGTCCATCGACTTGATCATATTATTGAAAACTTTCGCCCTATAGGCCGAGCGGGTCAGGAGTTGATTGCCATTGTCCGCCTGGCCTGCGATTGGTTTTTGCAGTTCCTTAAAGCTCACCGAGCCGTTGCCGTCGGTGTCGAGCAGGCCGAACAGGGCGATCGCGCGGATTTTCGCTTCGGCCGCATACTCGAGTTGGCTGATCTTGCCGTTGCCGTCGATGTCGTCGATATTGAAGGTCTGGATGGCTATGAGGTCGGTCGTCTTTTTGAGCTCTTTCTGGCTCAGCTTGCCGTCGTTGTCCTTATCCAACAGTTGAAACAGCGCGGCGTTCTGTTGCGTTCCCTGATTGATCGAGTTCTGCGAAGCGCTGTCCTGACTGTTAGAAGCCGCTTGTGCGCCGGTGGCGATGGCGAGGCCTGCGAAAGCGCACGCCCATATAAGATGTTTCTTCATGAGTAACCTCCTCGAACGGGTTAAAGGTATGTCGGTACGAAAGGCAACCCTGGAAGCTTATTCTTAATCGAATCTTAGCCATCGGGGCAGCAGAGCCCGGCTGAACACTGGCCGCGTTATCGCAGCCGCGCCAGCGCGCGCACGACATGGACGCGGTGAGATCAACGGCTTTCAGCGCACCGCGCGGGCAACGGCGATCACGTTCGTTTCAGTACAAGAGGCTGATCTCGACGTAACCCATGGGGATGAACGTGTCGTCGGTGTGCTCGCCGGAGCGGTGGCGCAGATCATCATCACGCGCCGTGACATTCGCGCCGGCGTGGAGTTTCCAGCTACCGTAGTCGCTCGGGATGAATTTCATGGGCATGGTGGCCGCAACACCGCCGTTGGCGAACCCGGCTTGATTGATGTGGTCGCTATCGGTGCTGTAGAAGTCGTTGAAACCGCCCCCGACCGACAACGGCAACGACAGCTTGACCGGGTAGTTGGTGTTTTTGAATACCTTGATGTTGGGTTCGATGCCGACTTGGGCATAAACGCCATCGTTCCGGGTGCTGTCGATGGCGGTCGCGAATTTTATCGACGGGTGCAGCCAGTTTTTATAGGCCGAGGCCACCGTGATCTGTTGCGAGGTCGCGAACAGGCCGCTGGGCGAGGTATAGGCGGTGTAGGTGATGCCGGCGGTCCATTTTTTGGTGAACCGCGCGGACAAGCCCACGTAGTTGTTGGACTTGTACCAGGGCGACAGCTGGTCGTTGGTGTTCCCGTGACCGTTCGTCGTCACCCGGTCGAGCGTACCGATACTTAGCGCCAGGCCTTCGAACGTGCCGCCGCTTGGCAGCTCGATGGTGGTGGATATCATCGGCGCGATCGCGGCCGTATCCAGGTCTTTTTCCACACCATTGTAGGTACCGCGGAAATAATCGGCCGACATCGCCTTCAATCGAACCCGAACATGAATCTTGCCGGAGTTCGTCGTCTTGCTCTGTGTTACGTCGCCGACGTAATTCACGTAGCTGATCGTGTGCTTTTTGCCGGACGCTGCCATGGCCGGCGTCATATATGCCGTGCCGGAGCAGATTAGGGCGGCATAGGCAATTGCCGTCGTTTTAACGCTCGAAGTATTCACGTCCTTTTCTCCCAATGTCGGCTAAAATTATGAAATAAGTAGCTTGACGCCGGATAACCGCCAGCGCGATAGCTGTATTGGCCACTCGCGTCTCTAGCTCGACATTAGCGCAAGTGCTGCCGGTGGTGCAGGTTGGTGCCCGCCGGTCGCCTGCAAGCGCCTCGCACCCAGAAAATAAACATAAATTACTAATTTTATTTGTTAAATTTTATTATAGAGGTGTCATGGAAACGCCAAGATTGCGCGTCTGACATAGGTCGTTGTTCTTAATCGGCATAGGGTTCGGCCCGGGTTTTACGCACACACAATAAAAACGCGCCCGCACTGAACGCGCCCGCGGCGGCGCTGCAATTTTCTTATATGGATCAGACCGTCTGCGGAAAGAAACGATATGAACGCAGCCGGAAAATCCGCTGCCGTTACCCACGTTGAAACGGCTATTTATGGCTTTCCCAGTTCATCCGAGGGTCTACCCTTACAACGGCGTCGAGAGGCCGGCCAAAAATTCAATTATTTTAAAAAATAAGTATTTAATTAATTTTGTTTCTAAGAAGGGTCTGCATCACATCTTATTTTTAGGTCCCGACTACATTCCACCACGCCCGAAGCGCCTATCGAATTCAGCCGCCGTGCCGTCGTCGCGCAATCTTTTCCAAATACCGCTTGCTCTCATCAATAGGCATTCGCTCTGGCTAATCCACCCCTCGATGAAAGCGATATTCTTGTTCACACGCATCGGCGTAGCGCGGGCTTCGATCGGTTCGCCGATGTGGCCGGTGGCAAGAAAATGGGTATCGAGTTGAATCGTGGCGACGGGCTGGCCGCCGAGATGAACGCGCAGCGCAT
Source organism: Salinisphaera sp. (assembly GCF_035690525.1). GTDB lineage: Bacteria > Pseudomonadota > Gammaproteobacteria > Nevskiales > Salinisphaeraceae > Salinisphaera. Next base: position 10,527 of record NZ_DASSKM010000049.1, read on the forward strand.
GGCCCATGACGCGGTCGGCAAGAGTCATGAGCATGCCGCCCTGAACAGCGCCGCGTTGATTGGCGTGTTTTTCTTCCGGCGTGAAGGCGAGGACGAGATCGTCGCCTTCCCAGTGTTCCCAGACCGGCCCGACGAGCCCAATGAAGCCTTCGGCGTCATGCAGCCGCCAGCCGGGTGGTGGTGATGGTGTGGCGGGCCTGCTCATTGTCCCGGGTCGCGTTGATCGCGCGGCTAGCCGTTGTTCTTCAATCGCGCCAGCGCCCGCTCCGCGTTCTGCCCGTGGCCGGCGATATCGGACCAGGGACAGTCGCGCTGTGACAGGCGGCGAAAGATGTTGCCGATGTGGAAACGCCGTGGACCGATATGGCGGTCGGTCAGTTCGTCCCATTCCAGCGGCGTGGCGATCGGCGCGCCGGGCTTGGGCCGGACCGAGTACGGCGCGATCGCGGTCTGGTTGACGGCGTTGCGGCGCGTGTCGAGATACAGCCGCCCTTTTCTTTTTTTCTTGGCATGGGCGGTGGTGAATTCGTCCGGATGGGCGTCGGCCACGCGCTCGGCGATAGCCCGGGCGAATTCACGCACGGTGTCGAAATCGGCGCTGCGATCGAGCGGGACGGTCACGTGTAGGCCGGAGGAGCCCGTGGTCATCACGAAACAGGTGAGGTCCACGGCCTCCAGCGCGTCGCGCACCGCGTAGGCGGCGGCGATCACGGGTGAAAAGTCGTCGGCGCCGTCCGGCGGATCGAGGTCGAAAATGAGCCGGTCGGGATGCTCGGGCGCATCAAAGCGTGTGGGCGTGACGTGAAACGCGATCGCGCCCTGGCCGACCAGGTAGACCAGGGCATCGGCCGAATTGATCAGCGGCTGGACCATCTCGCCGTCTTCCTTGGCGACGGTGACGCGTTCCAACCAGTCGGGATAATGATCCTCCACCGATTTCTGGATGAAATTGATGCCGTCGATACCATCGGGAAAACGGTTGAGCGTCACCGGCCGGTCCTTGGCGTGCGGCAGCATTTCCGGCGCGATCCGGCGATAATATTCGGCCAGATCGCCTTTGCTCAATTCGGCGTCGGGGAAAAAGATTTTGTCTTTATTGTCGAGTTCCACGGTCACGCGCTTCTGACTTCCCGGACCACGTCTTGCGGATCCTTGTCGTCACGCTCGCCGAGATAGGCGGGGTGGCGCAGTTTGCCGTCGGTGGTCCACTCGGTGAATTCGATTTCGGCCACGTGCTCGGGCATGACCCAGTGCAGGCCGGGCTCGTTCGGCGGATCGACGAAGGCCGGCTGCCTGCGTTCGATCTTCGAGAGTTCGCGATGCAGACGGCGCAGTTCGGCGTCGCTGAAACCGGTGCCGACCCGGCCGGCGTAACGCAGCGCGTCGCCCTCATAGTAGCCCATCAGCAGCGCGCCCAAGCCGATGCGTTCGCCCCTGGGTTCGGTGAAACCGCCGATCACCAGCTCCTGTCCGGCCTGGCATTTGAGCTTGAGCCAGCGTCTGGAACGGCTGCCGCGATAGCAACTGTCGGCCTGCTTGGCGATGATGCCTTCCCAGCCCTTGCGGCAGGCTTCGGCGAGCATCGTCTCGCCGTCGCCGTTGCGGTGGGCGGTGAAACGCAGCCGGCCCGTGTAGTCGAGCACGCCGCGCAGGATCGCCTTGCGCTGGCGCAGCGGCACGCGGCGGATGTCGTAGCCCTCGATCCAGGGCGAGTCGAACACATAGAAATAGATCGCGATGCCCGAGGCGCGCGCTTGATCCGGATCGGCGATACCGGAGCGCTGCTGCAGCCGCGCGAAGCTGGTTACGTCGCCGTCGAAAGCCACCACCTCGCCGTCGAGCACGAAGCGCTGGCACGGCTGGGCCGCGAACAGATCGAGCAGTTCGGGGAAATGATCGTTTCGGAGCTTGCCGTTACGGGTATAAAGCTCGACGTGCTCGCCGTCGCGAAAGACCAGCAGCCGAATACCGTCGAGCTTGCGCTCGTAGATCCAGCGCTCGTCCGAGAACGGCGTGTCGTGCAGCGTGGCCAGCATCGGCTCGAAGGTCCGCGGCATGGCGGCCTTCTTGGCCTTGGCCCAGTCGTCGCCGTCGATCCGGCCTTCGATGCGCACCTTGCTCATGACGACGTATCCGCTTCGCTCGCGATCTCGTCGGTCGTGCGATCGCTGAGCACCGAACTGTCCTCGCTCGAGACCGGATTACGGCGCGCATCCGCCGCCTCGTCGTCGATCTTCACCAGCAGCCACTGGCGCTTGTTGCCCTCGGTACGGAAATGCGTGAGCGCATAGCCGCCGGAGAGCTTCTTGCCGTGCAGGTTGACCGTGAGATGACCGTCGGCCCAGCACTCGGCCAACGACTTTTCGATCTCGCCATCGTCATCGAGCTTGGCGTTGTCGTAGGGGCCGATATCCCAGACCATCACTGTCCCGCCGCCGTATTCGCCTTGCGGAATCACGCCCTCGAAATCGGCATAGTCCAGCGGATGATCCTCGGTTTCGACCGCCAAACGCTTGTCGCGCGGATCGGTCGAGGGGCCCTTGGGCACCGCCCAGGATTTCAGCACACCGTCGATCTCGAGGCGGAAGTCGTAATGCAGCGTCGAGGCATCGTGTTTCTGGACAACGAACACGGGCGGCTGGTCGTCGGCCCGGGGGCTATGCTTACCGGACGGCTCGGGGGTGACATCGGCACGCCGTTTGTCGCGATAGGCCTTGAGCGGATCTTGGGCCACGGCCGTCTCCGCGCGAATGATGGCGGAGTTATAGCCGATCGGTTCGCGCCGCGTCATCCGCACTAATCCCTAATCGGCCCCGTGACCCGCTCGAACCCTTACACTGGCCGGTATATTCCGCGATCGGCGTGTTTTCGATGACCCATGAAACCTACATGCAGGCCGCTCTGGCCGAGGCCAGACGCGGGCGCGACGAAGGCGGCGTCCCCATCGGTTGCGTGCTGGTCAAGAACGGCGAGATCGTGGGCGCCGGGCACAATCGCCGGGTGCAGAAATCCAGCGCCATTTTGCACGGCGAAATGGACGCGCTGGAAGCCACCGGCCGCAGGCCCGGCGCCTGGTATAAAGACATCACCCTCTACACCACGCTCTCGCCCTGCCCGATGTGCACCGGCGCGATTCTGCTCTACGGCATACCGCGCGTGGTGATCGGCGAGAACGTATCGTTCATGGGCGACGAAGCCCATCTCGCCGAACGCGGCGTCGAACTCACCGTGCTCGACGATGCCGACTGCCGCCAACTCATGACCGATTTCATGCGCGAGACGCCGGAGCTTTGGAATGAGGATATTGGCGAATAGCAGCGCCTGAAACACCAGTTGCGCTCAGGTATCGGTCTGATGGCTGTTATCGACCCGAAGCGGGCCTTTACTTGAGGACTCCGCCATGCGGTTGCCCGCGTCATTCGCTGCTGCTCAAAAAGATTATGAACAAGCTCTGAGCTGGTTCAGGTTGGGGGATATAACCAGACTCCAACCGTGTGTTTACCTGCGACTTCGGTTCTATTTCGTCGCGAAATTGTATCGGATAGTATTCATATCCGCGTCTTCGGCGAGAGCGAGGCCCAGCAAGATGCGCGCCTTTTGCGGATTGTAAAAACCGCTGCCGATACCTGCTTTTTTGTGATTGGTGAAACCGGAGCCGGTGCGTGTCGATAAAACCACTGGAATTCCGTTTTCCATCATTTTTTCGACTGTTGCGTTGAGTTCAGTAGGAATGTAGCCGTCACCGACACCCGCAATTACGATGCCTTTCGCACCATTGCGGACCGCATACTCAATAAGTGCACTATCCTGATCCTGGTGGCCGTACAGGATATCTATTCGAGGCAGATGGTTGATCCTCGAAAGATCGAAGTGCGGCGCGTCGCTCGGACGTGCAGCACTGTAATAGAACCTCGGTTTGCCGTCTATTAATACGCCTAAATAGCCAGCATCTGGAGCACTGAATGCATCAAGAGTGGTTGTATTGGTTTTACTCGTATAAAACGCGGAGCCAATGCGATCGCCCATAACTATGAGCGTACCTCGGTTACGTGCGGTATCGCTTGCTGCGACTGACACAGCACCCAACAAGCTCATTGGGCCGTCGGCGCTGATCGCGGTCGACGGCCGCATCGAGCCAGTTACAATTATTGGTTTGGGACTATTGATCGTCAGGTCCAGGAACAGCGCGGTTGACTCCAGCGTATCCGTGCCGTGGGTAACTACTACCCCGTGGATATCAGATTTGGCAAGTTCCCGGTTAACCGCCCGGGCAAGCTCGATTAGGATAGCGCCGGTCATGTTCTGACTGCCCACGTTGGCAATCTGCTGGCTCCTAATATCGGCGACACTCCTAAGCGCGGGAACGGCGTCGAGCAGTTCGGCAATCTCCACCACACCTGATTCATAATGTGTCGTATCGATAGCTGACGAGGCGCGTCCGGCGATAGTCCCGCCAGTCGCAAATATAGTAACCTTCCGATTGTCTACGGTTAATGTGCGTGGCAAACCATCAGTTGACGAACTCATGTTGGGGCATTCGCCATGGCTCGCGAGTCATCGGAATCTATATTTTTATTTCTGGTTTCCGGCGCCCATATGTGGCACACCACACCGCCGATCAACGCCACTACCAAGCATGCGCCGAGTGCGGCGTGAACACCGAATCGACTTACTACGATTGGCAGCAAAAAGGTACTGCCAGCCGAGCCTAGCCTGCTCGCTGCAACGGCCGCTGCTACGCCGGTCGCGCGCAGCCGAGTCGGAAATAGCTCGGGCGGATAAACGTAGTCAAAATTGACCGCGGCAGCTAGAATTAGTGCGAATACGCCAAAAACTATAACTGCTGCGGTGGGCGGCATCGACGTCCAGAATGTCATAATTGCAAGCGGAACCGAGAACAGATAGAAGGTTCCGATCAGGAAGACACGCCGCGCCAGACGATCGACAATCAGCAAGCCGATAATTGCCCCCGAAAGCAGGAATAGATTATAAACGGTACTCCCGAGATAGTTGTCTTGAACATGCAGTGCCTGAAGTATTTGTGGTAGAAAAGTGCCCAAGGCAAAAAATGGAATCACTTGGCATGTATAGAAAACCATCCCGACCATCGTGTTACGCCAATAACCTCGGTTAAAAAGCTCTCGATACTTAACGTGCGGACTCTCCAATGAATCGGTCGGCTCCGGGGCGCGAATATCTCGACCCAGCTTACGATCAATAGCGTCTTGTGCTTCTCCATGTCGGCCGTGGTTGACTAGCCAGCGCGGTGATTCTGGGATTCCTTGGCGTAGTACAAGAACCAACGCCGATATCACTGCGCCGCTCAGCAGAATCCAGCGCCATGAGTCCGGCCCGATAGCATGCAGCCAGTAGCCCACGAGGTAGGAAGCGACATAACCGGTAGCCCACGCGACGGCCAATACACTCAATAGTCGGCCCCGAATTCGGCGCGGTATATATTCGGTGATCAGCGTTTTGCCAACTACGTAATCAGCGCCTAAAATCAGTCCAAGCAATAATCTCAGAATCAGCAGTTGCCACGCACTGGTTACGAAAAACTGGAGCACCGAAAGTATTGTAAAAGCCAGCATGTTCCAGGCGAAAATATGTCGCCGTCCTATTCGATCGGCGATCGGCCCGGTAATGAGAGCTCCTACAAACAAGCCAGCGAGCGACGCCGCGCCAAGCAGACCAAGCCAGAGGCTAGTCAAATGAAGCGGACCTTTAGCTAGGCTCGCGGCAATACCGATAATACCCAGTATAAAACCGTCGTTGATCTGTCCTCCGGTTCCGGCGATCGTTAAGCGCAGATGAAAAAAACGCAGCGGCGCATCATCAAGTGAGATACGCTGTAGTGGCGATTTGTGAGTATCTATCATTGTATAACTCTGGTTGGCGATTGACAGCCGCCTCCGAGTGCTGGGGCTGACCGCGCGTAGCCTGGACTCATGCCATGGATGTCATGTGCTCCGGCGAGAGTGCCGCTTCCCGTAGTGCTTGCGTTATCTGTGCTTCGTCGAGATAGCCGCTTGCGATAATAAGATCTACAAAACGACGATTTTTTTGGTCGGCTTCTTTAACCAGTTCAGTAACGCGGCCATAGCCCAGCATTGGTATCAAGACGGTCGCCAAGGCACCCGAGTTCATTAAATTCGCAAGACTCCGCTCCTCATTCGCGCGCAGATCGACAATGCAGTTTTCGGTCAGCGTCGCGACGGCACCATCGAGCATCGATACACTATCTAGCAGGCGATCGACGATGACTATTTCGTAATGGTTCAAGTCAAGCAGGCCTTGCTGCGCAGCCAGGCTCACCGCAGCATCGTTACCGTGGACCGCTAATGAGACCTGGCATGCCGTCATTGGAATCACAGGATTGATCTTGCCGGGCATGATCGACGAGCCGGCCTGCACCGCCGGTAGAATAAGTTCTCCAAGCCCACCCGCTGGGCCAGACGACAAAATGATCAGATCGTTGCCCAGCTTCCACAGCGAGTTGCCCGTATTCCGTAGTTCGGCCGACAAACGAGCACAGGAATCCATGTTCTGCATGCCATCGAACGTGTTTGCTTCGGATGTGACGTCTTGTCCAACCAGTTCGGCCAGATACCGGCATACCACGTCGCGATAACCTCGTCGGGCACCGAGCCCGGTACCAATGGCCGTGCCGCCTAACGGCACGCTAAGTAGGTCTCGACACCGATGCTGCAACTGTTCGCGATGCCGGCGTACAACCGATTCGTAGCCGCCGAAGGCCTGTCCAAGCGTCATCGGCTGGGCATCCTGCAGGCAAGTCCGCCCTAAGCGCAGCACATCGGCGAATTCGTTTCGCTTGGCCGATAATGCGTCTGCCAGCCAAGACAGCTGATTAATCAAAGACTCGGTGACTTCGAACACCGCCAGTTTGATGGCGGTCGACACGACGTCGTTTGTCGATTGACTGAGGTTGAGATGATCGTTGGGATGAAGACACGTATAGTCGCCGGACTGACAGCCCAGCAATCCTAGGGCGGCGTTCGTGAGCACTTCGTTGGCATTCATGTTTAACGACGTGCCGCCGCTTCCCTCGAGTAGGTCGCAGCGTAGATCGGCATTGTAATGCCCCGCGATCATGCGTTGGCAGGCTTGTATGATCGCGTCGGCGCGCTCTTCGTCCAGAGCACCGATATCTCGATTAGCAAGTGCCGCAGCCTGCTTCACCTGCGCAAGACTCTTAACGAGTGGCGTACATTCGCCTAGGGTACGGCCGGCGATGGGAAAATTCTGAACGCCCCGGAACGTGTTGATCCCGTAGAGCGCATCGCCGGGTAGGGCATGCTCGCCGAGACTGTCTTTCTCAATGCGGTTTGCAGATGTCATGGATAAGCCGTTTGCGCTGGTTGAAACCCGATTCATTGAGTCTTAACCGCGTTATCACCGGATTCCAAGCAGTATCAGCAATTCTTTTGTTTACAATTATTGACCACTATTAACTTATTAAACTTAAGTCGTAAGATGCGGTGTACGCCTTGATTTTTATGTTTGCCAATGATGTGAAATTTTATTAGGAGCGGGCAGTGAGTTCCAAGCTTAATCAGTTACATTTCAAAGATTTGCAGATCTTTGAAATTCTGGCCGAAACTCGTAGTACAACAGAGGCTGCCGATCGCCTCGCGCTGACGCAATCCGCCGTTTCTCAAGCGCTCCAGCGACTCGAAAAAGTATTCGATACGCTCCTGATGGATCGCACGACGCGGCCCATCTCGATGACCCAGGCCGGCAGTATGCTCAAGGAGGGTACGAGTGATCTGCTGGCAACCGCCCAGCGGTTGGAAAGCTCAATTCAAGAGAGTTTGACCATCAATGCGCCGTTGATTCGAATGGCGCTGGTGGATTCGTTCACCACGACCGTGGGCCCGAATATCGTCAAGGCCTTTAAAACCCAAGCCGAGTATCTTCTGATCCTGTCGGGCATCGCGCCACGGGTGAACGACGAACTGATGCAACGGCAGGTCGATTTTGTGGTGACCTGCGATTCCTTGCTGGAACATCGGGAGCTCGAACAACGTCGGTTGCTACGCGAGCCGTTGATAGCGGTGATCCCCAAGGGCATAAGCAAACGATTTCGCTCGTTATCACTTCAACAGATGTGTGATACGTTGCCATTGATCCGATACAGCATTCGGTCGTCGATGGGGCGTCACGTCGATCAACTGCTGCGCCGGCGCCAGATCGTGAGTGCCTCGCAGCTCGAGTTTGACGTCAGCGAGTCTGTGCTGAGCATGGTGGCATCAGGTATTGGATGGGCCATAACGACGCCGCTTTGCTATCTCCAGGCACGACCTGAAACGCTCGGCGTTGAAGTTCTCGTACTGCCTGATGTCGCATACGATCGCGAACTGTATTTAGCCTACAGAAAAGGCATGCCCGATATGGCCCAGCGCATGTATCACCTCTGTGAAGAGCATACTCGGCGTTTCATGGAGCGCTCTCTACGAACATCGATGCCATCGATATTTTCGCAATTGAGCTTTGGAATCGACGGGCAGTGATTCCAAAAGAATAGATCCAGAGCGGTCATTGAAAACTCGTGTCCGCAGGTTTTACGCAAGACTTGGGTCGACAAGCACAAGCATTGATAATTTTGACAAAATTTGTCATGGTGCTCGTCGGAGGTAACCGTTATGACCACGATGAATGTGTCGCTGCCACAACCAATGAAGCATTGGGTCGAAGAGCAAGCTCAATCCGGTCGCTACAGCAATGCGAGTGACTATGTTCGGGATCTCATCCGGCGGGATCAGGATAGACAGGCGAAGATTGCCCATATGCAGAGCCTCGTCACCGAAGGCCTCAACAGCGGCCCTGACACCCGGACCATGGATGAACTCCGCGAGGAGGCTAGCAAGCTTCAGCCGACTGAAGCGTATGAGCTATAGCCTCAGCATCAGGGCCGAAGAGGATATTTGAGCCAGTAGTGCGATTCGTCGAACAGATAAGGACTTTCTGCGGATAAGTGCCTGGCTCGCGACTCCGGCAAGACTAGGTGTTCGGTTCCGCTCTTGGCCGACAGCAGACTTAGCGACCAATCTTCCAAGATTGGGAAGCTTGCGCAATTTCGGCCAGTAGTTTTTCAAGCGCGCCGGAGCCCGGCCCGTCGAGGTAATGATCGGCCGCGGCGCGTACGCGTTGGCTGGCCGCGCCCATCGCGTAGCCGAAGCCCGCATTCCGTAGCATCGTGATATCGGAATCGGCGTCGCCGAACGCGGCTACCCGCGCCGGCTCGATATTCAGATGCGCGCACAGCACGTGCAGGGCGTGGCCCTTGGTGGCGGTGGCCAAGTGAATGTCGTGACATTCGGTGCCGCTCCACGAGATGACCAACTCCGGCTGGGCCGCAACCGCGGCCTGCACGCCGGCCAACGTATCGTGCAGGCCGTCGCACATTACCTTGAGCACCGGCGCCGGCAGCGAGGCGGCGTCGAAGCGGTCCGCGCGCAGATCGGGGGTGACGTCGGGGCCGGCGGCCTCACGGCCGATCAAGTGCTCGTCGCCGTAGGCATGCCAGCGATCCTCGGCATAGACATGAATACAGCCGCCGGCGTCCACGAACTCGGCCAACGCCGCCGTGAGCGCGTCACCCGGGGTGAAGGTTTCGGCGGCGACCGTCGCGCCGTCGGCCGCGCTAACCAGCGTGCCGTTGAACGAGATCAGCGGCATGCGCAGACCGATGGTTTCTGCGATCTCGACCAGCGAGGAGCGCTGGCGCGAGCTGGCCAGCGCGACGGCTATCCCGGCGTCGCTCAGCGAGCGCAGCGCGGCGATGGTGTGCCCGGCCAGCGGATGCCGGGAGTCCACCAGCGTGCCGTCGATATCAAAAACGGCCAGATCGATGGCGGGCGCGCTCGCGGTGTCGGTCATGGCAAAGCCTTCGTAAAAATTACGGAGAATCAAATGTCTTTCGACCACGCGGCATGAAGCCGCGGGGTAAGGCCGAATCAACGCGCAATGTAGCGCGTCGTGGCCACCATCGCCGAATCACGGATGACGTGCGCCCGGCATATCGTATATCCGTATGAACCACGTCTCGGCAGGGCGGCGACGAGCGGTTAGACTACAGTCCGCCGTTTCACCCCGCCGAGGCGGCCCCGATGCCAAGCAAAGGATAAGCCATGTTCGAATCGATTGAGCGCGTACCCGGCGACGCCATTCTCGGTCTGATCCAGCAGTTCAAGGACGACCCCAACCCCAACAAAGTCGATCTGGGCGTGGGCGTCTATCGCGACGAACACGGCAACACGCCGATCCTGCGCGCGGTTAAAGAAGCCGAGAAACAGCTCATCGACACCGAACAAACCAAGGCTTACATCGGTTCGCACGGCGATCCGCAATACGGCAGCTATATTCTGCAAACGGTGCTGGGCGCCGACAGCAAGGTGCTGGCCGCGAACCGCGCCAGCGCGACACAGTCGCCGGGCGGCACTGGCGCCCTGCGTCTGGCCGCGGATTTTCTCGTATCCGAACTGCCCGGCAAATCGATCTGGCTGCCGACCCCCACCTGGCCGAACCATCTGGGCGTGTTCGAGGCCGCGCGGCTCGATATCCAGCGTTATCCCTACGTCGACGACGACGACCGGTTCGACTTCGACGCCATGCTCAAGAAGCTGAAATCGGCGCCCAAGGGCGATATCGTGCTATTGCATGCCTGCTGCCATAACCCGACCGGTTTCGACCCGAGCCAGGATCAGTGGCGCAAAATTCTGGAAGTGGTGCAGGACCGCGAGCTGTTGCCGTTGGTCGATTTCGCCTATCAGGGCTTCGGCGACGGCCTGGACGAAGACGCCTTCGGGGTGCGCCTGCTGGCCGAAAATCTCGACGAGATGATCATCACCCAGTCCTGCTCAAAGAACTTCGGCATCTATCGCGAGCGCACCGGCTGCTTCATTGCCATCGCGAAAGACGCCGAAAACATGGAAGACGTGCGCTCGCAGCTCGCCAGCGTGGCGCGCGAGAACTACTCCAATCCGCCGGCCCACGGCAGCGCGATCGTGGCCACGGTCATGGGCTCGGCCGCGCTGTCCGCGACCTGGCACGAAGAACTCGGCGAGATGCGCGGTCGCATCCACGCGGTGCGCCAAAAGCTGGTCGAGGGCTTGAAACCACACGGGCTGGCCGATCGGTTCGCCTTCATCACCGATCAGCGTGGCATGTTCTCTTATACCGGCCTGAATGAAGAACAGGTCAACAAGCTGCGCGACGATTACAGTATCTACATGGTCGCCTCCGGCCGCGCCAACGTGGCGGGGCTGAACGACGACAACATCGAGTACGTCTGCAAGGCGTTCGCCGACGTCGTCGGCAAGTAGGCAGCACGCCTGTCCGTAATGATGCGGCCGCCGACGTTTGCATCGGCGGCTTTTTGTTACGCGGAAGAAGACTGTCCGCAGATGGACGCAGATAAACGCAGATGTGGGTTTGCGGGTGCGCTGTATGGGCAACCAGAGCATCTGCCGGGTGAACGCGACCGCTTTTGGCGTCTCGAAGTCAAAGCAGCCACATTTCCAATCCGCCATCTGCGTCTGTCCGCGTCCATCTGCGGATAAAATATCTTTCGGCGGGACGTGGGATCGAGCCCGGTAATCAGCGGCCTGCGTCTTGGCACCCCTCGCTGTTGTGACGCGGGAGCGCCTACTTGGTGCCGTACATACGGTCGCCGGCGTCGCCCAAGCCCGGCCGGATATAGCCGTGTTCGTCCAGGCGCTCGTCGATCGCGGCGGTATAGATCGGCACGTCCGAATGCGCGCGGCGCAGCGCTTCGACTCCCTCGGGCGCGGCCAGCAGACATAGGAACTTGATGTTCGTCGCCCCCAGCTTCTTCAACTGGCCGATGGCGGCGATGGCCGAATTGCCGGTGGCCAGCATCGGGTCGACCACGATCACGCGGCGGCCGGCTATATCGTCGGGCATCTTGCAGTAATACTCGACCGCCTCGAGCGTTTCCGGATCGCGGTACATGCCGATATGCCCGACGCGGGCGGAGGGCAACAGCGCCACCATCCCCTCGAGCAGCCCGTTCCCGGCCCGTAGGATGGAGACGAAACATAGCTTCTTGCCGGCCAGCACCGGCGCGTCCATCGCCTCGAGCGGGGTTTCGATGCGTTCGGTGGTCAACTCTAGATCGCGGGTGATCTCGTAGGTCAAAAGATGCGCGACCTCGCGCAGCAGCGCCCGAAATTTTTGGGTCGACGCGGTGGCGCGCCGCATCAGCGTAAGCTTGTGCTTGATCAGCGGATGATCGACGACGGTGACGTGCGCATCCATGGCGCTCCCCAAAGGCCGGTTGGATAGTAAGCCGGCGGCCGCGTGGCGCTGGCGCGGATATGCTACTACGGGCGGCAAGCGCGTCACACACGGATTGCGCCCGGAATACAACGCGCACCGCTGCATTGGGGTGCACCCGCCGCCGATGCGCGATCGGGGTGCAACCTTTTCTGCCGTGTTCGCCGCGCAGTGCATACGGGACGGGCCTTCGTACTTTTGGCACGAAGCCTGCTTATAGCCTTTGCATGACAAGCGAAAACCCAACCCAGGCGAGCCCGCTCGAACTGGTTGTGATCGGCAACGGCATGGCCGGCATGCGCGCGGTCGAGGAGCTGCTCGCGCTGGCGCCGGCGCGCTACCGCATCACCGTGTTCGGCGCCGAGCCCTACGGTAATTACAATCGCATCATGCTCTCCCCGGTGCTCGCCGGGGAAAAGACCGTCGACGACATCGTGACCCACGACCGCGGCTGGTACGCCGAGCGCGGCATCACGCTGCACGCCGGCGATCCGGTCACCGCCATCGACCGTCGCCGGCGCATGGTCTATTCGGCGTCCGGCCGGGTGGCGCCCTATGATCGGCTGCTGCTCGCCACCGGCGCCACGCCGGTTATCATCCCCGTGCCCGGGCACACCCTCGACGGGGTCATCACCTTCCGCGATATCGGCGACGTGCAGGCGATGCTCGAAGCCGCGGCCGGCGGCGGCCGGGCAGTGGTGATCGGCGGCGGGCTGCTGGGCCTGGAGGCGGCCTACGGGCTGCATCGACAGGGTATGGACGTCACCGTGGTACACCTGCCGGACCGGCTGATGGAGCGCCAGCTCGACCCGGTCGCAGCTGAGCTGCTGCGGCATTCGCTGGCCCAGCGCGGGCTCAAGTTCCGCATGGGCAGCGAAACCGCCGCCATCCTCGGCGAGAATCGCGTCACCGGCGTCCGCTTTGCCAATGCCGACGCTTCCACCATCAACGCCGACCTGGTGGTGATGGCCGTGGGCATCCGCCCCCACGTGCAATTGGCGAAGGACGCCGGCCTGCATTGCGGCCGGGGCGTGACTGTCGACGACACCCTGCAGACGTTCGATCCGCGTATCTACGCGGTGGGGGAATGCGTGGAACACCGCCGGGCTACCTACGGCCTGGTGGCGCCGCTGTGGGACCAGGCCCGGGTGTGCGCCAACCACCTGGCCGAGCGCGGCCACCACCGCTACGCCGGCTCGGTGACGGCGACACGGTTGAAGGTGGCTGGCGTGGATGTCTGGTCGGCTGGGGATTTCGTGGGTGACGACGGCAGCCAGGCGCTCGTGTTCAGCGACTTCCGCCGCGGCGTCTACAAGCGCATCGTGCTCGAGGACAACCGCGTGACCGGCGCCGTGCTCTATGGCGACGTCGCCGACGGCGGCTGGTATTTCGAGCTCATGCAGGACGCCACCGACGTCGGCGCGCTGCGCGACACGCTGCTGTTCGGCCGTGCCTGCCGGGACGCGGCGACGGCCGGCGAGGCCGCCTGAGATGGCGGCGGC
>NZ_DASSKM010000050.1:0-36910 GCF_035690525.1 Salinisphaera sp.
GAGCGCCCGCCGGCGGCCGCGGCGCTCGTGGTCGCCGGGCCCGAACTCTGCGATCCGGTCGTCCTCGACGGTCTGCTGGATCGCTTTGCCGCCGGCCAGGCCTGCGGCGATAAGCGCGCCGCGGCCTCGCAGTGGTCGAAGTATTTCTTCAGCCGACTGATCATCGCCGCGACCGTGGTTCAGCTTGCCGAAGACCGCGCGCTCGATCTAGCGATAGAGCGGCTACGCCTGGGCTTCGACGCGCACGGTTTCACCCAAACCATCGCGCCGGACACGCCGGCGCCGCTGACCACGGCGCCGGGGCACGATTTTTCCCGGCTCGTCGAGCGCACGCTCGCGCCGGTGGTCCGTGCATTGGCCGGGCGCTGCCGGCTGGCGCCGCGCGTGTTCTGGAGCAACGCCGCCGTTTACTACGATTACGCGCTCGGCGAGTTGGCCGCGCAGCGCCGGATCGCCCCCGGGCGCATCCATGCGGCCGGGAAGATGCTGACCGCGCCGCGGCTGGCCGGCGGGGCCCGCAACCCGTTTTACCGGCCCTACCGCACGCTGGCCCCGGGGGCGATCGACGGCAACGGCCAGCCCGCGACGCGCTGTCGCCGGCTGTGCTGCATGCGCGATCTGGACCCGCGCTGGTCGCTGTGCCCGGATTGCCCGCGGGCATACGGCAACAGGTCTTAGAACCGATAGTCGACGGTCGCGATGACCTGGCGCCTTTCGCCGAAATAGCAGTAGTTCTGGTTGAAACAGCCGAATAAAACCGGCTGAGCGTCGCGCCGTCGTTGGGCGCGGCGGTGAAGCCGATCTGATAGATCTGCGCCAGATCGGTCTCGACGTCGGCATAGCGTGAATGGGAATGCAGCGTGACATGCGCGTTGACGTGCTGCGTCAGCTCGTAGGAAAAGAGTTTTTCGTCGCGATCGAACTTATTGTTCCCCCGGCTCTGGTCGACCCATGACGGCTCGACCGTGCGCCCGAAACGCGAGTTATCCACCGCCAGATCATAGGGCACCGCGCCGTGGAAGCCGCCGGCCGGATCATGCTGAATATAAGCCTGCAACAGTAGGGTGGTGTCGTCCGACAGGTCGAGGCTCACCTCCGGCATGATGGCGTAGCGCTCGCGCTTGACCACGTCGAACTGGGTGTCCGATGTCGAGGCCTTGCCGATCGCGCGATAACTGCCCCAGTCCTTGTTCGGCAGCGGACCGGTGAGATCGACGCCGCCGCCGAAGGTATCGAAGCTGCCACCGTAGAACTGGATGTCGCCCTGTTGTTCGGCCAGCGGCTTCTTCGTGGTGTAGTTGACCAGACCGCCGGGCATTGCATGGCCGTAGAGCACGGAACTCGGACCCTTGACGACATCGATGCGCTCAAGAAAGAACGGGTCGATCTGGATGTTCGAATAGCTGCCGGGATCGCTCATCAGGCGCAGGCCGTCGAGGAACATGTTGTTCACGTCGCCGGCATGAAAACCCCGCAGCGAGACCACGTCCTGCCGCTTCGACGCCCCAGCCAGACCGGTGAAGGCGCCGGGCGTGTAACGCAGGGCGTCGTTAATGCTGCGCGAGCCCTGATCCGCGATCTGCTGCCGGGTGATCACGTTGACCGTTTGCGGCGTCTCGATAAGCGGCGTATCGGTTCGCGTGGCGCCGCGGCTGGTATAGACGAGGTAGCCTTCGGTTGGCGTATCGGTCCCGAAGTACCGGCCGGTCACGCTGATTGTCCGGAGTATTGTCGGTGCGCCGACAGCGGCTGGTTCGCTCCGACTCGCGGCCGGTGCGACTTTCGTCTTGGCCGGCACGGGTTCCAGCTTCCGATTCGCGGCCGGCGCTTCACCGGGCTGAGCCGGATACGCCGGCGACTGACGCCCATTATCGCGGCGACGCCGAAAATACACGGCGCCCGGCGCCCGATCCGCGCATATCCCCTCATGATCCCTATTCCTTGTATGGATGCCCACCAAAGCGACAGCGCCGCCACCGTCAGCCTATTTTTATTAAATGATAATGCGAATGATTATTATTTATATACAAAAGATAGTCAATTGCAACGTCCAACACGTTTCATCTGTCGCACTGGCTGAATGGCAGTCTCAACTACCACACACCGATCAGTACCCTCGGTATCGGTGTGAACAACCTGATGGGTTACGCAGCTAGTGATCGTCCGGCCGGTTCGGCGTATCCTCGGCCCACGGATAAAAGTTCAAGGAAATCCTTGCGCATGAGCGAAGCCCGACCGGCGCCGGAAACCGTGCGCGTCGCCGCCATTCAGATGAACTCGCTCGGCGAGGTAGACCCCAATCTCGCGCGTGCGGGCGACCTGCTCGCCGACGCCGCCCGGCGCGGCGCCCGGCTGGCCGTGCTGCCCGAGAACTTCGCCTTGATGGGGGCGCATGCGACCGACAAACTGCATGCCGCCGAGCCCGATGGCCCGGGTAACGACCCAGGCAACAACCCAGGCAACAACCCAGGCAACAACAATACCCCGATCCAGGATTTTCTGTCCCAGACCGCCGCCGAACACGGGCTCTGGATCGCCGCCGGCACAATCCCGATCGCGAGCCCGGAGGCCGATCGCGTCTATCCCGCGCTGTGCGTGTACGACGACACCGGCCAGCGCGTGGCCCGCTACGACAAGATCCATTTGTTCGATGTCGGCCTGCCGGACTCGGCCGAGGCGTACCGCGAATCGGCCACCTTCATGGCCGGCTCCAATCCGCCGATGGTGATCGATTCCCCGTTCGGCCGCATCGGCCTGTCGATCTGCTACGACCTGCGCTTTCCCGAACTCTATCGCCGCTTGGCCGCCGACGGCGCCGAAATCGTGGTCGCGCCGTCGGCGTTCACCTACACCACCGGCACCGCGCATTGGCATATTCTGGTGCGCGCCCGCGCGGTCGAGAATCTGGTCACCATGATCGCGCCCAATCAGGCTGGCCATCACGCCAGCGGCCGGCGCACCTACGGCCATAGCGTGATCTGCGACCCCTGGGGGCAAGTCCAGTCCGAGGCGCGCTCCGAGGCCAATGAAGTCGTGATCGCCGATATCGACCGCACACGGGCGGCCAAGCTGCGCGAAGGCTTCCCCTGCCTGACGCATCGCCGCCTGGCCTGATCGTCTAACGACCGTTCAAGGAGCATTCCATGGCTCGACAGATCCAATTCAAACAGACCGGCGGCCCCGAGGTGCTCGAACTCGCCGATACCGAGATTCGCGATCCCGGCCCGGGCGAGGTCCGGATCAGCAACCGCGCCATCGGCGTGAACTTCATCGACATCTATTTCCGCACCGGGCTATACCCGGCCGAGTTGCCGAGCGCCATGGGCACCGAGGGCGCCGGCGTGATCGACGCGGTCGGCGACGGCGTCGAGGATTTCGCCGAGGGCGATCGCGTGGCCTATGTGCTGGGGCCGAAAGGCGCCTATGCCGACGCCATCACCCTGTCGGCCGACCATGTCGTCGCGCTACCCGAGGCGATCGATTTCGAAACCGCGGCCGCCTCGCTGCTCAAGGGCCTGACCGTGCAGTACCTGCTGCGCCAGACCTACGCCGTGGCCGAGGACGACACGATTTTGTTTCACGCCGCGGCCGGCGGCGTGGGCACGATTGCCTGCCAATGGGCCCGGGCTCTGGGAGCGCACGTGATCGGCACGGTCTCGTCCGATGAAAAATCCGATATCGCCAAGGATCACGGCGCCTGGATGACCATAGACTACACTCGCGAGTCCGTGCCCGAGCGCGTCATGGAACTGACCGACGGCGCCGGCGTGCCGGTGGTCTATGATTCAGTCGGCAAAGATACTTGGGCCGACTCGCTGAAATGTCTGCGCAAGCGCGGCCTGATGGTCTCGTTCGGTAACGCCTCGGGCCCGGTCGAGGGCGTGAATCTGGTCGAGCTCAACCGCGGCGGTTCACTATTCGTCACCCGCCCCAGCCTGGGCGGCTATGCCGACACGCCCGAACGCTTCGAGATGATGTGCGCGGACCTGTTCGACGTGTTGGAATCCGGGGACGTGAAGGTTCATATCGGCCAGCGTTACGACTTGGCCGATGCCGGCGCCGCGCAACAGGCGATCGCCGAGCGCAAGACGACCGGATCCACGATTCTTCTGCCTTGAGCAGGCTCCGACGTATCGGCTCCACGTGATGATTGTAAAACGATAACGGAATCGATAGTATTTTTGTAAAATCAATTATTCCGGTATCGTAATGACCGATACGCTCACGCTTTCGTCCAAGTTCCAGATCGCAATACCCAAAGCGGTCCGCGAGCGTCTCGACCTGCACGCCGGGCAAGTACTGCAGATCATCACCTATGGCGATCGAATCGAGCTGTTGCCGCAGCGCGATGCAAAAACCATGCGTGGCTTTCTACGCGGCATCGACACCGATGTCGACCGTGAAAAAGATCGTTTGTGAATGTCGTCGACTCGTCGGGATGGCTGACTTATTTCGCCGACGATGAGCACGCGGATTACTTTGCCGAAGCCATCGAACAAACGGACCGCCTGATCGTACCGAGTCTGAGTCTGTACGAAGTATTCAAGCGCGTACTGCAGCAACGTGGGGAAGATGCCGCGTTGCAAGCGGTAGCCGTGATGCAGCAAGGCCGCGTGATCGCAATGGATGCCTCGACCGCTTTGCTCGCCGCGAAGCTGAGTCACGAATCCAAGCTGGCCATGGCTGACAGCGTCATGCTGGCGACGGCCCGCCTGCATAACGCAACGTTATGGACCCAGGATGCCGACTTCGCGGCCTTCAATGATGTTCGTTTCCGCAGAAAATAAACTGCCCTCGATGGCGATCATCGAATCAGGCCGACTGTATTGGCCGTAGTGTTAACCTGAAACCATGCAAACGACACTCGATCTCGCCAGCGACACCCTGCTCGGGCGCGCCAACATCAGCGCCCGCCAACTCGAGACCACGCTCTCCGGCCTGATGGTGCCGGGCGTGGACTACGCCGATCTGTATTTCCAGATGCAAAAGAGCGAAACCTGGCTGCTGGAGGACGGTGTCGTACGCAACGCCGGCGCCTCGACCGCCCAGGGCGTCGGCGTCCGCGCGCTGGCCGGCGAACAAACCGGGTTCGCCTATGCCGACGAACTGGCATTTCCCATGCTCGCCCAGGCCTCGAAAGCCGCCGCGGCGATCGCGCGCGAGGGCAAGACGGCGCGCATGAACGCGCTCACCCGGCGCGATATCGGGCCGGCCGTGCGTTATCGGCCGATCGACCCGGCGGCGACGCTGAACGCCGAGGCCAAGGTCGCCCTGCTGCACTACGCGGACAAGGCCGCACGCGATGCCGATTCGCGCGTGACCCGCGTGACCGTGTCGCTCGCCGGCTCATCGGACACGATGCTGGTGGCCGCCTCCGACGGCACGCTGGCCGGCGATGTGCGCCCCATGGTGCGGCTCAACGTTTCGGTCCAGGTCGAGGAAAACGGCAAGCGCGAATCGGCCTCGGCCGGCGGCGGTGGGCGGCTCGGCTACGACATCTACAGCGGACCGGACGATCCGGTGGCCGGGTACGCGCACGAGGCGGTACGCCGCGCGCTGGTCCGGCTCGCCGCCGAGCCCGCGCCCGCCGGCGCCCTGCCGGTAGTGATGAGCCCGGGCTGGTCGGGCGTACTGCTGCACGAAGCGGTCGGCCACGGCCTGGAAGGCGACTTCAATCGCCGCGGCGCGTCGAACTACGCCGGCAAAATCGGCCAAAAGGTGGCTTCCGATCTGTGCACGGTGGTCGATGACGGCACGCTCGAAGGCCGGCGCGGCTCGCTCGCGGTCGACGACGAAGGCACCCCGGCGGCCGTCAACACGCTGATCGAAAACGGCGTGTTAGTCGGCTATATGCAGGACAAGCACAACGCGCGCCTGATGGGTACGGCCCCCACCGGCAATGCACGGCGCGAGTCGTATGCATACACCGTCATGCCGCGTATGACCAATACCTATATGCGCCCGGGCGACTCGGACCCGGGCGATATCATCGCCTCGGTCGAGTCGGGTATTTACGCCGCGCATTTCGGCGGCGGCTCGGTCGATATCACCTCCGGCAACTTCGTGTTCTCCTGCGACGAGGCCTACCGAATCGAAAACGGTAAGCTCGGCGCGCCGCTCAAGGGCGTCACGCTTATCGGCAACGGGCCCGAGGTGATGGGCCGCGTGTCGATGGTGGGCAACGACTGGGCGCTGGATACCGGCGTCGGCGTATGCGGCAAGAACGGCCAGAGCGTGCCGGTCGGCGTGGGCCAGCCGACGCTCAAGGTCGACTCGATCACCGTCGGCGGTACCGAAGGCGCGGCCTGAGCGCGTCGGATGAGCGCTGGGAAAAGACCCAATAGGCGCACCGCCAAGCCGTTCGAACGTGAAACCCGGCTGCGGGTGATCGGCGGCGAGTGGCGAAGCCGTGTGTTGGCCGTCGCCGCGGTCCCGGGCTTGCGCCCCACGCCCAACCGGGTGCGCGAAACGCTGTTCAACTGGCTCGCGCCGCGGCTCGCGGGCGCGCGCTGTATCGATCTGTTCGCCGGTACCGGCGCGCTCGGCATCGAAGCGCTGTCGCGCGGAGCGGACCAGGCGATATTCGTCGAAAACGACCGCCGTGCTGCCGCGGCGATCGAAGCCGCGCTGAAAACACTCGGCGCCGGCGATCGCGCCCGGGTTCTGCAGGCCGACGGCACGGACGTCGGCCGGCATCTGGCCGCCACCCACGCGCGCGCGCCAATGGATATCGTGTTCGTCGATCCGCCGTTCGATGCGCATTTGCACGGCGCCGCGCTTACCGGCCTGCGGCCGTTGATCGACCCACATTCGCGGGTCTACGTCGAATACCCGGCGGCCGAGGAGGCCGCGATCACGGCTCGATTGGCCGAAGAATACGAGATTTTACGCCAGTCGCGCGCGGCCGGGGTCGGCTATTGTCTTGCGCGCATTCGCGCCGCGGGCGACCATGGCGCGTCATGAGCGAGGCTAAAACCGTACGCGCGGCCTATACCGGTACGTTCGATCCGATCACCAACGGCCACGCCGATGTCATCCGCCGGGCGGCGGGCATGTTCAGCGAATTGATCGTGGCCGTGGCCAGCAATTCCGCGAAGAAATCGATTTTCGGTCACGCCGAACGGGTCGAGCTCGCCCAATTGGCGCTCGCGGACGTTGGCAACGTCACCGTCATGTCGGCGCAGGGGTTGATCGTCGATTTCGCCCGCAAGCACGGCGTCGATGTACTGGTCCGCGGGGTACGCGGCGTGGGCGATTACGAATACGAAAAACAGATGGCGGTGATGAACCGGCACCTGGCGCCGGAAATCGATACGGTCCTGCTGGCGCCCTCACCCGAGTACGCCCATATCTCGTCGACGCTGGTGCGCGAAATCGCTTTTCTCGACGGACGAATTACGGGGCTCGTGCCCCGCGTGGTCGCCGATCGCCTGCATGCCAAGACCAACGGCGGCCAGCGATAATCAAATATCTTTCGACCGCGCGGTATGAACCGCGCGGTCGACAAAAGGGGAGAGCTCTCCCCTTTGGAAACCCCATTGCTAAGATGCCCGCGGCAAGCCGCGGGGTATTGGTGAATTAAACTACCGCGACATCGTCTGATCGCTCGGCGTCGGATTGCCCGACAGCGCGTACTGTTCGCTGATATCGACGGTGGCCAGTTCGGAGGCGTCCGCCGGCTGGAACACCAGCACCTGAATCACGCGGTCGGGATAGCTGAAATAGACCCGCGTCGTGCTCGCGTCGCCGGACAGACTGGAATCGGTATGCACGGCCGGACTGTGGCCTTCGCCGGGCGCGTCGGAGAACGCCTGGATCATGTTCCGGATCGCGGCTTGCCCGTCGGCGCTGCGAAACGAGCCGAGATTGCGCGTCACGCGCACCAAGCGGCCGTTGGCGAAGGTGAGCGAGCCCACCGCGCTCGGCGGCCGGGACTGGCCATTTCGGCTTAGCGGCACCGCCTTGGGATACAGAAAATATCGGCCGCTCTGGTTGCTCGGTGTTACGTTGAATCGAGCCCGGGCTTCGCCCATGACGCGGCTCCGGTCGGCGCCGAGCTGCAGCGTGGTGCCGCCGATATTCACGCGCTCGTTGTGCTGCTCGGCGAACGCGGCCGGCGTGGCGATCGCGATCAACAGGGCCAGGGTCATGGCCAGCGCCCAGGGCGCGGTTTTTTTCAGTCGGTCCGGGTTCATGCGGTACTCCTGGCGTGGTCAAGGGCAGGGACACGGGCCGGCGCGGCGGCGCCGGCCCATGAGCCCACGCTACGCCGCGCCCTTGGAGACGGCCAGTAGCATCTGATTCATCCGGCGCACGAACGAGGCCGGGTCCTCCAGTTCGCCGCCCTCGGCCAGCACGGCCTGTTCGAACAGCATCTGAGAGAAGGCGTTGAACTCGTCCTCGCCCTGCTCGCCAGCCAGGCGCTCGACCAGCGGATGGATCGGATTGATTTCCAGATGCGGCGCCGACCCCGGCATGGCCTGGCCGGCTTCCTTGAGGATGCGCTCCAGATGCGCCGACATGCCATGCTCGTCAGCGACCAGACAGGCCGGCGAATCGGTCAGGCGGTGCGTGACGCGCACTTCGTTGACCCGTTCGCCCAGCGCTTCCTTGATGCGCGCGACTAGATCCGAGGACTCTTCCTGCAATTTCTTCTGCTGCTCTTTTTCTTCCTCGGACTCGGCCTCGCCGAGATCCAGCGCGCCCTTGGCGACCGACGAGAACTCGGTGCCCTCGTACTCGGTCATATGCGCCATGACCCATTCGTCGACGCGATCGGTCAGCAGCAGCACCTCGATGTCTTTCTTTTTGAAAATCTCGAGATGCGGGCTGTGCTTGGCTTCGGCCAGCGTGTCGGCGGTGATGTAGTAGATCTTCTCCTGGCCGGGCTGCATACGCGCGATATAGTCGTCGAGCGACACGCCCGGATCACCCGACTCGTCCGTGGTCGTCTTGAAGCGCAGCAGCTTGGCGATCTTGGCCTGATTCTCGTAGTCCTCGACGATGCCTTCCTTGAAGACCGTGCCGAACTGGTTGGAGAAGGTCTTGAACTTCTCGGGGTCGTCCTCGTCGCGGGCCATGGACTCGATCAGGCCCAACACCTTCTTCACCGAGCCGGCGCGGATCTTGTCCAGCAGGCGGTTGGACTGGAGAATTTCGCGCGAAACGTTCAGCGGCAGATCGTTGGAGTCGATCACGCCCTTGACGAAGCGTAGGTAGCGCGGCATCAGCTTTTCCGCGTCGTCCATGATGAACACGCGCTGCACATAGAGCTTCACGCCGTGCGCCTTGCCGTTCGGATCGAACAGATCGAACGGCGCACGCTTGGGGATATAGAGCAGGTTGGTGTATTCCTGGGACCCCTCGACCTTGTTGTGGGTCCAGGTCAGCGGATCCTCGAAGTCGTTGCAGGCGTGCTTGTAGAACTCGGCGTAGTCCTGGTCGGAGAGATTCGCCTTGGGCTCGGCCCAGAGCGGCGCGCCGCGGTTGACCTGCTCCCAGCCGGGCTCTTTATCCTCGGCCGATTCGTCTTCCTTGGCGTCTTCCCCGGATAGCTGCTCGCGCATCTTGATCGGGAAGGCGATATGGTCGGAATAGGTCTTGACCAGATGGCGCAGGCGATAAGGTTCGGCGAATTCTTCCTCACCCTCGCGCAGATGCAGCGTGACGGTGGTGCCGCGGCCGGGCTTGTCGATCTCTTCCAGCGTGTACTCGCCGCCGCCGTCGGAAATCCAGCGCACGCCGGTGGATTCGCCGCCGCGACGGGTATCGACCACGACCTGATCGGCCACGATGAAGGCCGAGTAGAAGCCCACGCCGAACTGGCCGATCAGCTTGGCGTCCTTCTTTTCGTCGCCGGACAGCGAGTCGAGAAACGCACGGGTGCCGGACTTGGCGATGGTGCCGATGCGTTCCATGACCTGGTCGCGCGTCATGCCGATGCCGTTGTCGGAGAACGAGACCGTGCGAGCCTCCTTGTCCTGCTCGATCCAGATCGCCAGTTCGGCGTCGCCCTCGAACAGGGAGTCGTCTTTCAGACCTTCGAAGCGCAGCGTATCCAGCGCGTCCGAGGCGTTGGAGATCAGTTCGCGGGCGAACACCTCCTTGTTCGAGTACATCGAATGGATCATCAGCTGCAGGAGCTGCTTCACCTCGGCCTGGAAGCCGTGCTTCTCGGCGTTGGCGCCGGCCTCGGCGGCCCCCTGGGCCCGGGTCTGATCTTGACTGTTCGTGTTGTCGTCGCTCATGGCGTGTTTGATCGATGGTTGGTGACAAATAGGCGCGGCAGCGCCGCTTGCCTGCCTTGAATGTGGCCCGCGGGGCGGATTTTCAAGCGCGGCTCGCACGGCCGCTGAGGCCGGCGGGCGGTTCATGGCATTCTTAGCCGTTCATTCGGATCGCAATCATGATCGCAACTATAAAAGGGAGAAGCCGATGGCCCGAACGCGAGTGGCGGTAATCTGCGGGGGTGCTTCGGCCGAGCACGAGGTCTCGCTGGCCTCGGCGCGCAACATCGTCGCGGCACTCGATCGCGAGCGCTTCGAGGTGTTCGTGATCGGCATCGACAAGGCCGGCGTCTGGCATGCCGCCGACGCCGACGATTTCGCGTACCACCCGGACGATCCGAAACGTATCGCACTGAAAGCCGATAAGGCCGCGCTAGCCGTCGTGCCCGGCCGCGAATCGGGCCAGATCGTTGCCGCCGATACCGGCGAGATCGCGCTCGAGATCGATGTCGCCTTTCCCATCGTCCACGGCCCGACCGGCGAGGACGGCACGCTGCAAGGCATTCTGCGTGCGGCCAATATCGCCTGCGTGGGGGCCGGCGTGCTGGGTTCGGCCGCGGCCATGGACAAGGACATCGCCAAACGGCTGCTGCGCGACGCCGGCCTGTCGGTCGCGCTTTTCGAGGTGGTGAGCCCCGCCGATCTGCCTCTGGATCATGCCGCGCTCACGGCACGCCTCGGCAGCCCTTTGTTCGTGAAACCGGCCAATCTCGGCTCCTCGGTCGGCGTGAGCCGGGCCGCGAACGCGGATGAGCTTGCCGACGCGGTCGATCTGGCGCTGCGCTTCGATCACAAGGTGCTGATCGAATCCGCGGTCAGCGGACGCGAGATCGAATGCGCGGTGCTCGGCAATACCGAGCCCGCGGCCAGCACGGTCGGCGAGGTCGTGGTCGCCGGCGGCGGCTTTTATGCCTACGACACCAAGTACGTCGACGACAGCGCCCGGGTCGTGATCCCGGCCGAACTCGACGCCGACAGCATCGAGGCCGTGAAGCGCGTGGCGCTGGCCGCCTATCGCGCGCTGGACTGCCGCGGGCTGGCGCGGGTGGACGTGTTCGTCACCCCCGACGGCCATGTCGTGGTCAATGAAATCAATACGCTGCCGGGCTTCACCCGAATCTCGATGTATCCCAAGCTATGGGCCGAATCCGGTATCGCCTACCCTGAGCTGGTCGCGCGGCTGGTCGCGCTGGCGATCGAGCGGCACACCGCGGATCGAACCCTGGCGACCTCGATGGCGCTGGGTTCTTGCACCGCGCGCACCCCGCCCGGATGATGCGCACTTCATCACCTGGCCACTCTCAGCCGATGCGCCCATGATCTACACCGACGACACGCCGATGAGCGAGCTACTGGCCGGTATCGCATCGGTCGATGCCGAGGCCTGTCATGAATTCGCCCGGCGTCAGCATGTGGCCGGCCACGGCGCCGACCTGAAAACCGCCGCCGCGCTCGTGCACGAGCTGGCCTTCGCGGCCCAGCTCGACCGGCCCGAGGAACTGGTGGCCTGGAAATACCCGGAAGTTTTCGATCCGGTCGACGCAAAAATGCTCACCGATCTGCTGCAAGCGGCCTCCGAAGACAATCGGGAAACCGCAAGGCAATTGATTACGAATCGGTCGTTCGCCGACATTACCGCCTTGTCGAGCATCGCCAGCTATCTCGAACAAGCCGTCGAACAGCTGCGACGCTTCGGGGTGCAGCGGCCGAATCCGCAGCAGTCGTTGTTCTAATCCGCACATAGCCGCATCGGCGGTTTATTCAGGGCCGCCTACAAACCGCGACTATTACGGCCCTATCAGTGGCTTACATCGGTATTACATCGGTCTGACTAGACTGGGCCGAAACACATGGCCGCCCGCGCCGACAACGGCGCGAATCCGCCCTGATGATCCAGCCTTCCGCGCAGGGCCCGGCCCGACCCGAGACCCCAAAAGTCCGTCTTATTCTCGCGATGGTGCCCACGGTCCTGGTTGCAGCCTGTGCGACCTACCACGCCAAGCCACTGCCCGACGGCGCCGACCTGGCGAACGCGCCGAGCCTGGAATTGCCCGCGGGACAACTCGCCGTACCCGGATTAAGCACCCATCCCTTCAATCCTGCGAATGGTCTGGACATGACCGAGACGGTCACGCTGGCGGTGCTCAACAACCCGGACCTCAAGGCCAAGCGCCTACAGGCCGGGGTCGCGGCCGCGCAGTTGCTACAGGCGGGGCTGCTGCCCAACCCGCAGCTGAGCACCAGTTATCTCAATCCCGTCAGCGGGCAGCCGCCGCTTTCCGATAGCTACACCTTCGGCCTGATGCAGGATTTGACGGCGCTGATCAGCCGTGGCGCGGCGCGTGCGGCCGCCCGCGCCGACAAGGCCAAGGTCAATCTGAATATTTTGTGGCAGGAATGGCAGGTGGCGCAGAAAGCCCGCCAGCTATTCATCCAAGCGCGTGCCCATGCGCATCTGGACGACGTGCTGGAAACCCGGCGCCGGCTTTATGCCAAACGCTATCGGCGCGACCGCAAGGCGCTGCGCCAAGGCAACCTCACATTGGCGACCAGTTCCGCCGATCTGGTGGCGCTGGTGGATGCGAATACCCAGTTGCGCCAGCTCCAGCGCCAGCGCAATCAAACCCGGCACGCGCTGGACGCGCTGCTGGGTTTGAAGCCCGAAGTCAAACCGAGGCTGACCGGGTTCGCGCGCCTGCATCCGTTTTCCAGGGCCCAGTTCCGGACGGCGCTGGCACAACTGCCGCGGCGGCGGCCGGATCTGCTCGCCCTCAAGGCCGGCTACCACAGTCAGGAGGCCACGGTGCGCAAAGCCATTCTTCAGCAATTTCCGACCCTATCCATCGGCCCGACCGGCGGCCGGGACACCGGTTTCGTGAACAGCGTGGGCTTCAGCATCAATCTGACGCTGCCGCTGTTTGATCACAATCAGGGCCGGATCGCGATCGCCCGCGCCACCCGCGCGGTGCTGCGCCAGACCTATCAGGCGCGTCTGGATAGCGCGGTCAACGCCGCGCATAAGCTATGGCGCGAGGTCCATATCCGGCATCGCCAGCTACGCCAGCTCGAAGCGCGTCTGCCGAAATTGGAGGCCACCACCGATGCCGCCCAACGCAGCTTCGCCCGGGGCAACCTAAGCGCCGGCACCTACATCAACCTGCGTTCGAGCCTGCTGGCAAAGCGGGTCGAGGCGATCCGGCTCAAAAGCGCGTTGCAACAAGCCCAGGCGGGGTTGGAGACGCTGCTGGGCATGACGCTCGGCCCCCGCGGTTCCACCGCCGGAGGAGAGTCATGACAAGGGCTATAACCGGACTGGCTCTACTGTGCGTCGCGTCGGCCGTTTTCGCCGCCGGGCAACCCAGCGTGCGGGTGCGGACCGCGCCGGTCAAGCGCCAGCAAATGGCCGAGACCATCACCGCCCTGGGCCAAATCCGGCCCGATCCGCAATCCCAGATCGCGATAGGCGCCACCTATGCGGCGTTCGTGCAACAACTCGATGTCACGCTCGGCCAATCCGTGTGCGCCGGCGAAGCGTTGCTCACGCTACGCACCGCGCCCGCGGCCCGGGCCAATTACCTGAGTGCTAAGGCCCGCGTGCATTATGCGCGGGAAAGCCTGGCGCGTAAGCGCAAGCTGCTCGAACAGCACCTGGCCACCCACGCCGACGTGAACGCGGCCGAACAGGCGTTGGCCACGGCCAAAGCGGCCTTCGCCGCCCAGAAAGCGTTGGGTACCGGAGAGAAAACACGGGTGATCAAGGCGCCGTTCACCGGCATCGTCAGTAAGCTGTCGGTGCAACCCGGCGTTCAGGTACAGGCCGGAAACCCGTTGTTGCGGCTCGCCAAGCGCGACAGCCTGGAAGCGGTGCTGGGGCTCGAGCCGGACGAATCCAACCGCGTCGAAAAGGGCACGGCGGTTCGAGTCGAAGCGCTTTTCGCCGACGGTAACGGGGTCGAGAGCCGGATAAGCCAGGTCAATGCCGCGGTCGATCCGAACACGCGGCTGGTCAATGCCATCGTGCGGCTGGACGGCGATCGGGCCGGGGCTTTTCTACCGGGCATGCGGGTCAAGGGGACGCTGGTCCTGACGCGGCGCACCACGCTGGCGGTGCCGCGTTCCGCGGTCTTGCACGACCGCCAAGGCGACTATGTGTTCGTCGTCCGCCAGGGCAAGGCGCACCGAATCAATGTGGCCACCGGGATCGAAAACAACGGGCTGATCGGCGTCGCCGGCAAGCTCAAGGCCGGCCAGCCAGTCGTGGTGACGGGCAACTATGAGCTGTCCGAGGGCATGGCGGTCCGCCGGGGCGATTCGTGAGTTTCGCCGCCTGGGTTCAGAATCACCGCCGCTCCATTCTGTTTTTACTGGCGCTCCTCGTGGTGGGCGGGATGGTCGGCTACACCCAGCTGCCGGTGGCCCTGTTCCCGCAGGTGCAGTTTCCGCGTGTACGTGTATCGGTCGACGCCGGGGCGCGCCCGGCCCACGAAATGATGCTGCAGGTCACGCGCGTCGTCGAGCGCGCGGTGCGAACGGTGCCCGGCGTACGCACGTTGCGCTCGACGACCAGCCGCGGGTCCACCGATATCTCCATCAACTTCGACTGGGGCCGCGACATGGTCAACGCCCTGTTGCAGGTGGAATCGGCGGTCAGCCAAGTCCTGCCCGAGCTGCCCCCGGGCACGCGCTTTAGCGCCAAGCGTATGTACCCGGCCGACTACAGCGGCGTCATCGACTACAGCCTGACTTCCCATAAGCTGAGTCAGGTCGAACTGCGCGATCTGGCCGAATACCGGCTGGTGCCCTATCTCTCCAGCGTGACCGGCGTCGCCAAAGTGACGGTCCAGGGCGGCGAGCAGGCCGAATACCAGGTCACGGTCAAGCCGGCGCGGCTGGATGCGCTGGGGCTGTCGATCAATGATGTGGCCAACGCGCTGTCGGCGGCGAACGTGCTCACCGCCGTCGGGCGCGTGCAGGATCACTACAAGCTGTATCTGGCGGTCTCCGACACCCGGTTTCAAAGCCTCGACGAGATTCGCCACACCGTGCTCAAAAGCGGCGGCGACGGCGAAGTGCAACTCGAGGATGTGGCCGCCGTCGAGCTGGCCACGGCGCCCGAATATCAGCGCATCACCGCCGACGGCAAGCCCGCCGTGCTGCTCTATGTCTACCAGCAGCCCGGGGCGAGCGTGATCAAGCTGTCGCAGGATCTCAAGGCGCGCCTGCAGCAGTTCCAGCCCCGGATGCCCCCGGGCGTTGCGCTCCATCAGTGGCGCAATCTGGCCGGATTGGTCAAGGCGTCCCGGAGCAGTGTCGTCGATGCCATCTTCATCGGTATCGTGCTCGCCGCCCTGGTGCTGCTGGTGTTCCTGCGCAGCGTCAAAATCACCCTGGTGGCGGTGATCGCGGTACCGGCCGTACTGTTCGCCACCATGCTGTTGCTCTACGCCTTCGGCATGACCTTGAACATGATGACGCTGGGCGGCATGGCCGCCGCGGTGGGCTTGATCATCGACGACGTGATCGTGATGGTCGAACAGGTGGTGCGCCGCGTGCAGGAAACCGGCGAGCACGGCATCGAGCGCGTACTCGCCGCTGCCCGCGAGTTCACCCAGCCGCAGGTCGGTTCCTCAACCTCGACCCTCATCATTTTTCTGCCGCTGGCTTTCTTGAGCGGGGTCACCGGCGCTTTTTTCAAGGCGCTGTCGCTGACCATGGCGGTAAGTCTGTTCATTTCGTTTCTGGTGGCCTGGTTGGTCGTGCCGCTGCTGGCGGACTTCATGCTGGGCCACAAAGACATCAGGCGTGAGCAAGCGGGCCGGTTCGGCCGCCGGGTCAACCGGGGCTACAGCAAGCTCATGATCCGGCTGCTGCGCCGGCCCGCCTGGCTGTTGTTGGGCCTGGTCCCGATGCTGGGCGCGGCTTATATCGCTTTTCATCAGGTGGGAACCGGCTTTTTACCGCCTTTGGACGAGGGCGCCTTTATTCTGGACTACCGAACGGCACCCGGCACGTCGCTGGCCGAGACCGACCGGCTGCTGCAGCAGGTCGCGGCCATTCTCAAGCAGAATCCTTACGTACAGACCTGGTCTCGGCGTACTGGCGCCCAGCTCAGCGGCAACATCGCCGAGCCCAACGCCGGCGATTTCTTCGTTCGCCTGGGCTCGCCGCGGCCGGCGACCGAAACCGTCATGGCCCAGGTGCGGCAAAAAGTGAACGCCCGCGTGCCGGGCCTGGATATCGAACTGGCGCAGCCCATCGAAGATGAAATCGGCGATCTGACGTCGGTGCCGGAGCCCATCGATATCCGCCTGTTCGGCAACGACGTAGGCCAGCTGCGGGCGGTCGCTAAAAAGGTCGCCGAGGCGATTAGCGGCGTGGCCGGGGTCGTGGGCGTGAGAAGCGGCGTGGTCATCGCCGGCGACTCGCTCGCTGTTCATGTCAACCGGGTCAAGGCGGCGGTGGAAGGCTTATCGCCCCAAGCCGTCACCCAACAATTGCAAGCCTATATCGGCGGCACGGTCACCACCCAGGTGCGCAAGGGCGTGAAATTCGTCGGCGTTCGGGTCTGGGGGCCGAAAAAGCTGCGCAACAGGATTGCCGCGGTCGAGCATCTACTGCTGCGGGCCCCGGATGGCCATCTGGTGCCGCTCGGACGCATTGCCGAGGTTAAAATCATCTCCGGCCAGCCCGAGTTGACCCGCTATAATCTGAAAAGCGATGTCGCGGTCACCGGGCGTATCAGCGGCCGGTCGCTGGGCGCCACCATCGCCGACGTTAAGCAGATACTCGATAAACCCGGGGTGATTCCCGACAAAGTCTATTATCAGCTCGGCGGGACATATAAAACCCAGCAAAAAGCCTTCCGCGGCCTCATCAAGGTGTTCATCGCCGCGGTCGCGTTGGTGTTTTTCCTGTTGCTGTTCCTCTACGAGCGTTTCCGTGTGGCGCTGGCCATTCTGGTCCAGCCGCTGCTGGCCGCGAGCGCGGTGTTTATCGGCCTGTGGCTGACCGGAGTGGAACTCAATATCACGGCCATGATGGGGATGACCATGGTGATCGGCATCGTCACCGAGATCGCGATCTTTTACTTTTCCGAGCTGCGCCTGCTCGACCATCGCCTGCCGCTGGCGTGGAACCTGATCCGCGCCGGGCGCAACCGTATGCGCCCCATCGTGATGAGCGCGCTGGCGTTCGCGCTGGCGCTGCTGCCCCTGGCTCTAGGTCTGGGCCAGGGCTCGGCCATGCAGCAACCGCTGGCCATTGCCATCATCACCGGCTTGCTCGTACAGATACCGCTGGTGCTGCTTTTCCTGCCGGTGCTCTATCAAGTGCTCGCCGATGGCAAGCACTTTGACGCATCCAATCATGCTTTACAGAACTCTTAGTCGTAGCATTTGCTTAGATTGGATCGAGCATAAAACGACCGGCTTTTTTTGGCGACAAGCGAGCGCTGGCGCAAAGACAGGATCTACGAAAGTGCTCAATTCACTGAAAAATCAGGCCAAACGGCTCAAGCAGCACACGCTCACGGTGTATTTCGCCGCACGCGACCCGCGTACGCCTGTTCTTGTTCGGGTTTTAGCGGTTGTCGTTGCCGCCTACGCGCTCAGCCCCATCGACCTGATCCCGGATTTCATCCCGGTCATCGGCTATCTTGACGACCTGTTGCTGGTACCGCTGGGTGTCGCTCTGGTTTTGCGGCTTACGCCACCGGCGGTTCTGAAATCTGCCCAGGCAAAGGCGCAGCAAGCCGCTGCCCGGCCCGCCGTCAGCTATGCGGCGGCGACACTCATTATCGCACTGTGGCTTTTCATATTGTGCGCCGCCGCGCTGTGGATAACGGTGTAGCATGTCTGGAAACGCTTATGCGCGTTGACGTGATCGAGCGCTAAGCCGATGCCGGCATAGGGAGGGGCAACTGGACGCGGATTTTCGCAGCGAGCAGGCGGTGACCACGTTGTCGTGAAAGTGAACGCGGTATCGACCAGATCGGGAGTCCGCACGCACCGTTCGGCTGCCAGTGTCATTCCATCGTCAGCACGACCCGGAAACGCGCGTCGTTGTCGATCATGCGTCGATACGCCGCGTTGACCTCGGATAGCGGGTAGGTCTCGATGCGCGTACGGATATCGCGCAGGACCGAGAAATTCAGCGTGTCCTCGGAATCGTGCGGCGCGCCGCTCGGGTGGCCGGCCACGCTGCGCCGCGCCATGAGCAATTGAAAGGGCGAGACCTCGATCGGCTCGGGCGAAGCGCCCAGCACGAGCAGTTGTCCGTTGACGCTCAAGGCGTCGATCACCGAGCTCATCAGCTTCGGGTTGGGCGCGGTGGCCACGATCAGACGCGCGCCGCCGAGTTTGCCCAGTGCTTCGACGGCGTCCTCGGCCTCGGTATCGATATAGCGATCGGCGCCAAGCTCGAGCGCGAGATCCTTCTTGTCGGTGCCGCGCGACAGCGCCACCGTATGAAAACCCATGGCATGCGCATATTGAACGGCCAGATGGCCGAGACCGCCGATGCCCTGGATGGCCACCACGTCGCCAGGCTTGGCGCCGGCGTGGCGCATACCGTTGTAGGTGGTCAGGCCGGCGCAAAGCAGCGGCGCGGCCTCGGCCGAGGACAGCGTCTCGGGAATCGCGACCAGTGCCTCGGCCGGCGCGATCAT
Organism: Salinisphaera sp.; assembly: GCF_035690525.1. GTDB lineage: Bacteria > Pseudomonadota > Gammaproteobacteria > Nevskiales > Salinisphaeraceae > Salinisphaera. The sequence continues at coordinate 18,952 of NZ_DASSKM010000050.1, forward strand.
GTATTGGCCGTAGCCGCCGTCATACGAGATGCCGCAAACCTGCTGATTCTCGCAGGTCACGAAATCGCCCGAGCGGCAGGATTCGCAGGAAAAACAATGGCCGCCGTGCCAACCGACGCCCACCCGCTGGCCGGACCGCCAGTGATCGACGTCGTCGCCGATGGCATCGATACTGCCGATGACCTCATGCCCCGGCACACGCGGGTAGACGAGCCCCGGAAAACCGCCGTCGACGACGAACGCATCCGAGTGGCAGACACCGCAAGCCGCGACCTTGATCCGGACCTGGGCCGGGCCGGGATCGGGTATGTCGCGGGATACGAGCTCGAAATCCGTACCCGGCTTGTTGATCTGGGCAACTTGCATCTGGGACATCGGCGCCACCTTTGGGATGAATTGAGCGCATTGGCAGACTAACACCGCCAACCGGGCAGGGTATGCGCCCGTGGTTGCCCGTCCGAACCACTACTGATATAGCCGCGCCGTGCAAATTGGTAGCGTGGGCAGTCTGGATCATTCGATCACGAGCCCTTCTATGTCCGATCACCAAGCACTCATGCACGAGGCCGCCTTCATCGGTGGCCGGTGGATTCAGGCCGGCCCCGATGAAAAGAGCGCGGTCCGAGACCCGGCTAACGGCGACTTGCTCGGCCACGTACCGGCACTCAGCGCCGAACAGATGGATTCCGCCATCGAGGCGGCGGTCGGCGCCTTCGACACGTGGCGCCATACCGCGCCGCTGACGCGCGCCGACAAGCTCTATGCCTGGTATACGGGCATGCAGGACAACCGCGAAGCGCTGGCACGGCTAATGACGCTCGAACAGGGCAAGCCGATCAACGAGGCGCGCGGCGAAGTCGACTATGCGTCGAGCTTCTTCCGCTGGTTCGCCGAGGAGGCGCGTCGTTTCCGCGGCAAAACCATTCCGCCCGAAGACCCGACCATGGCCGTGGGCACGGTCGAGGAACCGGTCGGCGTGGCCGCCATTATCACGCCCTGGAACTTTCCGCTGGCCATGATCACGCGTAAGGTCGGCGCCGCGCTGGCCGCTGGTTGCACCACGCTGGTCAATCCGGCCACCGAAACCGCCTTTTGTGCCCTGGCGCTGGCCGATCTGGCCGAAAAGGCCGGGCTGACGAACGGCGAGTTCAACGTGGCGCCGGGCCCGGGCAAACGGTTCGGCGAGCGCGTCTGCGCCGACGATCGCGTGCGCGCCCTGTCGTTCACCGGTTCGACCGAAGTCGGCCGCAAGCTGATCGAGCAGAGCGCGGCCACGGTCAAGAACAACGCCATGGAACTCGGCGGCAACGCGCCGCTCATCGTCTGTGAGGACGCGGATCTGGAAACCGCGCTCGCCGGCGCCGTCGCGGCCAAGTTCCAGACCAGCGGCCAGGACTGCGTGGCCGCCAATCGCCTGTATGTGCATCGTTCGTTGTACGACGAGTTCGTGGATCGCTTCGTCGAGAAGATGAACGCGATGACCGTGGGCCACGGACTGGAGGAGGACACCGAAATCGGCCCGCTGATTCACGCCGAGGCGGCCGAGAAGGCGCGCTCGCTGGTCGAGGACGCGCGCGACAAGGGGGCACGCATCATCGGCCGTGATCAGGCCGACGCGCCGGGCGAAAACTTCTTCATGCCCACGGTGGTGGCCGAGTTCACGCCGAACATGCGTCTGGCCTCCGAGGAACAATTCGCGCCGATCGCGGCGATCGCGCCGTTCGACGACGACGACCAGGCGATCGCGGCCGCCAACGACACGATCTACGGCCTCGCCTCCTACGTGTTCACGCCGAACGATGCCCGTATCCGCCGGTATATCCGTGGCTTGGACTACGGCATGGTCGGCGTCAACACCATGGACATCACCGGCCCGCACGTACCCTTCGGCGGCGTGAAGCAGTCCGGCCTCGGCCGCGAAGGCGGCCATGTCGGCATGACCGAATACCTGGAAACCAAATACTACTGCCTCGGCAATCTGCCCGAAGTTTAAGGAAGGTCGAAATGAGCATGGACACCATCGAACGGCTGGAATCGGAAGTACGCGGCTATGTGCGCTCTTTCCCGACCGAATTCGCCACCGCCCGCGGCAATCGCATGACCGACGTGCACGGGCATGAATACCTGGATTTCTTTTCCGGTGCCGGCGCGCTGAACTACGGCCACAACGACCGGGACATGGAAGCCGCCCTGCTCGACTACATCCAGTCCGGCGGCATCAACCACGGCCTGGACATGGCGACCGAAGCCAAGGTCCGGTTCATGGAGACCTTCGAGGAGGTCATCCTCAAGCCGCGCAAGCTGGACTATAAGCTCCAGTTTCCCGGTCCGACCGGCACCAACGCGGTCGAAGCCGCGCTGAAACTCGCCCGCAAATACACCGGCCGCTCGGGCATGGTCCACTTCACCCACAGCTTCCACGGCATGACGCTGGGCGCGACCTCGGTGACCAGCAACGCCGCGATCCGCAACAGCGCCGGCGTCGGTCTGTCGGATACCACGACCGCGGCCTTCGACGGTTATTATCGCGACGGTCGCGATACCGCGGCGGACTTGGACGCACTGCTGTCGGATTCGTTTTCCGGGGTCGACAAGCCGGCGGCGGTCATCGTCGAAACGGTGCAGGGCGAAGGCGGCATCTATACCGCCGACTTCGAATGGCTGGCCAAAATTTCGCGCATCTGCAAGGCGCACGGCCTGCTGCTGATCGTCGACGATATCCAGGCCGGCTATGGCCGCACCGGCCCGTTCTTTTCCTTTGAGCCGGCCGAGATTCAGCCGGACATCGTCACCCTCGCCAAGTCGATTTCCGGCATGGGTTCGCCGATGTCGCTGGTGCTGATGCGCCCCGAGATCGACGTCTGGAGCCCGGGCGAGCACACGGGGACCTTCCGCGGCAACAACCACGCCTTCGTGACCGGCGCCGCCGCGCTCGACAAGTTCTGGCGCGACGACAAGCTCACGCGCCATGTCGCGCACCACGGCGAACGTCTGCGCGAGCGCCTGCGGCAAATCATCGACAAGCACGACGGCTTCGACGGCGAAGTGCGTGGCCGCGGGTTCTTCATCGGGCTGGACTGCGCCCAGCCGGAAAACGGCAACGCCGTGATCGGCGCGTGCTTCGAACGCGGCCTGATCATGGAAACCACCGGCCAGGAAGACCGCGTGGTTAAGATCATGCCCCCCTTGATCAGCACCGCCGAGGACATCGACGAGGGCCTGTCCATCATCGACGACGCAATCGGCGCGGTGACCGGTTAGACTGTCACCCGAATTGCATTGACATCGACGGCTGCCCGGCTGGCTAGCCGGGCGCCGGCCGTAATGTCCACGAGGTGCGTCGGGGCTTGCGTTCACGGTCATGAACGGCGCGCCGCCCGCTCCGGCCGGCAAGTCAAATATTTTTCGACCGGACGAGGTATTTTCATGATCGTAGTCGCCGGCAGCGCCAATACCGATCTGGTCGCGCGGGTATCGCATCATCCCGAAGCGGGCGAGACGCTGCTCGCGGCCGACTACGCCGTTCACCAAGGCGGCAAGGGCGCCAATCAAGCGGTGGCGGCGGCGCGGCTGGGCGCACCGGTGCGCTTCATCGGCGCGGCGGGCGATGATGATTTCGGCGATCAAATCGTGGCCGATCTGGCCGCCGAGGGGATCGATGCCGACGGCGTGCAGCGCTTTCCCGGCAGCAGCGGGCTGGCGCTGATCACGGTCGACGAGGCCGGCGAAAACCGGATCGTTGTCGTGCCCGGGGCCAACGGCGAGCTCGACGGCTCGCGCGACATGAACGGCGCCATGGGCGGCGCGACCGTGCTGCTGGTGCAGCTCGAAACGCCGATCGCGTTCGTTAATGCGGCCCTGGCCGCCGGGCGCGCGGCTGGCGCCGAAGTAATCCTCAATGCGGCACCCGCTGCACCGCTCAAGGCTTTCGAAATGGCCGCCGTGGACTGGCTGATGGTCAACGCCGGCGAAGCGGCTTTTCTGCTCGGCGAGAGCGAAGGCGCGAGCCGCGACGAAACCGCCGATCAAGCCGCCCGGCTGGCCTCGCAGCACAACGTCGGCGTGATCGCCACGCTCGGCGCGGACGGCGCGCTCTGGGTCGGCGATGACGGCGCCCAGGGCCACGTTCCCGGCCGCAGCTGCGAAGTGGTCGACACGACCGGCGCCGGCGATACGTTCGCCGGCGCATTCGCGGCCGCCCGGCTTGAGGGCCGGCCGGTCGAAGATGCGATCCGCATGGCCGGCGTCGCGGCCTCGCTGGCGGTCGGCGCCGCCGGCGCGCGGGCCGGCATGCCGGATCGCGCCGCGGTGCGAACGGCGATGAGCGCGGGCGAGTAAACTTGACTCGACGCAGAAACAGAAACTCTGTTCGTTGATTTCCAATCTGCGCTCATCTGCGTTCACCTGCGGATACAGCGCCCGCTGAACGCTTCCCGATCAGCTCGGCGGCCTCATCCAGAATCTCCTCAAAAGCCGCCGTATCATGGGCGAAGCGTCCAAGAAACAGCCCGTCGACGGCGCCGCCGAGTTCGGTGAGCGTGCCCGGCGCGGCGCTACCGCCATAGACTACCGGCGTGTTCGCGGCATCGGCGCGATCGGCCATACTGGCCTTGATGCCGCGGGCCACCGCGGCCACGTGTTCGGCGCTGGCCGCTTTCGATTCGCCGATCGCCCAAACCGGCTCGTAGGCAACCACGATCGGCGCCGGTTCGGACAGCTCGGCCAGCGACGCCTGTAGTTGCTTGGCACAAAAGGCCGCGGCCTCGTCGGCCGGGCCCGGTTCCGATTCGCCGATACAGATCCACGGCGTGAGCCCGTTGCGTACCGCCGCGGCGACCTTCTTCGCGACGATGGCGTCGTCCTCGCCGAAGAACTGCCGGCGTTCGGCGTGTCCGACTTCGGCATAGACACAGCCCATGTCGGCCAGATCGGCGCCGCTGACCGCGCCGGTGTAGGCGCCGCGATCGGCCCAGAACAGATCCTGAGCCCCGAAGGCCACCGGCGCGCGCGCACAGGCGGCCATGGCAATATCCATGGCCGGCAAGGAAGGAAAGACGACCGGTTCGACCCCGCGCGATACCACCGCGCGGTGCCGGTTCGCGATCTCGGCGACGGCCGCGCACCACTCGCGGGTACGCGGCCGGTCGAGATAAAGCTTAAAACTGACGCCGATATACATCGCGGCACCGACTACGCTACAACGCTGGAAACCGGCCGAGCTAAGCCAGCACGTAGAGAGGAAAAAGAAAAAGCATTCATCCGCAGATAGACGCAGATGAACACAGATTAAAAAATGCTAAGCACTCTTAGTGGTATCGCCTTCCATCTGTGTATATCTGCGTAACCTGCGAATAAAAAGACTGTATTACCCTGCTTGTCCGCAAAGCTCAGCTACCGTCAAACCGGGCTGTAATCTCCGGTTGTCTCGTACTGCTCGATCACCGCCACTTTCTCGGCCGAGGAGGAGTTCTCGTCGAAGCGATAGGTCAGCCACTCGCGGGCCAGTTTGCGCGCCAGCTCCAGGCCCACCACGCGTTCGCCGAAGCACAAAACCTGGGCGTTGTTGGACAATACGCCACGCTCGACGGAATAGCCGTCATGCGCGGTCACGGCGCGGATGCCGGGCACTTTATTCGCCGAAATCGCGACACCCAGGCCGGTGCCGCAGATCAGCAGCGCCCGGTCGGCCTCGCCGGCCGCGACCTTCTGCGCCGCGGCGATGGCGATGGTCGGATACGGGGTCTTGGCCGCCTCGGCCACGCCCATGTCCTCGACCGAGGCCACGTGCTCGCTGGCTTGCATGTCGGCCTTGATCGCTTCCTTGTAACGGTAGCCGGCATCGTCGGAACCGATGACGATTCGAAGTTTGTCGCTCATGCTGCGTCCTCATGCAGTGATTCGAGAGTATCGGCGGTGGCCGCCACGACCATCGCGAACGAAATCGCGCCCGGGTCGGCGTGCCCCACGCTCTTGTCGCTGTGGTTTTTCGCCCGGCCGAGGCGGGGCTTGAGTTCGGCGGTCGACTGGGCTGCCTGCTCGGCGGCCGCGGCCGCCTGTTTCCAGGCTTCGCGTAAAGAGGCGCCGGATTCGACCTCTTCGGCGAGCTTGTCGGCAAACGGTTTCATCGCGTCGAGCATCGTCTTGTCGCCGATCTGGGCGCCGCCGAGCCGCATGATCGCGTCGGTGGCATCGACCACACCTTGGGCGGCGGTCGGCGCGGTTACCCGGTCGTCGTCGCCGATCGCGAGGCCGACGCTGCGCAGTCCGAGACCCCACAGCGCGCCCGACGTACCGCCGGCCTCGTTGGCCCAGGCGTCACCGGCACGTACTAAAACACTGCCGGCGCCGCAGCCTTTTTCAAGTGCTCGGCGGGCCGCGCTCAAGGCGGCGTTCGCACCGGTTTTCATGCCGATACCGTGGTCGCCGTCGCCGGAGATCGCATCCAGCTTGCCCAGTTCGTCGGCTTCGGACTCGATCTTGGTCTGAACCGCCTCGATCACGGCCAGCATGCCGGCGGCATCCGATTTCGATTGTTCGCTCGCGGGCGGCGCCTCCTGTTCCGGATCGGCAGCATCGCTGGCGTCGCGCGGCTCGCCTTCCAGTTCGACACCGCCGCGGCAATAAGCCGGGGTCGTCGCCGGTGCGGTCCAGGCCGCTTCCAGCGCTTGGTCGAGCCAAAACAGCGTGAGCGACACGCCGGCCATTTCAAAGCTGGTCACCAGTTCACCGACTTCCGGCTGAACCAGGGTCAGGCCCGCCGCCTCCAGGCGTTCCGATACTCGTTTGTAGAGCACGAACAGTTCTTCGTACTTCACCGAGCCCAGGCCGTTGAGCATTACGCCGACGCGCGGCGAGGCGGCGCGTTGAATGCCGTCCGGACGCTCGCCAAGCAGACGGTCGACTAGCATGTCGGCCAGATCGGCGGCGCTGGGCATATCGACTTCCTCGATGCCCTGCTCGCCGTGGATGCCCATGCCCACGCCCATGCGGCCTTCCGGCACCGTGAACAACGGCGCCTTGGCGCCGGGCAGCGTGCAGCCGGAAAAGGCCACGCCGAACGAGCGCGTGCGATCGTTGGCATGACTCGCGAACGCATGGACTTCATCCAACGACTTGCCCTGCTCGGCGGCCAGAGCGGCGGCACGGAACACGGTCAGATCGCCGGCGATGCCGCGACGCTCGCCGGGGTTGTCGGCGGGGCCGCTGCAAACGTCGTCGGTCACCGCGAAGCAGCGACAGGCGATGCCCTCGGCCTTCAGCCGTTCCTCGGCGATACCGAAGTTGAGCACGTCGCCGGCGTAATTGCCGAACGACAGCAGCACACCGGAATCCGAGGCCGCGGCCTTGGCCACGGAATAAATCTGTTGCGCCGACGGCGAGGCGAAAACGTTGCCCATGGCGGCGCCGTGCGCCAGCCCCTGACCCACCAAACCGGCGAACGCCGGATAGTGGCCGGAGCCGCCGCCGATCACGACCGCCACCTGGCCCGGCGGGGTCCGCGTGGCACGCACCACGCCGCCCGGAACGCGGCGCACCAAAGTCCGGTTGGCGGCGACGAAACCGTCGATGCTCTCATCGACGAAATCGGTGGGCTTGTTCACTAGGTACGTCATGGAAGTCTCCTCAAGAAAACGCGCGGACCGTTAGGCCCGCGCGCGTTCGTCGGCTGTTGCCGTAACGAATTTACGAGCTGCCGGTTAGGTCATGCTCTTGAGCGTGAACGGCGCCACGAAGTTGTCGACGTTGTCCTTGGTGATCAGGATGCAGTCGAGCAACTGCTTTTCGTGATCGACGCCGGTGCTGCCGGTCTTGATGTACTGATCGGCTTCCTGGACCGCTTTTTTAGCGAACACGGCGACCGGCTGTAGGACGGTATAGGCCAGTTCTCCATTCTTGATCGCTTCGACCGCGTCCGGCGAACCGTCGAAACCGCCGACCGTGACCTGGTCGAGCTTGCCGGCCTGCTTGAGCGCGGCGATCGCGCCGAGCGCCATCTCGTCGTTGCCGCTGATCACGCCGGTGATCTCCGGGTGCGCCTGCAGAATGCCCTGCATCTTGTTGTGGCCCTTGGTGCGATCCCAATCGGCGACCTGCACCGCCACCCGCTCCAGACCCGGATACTGGCTGAGCACGGTCTTGTAACCGTTGTGACGCGTTGCCGCGTTGTTATCGGAGGCCGGGCCCTTGAGCTCGGCGTATTTGGCCTTGTCGCCGACCATCTTCACCCACTGCTGGGCGCCGAGCGCCGCGCCTTGGGCGTTGTTGGACACCAACTGCGCCTTGGCCAGGCCCTGCTGGTCGATCTCGGCGTTGACGATGAACACCGGAATACCGGCCTGTTTGGCTTTTTTGACCGAACCGATCGAGCCTTTGGCGTTGGCCGGATCGAGGATGATGGCCACGGCGTGGTTGGTGATCGCGGTGTCGACCTCGTTGCGTTCGGTGTTGGTGTCACCATGATGCGCGACCACTTTAGCCTCGTAGCCCAGCTTGCGGGCCTCCGTGGCGGCCACTTGGCCCTCGGTCCGCCAATACGGGTTGGACGGATCGTTGACGATGATGGTGATCAGGCCCTTACCGGAATCGGCGGCCGAGGCCGTGGTGATCCCGGCGAAAGCCGTGACCGCAATCAAGAGGATTGCGGCGGTGAGACTCAATGTTCTGCTTAGCATGCGTATCTCCTGCTTTTTCTACGGGTGTCCCCCGGTCAACCAGTGGTTTTCTGGGGAGTTTCAGCGGCCCCTTGCCCCGGCGTATGGTCCTGTTTGGAGGGCTGGGTCGATGACTGGGAATCGTTGTCGGGTTTGCCGCCGCCGTCATTGCCGCTGCTACGGCGCTTGCGGCGGCCGCGATAGTCGATGGAGTTCAATAGCACCGCGAACACGATCACGACGCCGGTAAACACCATCTGCCAATAGTTGGACACGCCGACGATAACCAGCCCGTCGGAAAGAAAGCCGATCACGAAGGCGCCGAGCAGCGTGCCGCGGATATTGCCGATGCCGCCGGCGAGCGCGGCGCCGCCGATCACCACCGTGGCGATGGCGGTCAGTTCGTAGGTGGTGCCGGCGGTGGGGCCGGCCGAAGTCAGCTCCGAGGTCAGCACCAGGCCCGCGATCCCGGCACAGACGCCCGACAGCACGAACACCATGACCGTGACGAACCGGGTCGGCACGCCGGATAGCCGGGCCGCACGGGCGTTGCCGCCGGTGGCGTACAGCCAGCGGCCGAACGCGGTGCGGTTGAGCGTCACAATCAGAACGATGGCTACCGCGATCATGATGAGGATGCCCATCGGAATATTGAACAGCCGATTGAAGCCGAGCCAGTCGAGCCCGGTGTTACCGAGTTCCGGCTTGCCGCTGAGATTGTTGTAGGTCAAACCGTTGGTGATCAGCAGCGCCACGCCGCGCACCGCGTATAGCGCGCCCAGCGTGGCCACGAAGGACGGCACACGGAAATACGCCACCAGGATGCCGTTGATCAGCCCGACCAGTCCGCCGACGCAGCAGACCAGAATGACGACCACCCACATGGCGGGGTACAGCGTCACCCCGAGAAAACCCAGATCCACGCCGTGAATAAAGAACCCCGTCATGACCCCGCACAGCCCGAGCGTGGAGCCGACCGACAGATCGATGCCGCCGGTTAGGATCACCAACAACATACCCATGCCCAGCAGGCCGAAGATAGCTACGTGCGAGGTCATGACCAAAAAGTTGTTGAGCGCGAAGTAATACGGCGACAAAATCGAAAAGACGACAATGATCGCGATAAGTCCTAAAAACGCCCGGCCTTCGAGTAGCAACGCCAGCGGGTCGAAGCGGCCGCCGAGCAGCGGCTTCTTGCCGTTCTCGCTTTGCGCTGTATTCTGTTGGGAAAGCGTATCGCTCATGTTTGATTTCCGATGACTGTGGTGATCAGGCGGCAACGGATTCGCCGGATGACGCCATAATTTGTTCCTTGGATACGTCGCGCCCGAACTCGGCGGCGATGCGCCCGCGGCTCATGACGATGATGCGATGCGCGATCGACAGGCACTCGTTGACTTCCGAGGTCGAAAACAGCACCGCGGCGCCCCGGGACGCGCGCTCGGCGAGCAGCTTGAACACTTCGGCCTTGGCGCCGACGTCAATACCGCGACTCGGCTCGTCGAGCAGCAGCACCCTGGGCTCGGTGGTCATCATCTTGCCGATGACGACCTTTTGCTGATTGCCGCCCGACAGCGAGCCGATCATCGCATTCGGCCCGTCGGTCTTGACATGCACGTCGCGAATGGAATTTTCGATCAGGCCGCGCTCGGTCTTGCGGGACAGCACCATATTCTTGACAAAACTGCCGATGCTGGCCAACGACAGATTGCGGCCCACGGTCAGGGTCTGCACCAGGCCGTCGCGCTGCCGATCCTCCGGCACGAGCGCCAGCCCGGCGTTGATCCGCTGCGCGATCGACAGGTGCGAGATATCCTCGCCCGCCAGCAGCACGCGGCCGCCGCTGATCGACGAGCCGCCGGCCAACGCCTCCAGCAATTCGGTGCGGCCGGCCCCCATCAGGCCGTAGATGCACACAATCTCACCGGCTCTGATATCCAGCGATAGCCGGTCGACCGCCGAACGTTCCCCACTCGTGGCGTCGGCCACGCTTACGGATTCGACCGACAGCAACACCTCGCCGAATTCGTAGCCGCTCGGCGGCGAGCCGAGATCGAAGTTATCACCCACCATATGCCGCACGATCCAGGCCAGATCGATTTCTGCGCGTTCGGCCTTGGCGGTCATCGCGCCGTCGCGCAAGACCACGGCGTAATCGGTAATCTCGAGCGCCTCCTCGAGGTGATGCGAGATATAGACGATGGCCACGCCGCGGGCGGTCAGATCGCGCACGACCTTGAACAGCACTTCCACTTCCGCGGCCGACAGCGCGGAAGTCGGCTCGTCCATGATCAGAATGCGTGAGTTCACCGATAGCGCGCGCGCAATCTCGATAATTTGCTGCTGACCCACCCGCAGGTCGCCGGCCTTGGTCTGCGGGTCGATATCTTCTTCCAGTTCGGCCATCAGGGCGGCGGTCTGACGCGCCTGCTCGGCGTAATTCACGCCGCCGACCCCGGACAGTTCCCGGCCCATGAAGATATTGTCGCTCACCGAGAGATTCGGCGAGATCGACAATTCTTGATGGATGATCGAGATACCACGATCGCGGGCATCCACGGTCGAGTAAAACGTCACGGGCTCGCCGTCCAGAATGATCTGACCGTCGGTCGGCTGTTCGACGCCGGACAGAATCTTCATCAAGGTCGACTTGCCGGCGCCGTTCTCACCGAACAGCGTGGTCACCGTGCCGGGATAGATATCGAAATCCACGCCCTTGAGCGCGCGCACACCGCCATAGTGCTTGACGACGTTGCGCGCCGACAGCACGGCCGCATCGCGCGCCGACCGGGCCTGGTTTTCGCTCGTTCGCGTCTGATCTTCGCTCATTGCTGCACGCTAATCTGGACCGGCGTCACCATCCAGTTGTCCGGATTGATGAGCTGAAAAGCCCCGACCACCCGAATCGTCTTACCCTTGAGGTGATCGCGATCGAGCCCGGACAACACTTTCTTCTTCATGGCGTTGTTGATGCCGGCGGCCGCGTTCTGGTACTGAATCTGGTTCACGAAGTCGCCGAATTGGATGTTCGGGTCGGAGTCGCGCAGCACCACACCCGTGATCGCCGGACCGGTCTGCACGCGAATGGTGAGCGAGTCGGGCACGCCGTCGACCTTGACATGGAAGGTGCCGAGCTGGCCCTTGCCGACCACGCCGCTGAACTTGACCGCCATCACCGGGAAAGTGCCCTTGGCCAGCGCGTATTTGTCCACTGCCGCGGACTTATCCCCGGCGAGCGCCGAGGCCAACTGCTTGGCCGGCACGGCACGGTTCTGCACAGCCTTCTGGATGGCGGGGAACTTGGCCTTGCCGTACTTCGCCGGATCGAACTTGTTGGCCTGCGAGCCGGTCGAGCCGATCGGCACGGCCGTGGTGTCGAGCCCCATGCCGATAATAATCGCCACGACCACGAGCACGCCAATCACGCGCTTGCGGTTCATTTTCGGCACGGCCGCACGCCGGGTGGCGGTTGCGGCGCTCATGAACGCGCCTCGGCGCCCGCGACGCTGGCTTGATGCATACAACGACAAGCAAAATCGACGCTTACGGCAATATCGGGTCCGCTGCGTCGCGGCCTTTGGGTTTGGCTAGTCATGATCTGATCTCCCGGGCGCCGGCCCTGAATTCGCGTCGGCATCGCTGGCGCGCGCAATGCGTGGGCTGGATGCCCATCCATGTCCTGGTTCTCCGCGATCGCTAACTGTGCGGATCAATGGCCACCTTGAGCGATGACTCGCCGCGCTCCATCACGCCCAGCGCCTCGTGAAACTGGCTCATGGGATAGGTGTGGGTGACCCAGCCGCGAACATCGATTTTACGGGACGCGATGTAATCGATCGCGCGCGGATAGGTATAGGGGCCGAGATGCGACCCCAGTACGTCCAGCTCCTTGCGATCGCTGATGATCGACCAGTCGAGGGTGACATCCGAGCCGAACACCGAGAACTCCACGAAGCGGCCCAGCTTGCGCAGCATATGAATGCCCTGATTCACCGCGGCGTGATGACCGGTGGCCTCGATATAGACATCGCAGCCGTAGCCGTCGGTGATCTCCTTGATCTTGGCGTAGACGTCAACTTCCTTCGGATTCCAGACCTCGTCGGCGCCGGCGCGCTGGGCGAGCTCCGCCCGCTCGGGCTTGAGATCCAGCACGATCAGCTTGGCCGGATTGCGCAGCGCGACCTGACCGATGATGCCGAGCCCCAACGTGCCGGCGCCGGCGATCACGACCACGTCATCGGGCGTGACCTGGGCGCGGTCGGCGGCGTGCAGCGAACAGGCCAGCGGCTCGACGATCACCGCTTCCTCGGCCGGCACGTGATCCGGCACCTTGTGCACGATGCCTTCCTTGGTGAAGATCATGTACTGGGCGAAGGCGCCGTTGACATTGTTCTGGAAGCCGTACAAATCGTGCTTGTCGCACATCCAGTACTGGCCGCGGTTGCAGAAGCGGCAATCCCAGCACGGCACGATCTGTTCGGAGATCACGCGGTCGCCGACCTCGAGATTCCTGGTCTCGCCCGCGCCCTCGCCGAGCGCGGCCACGCGACAGATGAACTCGTGCCCGGGAATCATCGGCGGCTTGACGTATCTGGGCTGGGTATCGTCGCCCCAAAACGAGGGCGCGCCGTGATAGGTTTTCACGTCGGACATGCAAATGCCGACCAGCTCCACGCGGCACAGGATTTCGCCCGGGCCCGGGGTCGGAACTTCGACTTCTTCCAAGCGATAGTCGCCCGGCGCATAGCAGACCACGGCCTGCATGGTCTTGGGAATTTCGCCCACCTGGGCGGCGTCTTCGGGACGGTCGATAACATCAGACATGACGGCTGACTCCTGAATGTGGTTCTCGCGCGGCGGGACACGCTGTCGCCGGGTTTGGTTCACCGCGCCGGACCGGGTTCCGGCCCCGGCACCGCCCACCATACTGCCGCGAGCGTGTCGGTTGCCGGCTTCCGCGAGTGAACATGTGATCATTCGCGGTTCATTTGTTTATTCGTGATCGATAATATTTCGGCCCCCGAAGCGCGTCAACGCGAAACGGCGGTTTTCGGACCTAGACTTTGGTCGATGTCGATAAATATCGAGTCTATGCCGGCAGTTAGGCCATTGCAGCCTACAGTCGGCCATGCTACAGGGCGCAAACCATGGGCATGTCATACGATAAAGGTCTAGTTCATGTGTTCAGTAATCGATCATATGATCACTTCTGCATTGCGGCAAACCGTTCGGCCGAGGCACGAGAAATGCAAGAAGAAATCCATGTCACCTGACGAACTGACCGAGCTGGCCAAGCTCTACCACATCGACGGCTGGACCCAGGAAGAGCTGGCCAACCGCTTCGATATCTCCCGCGTGAAAGTGGGTCGCCTGCTCAAGCGCGCGGTCGCCGAAGGCATCGTGGAGATCCGCGTGCGGCTACAGCACCCGCCGAACACGACCGCGGCCCTCGAACGGGCGCTGATCGAGCGTTTCGGCATCCGCCGCGCGATCATTTCCGTGGATCATAAGGACGCGGGACGCCAGCGCGAGTTGCTGGCCGGCCTGGTCGCCCGCTATCTGGACCAGACGCTGACCGATACCAGCGTGGTCGCGGTCGGCATGGGCCGCAACGTGTCCGCGGTGCCCGAGCACGTGGTCTCGAGCCAGCGCCGGCATTGCAGCTTCGTCTGCGCCATCGGCGGCTCCTACCGCGGCGGCGAGGCGATGAACGCCGATCAGACCTGTCGCCAGATGGCCATACGCTTCGGCGGCGAGAGCGTCACCCTGTATGCGCCGGCCGTCGTTTCCGATACGCAGATCCGCAACGCGCTGCTGGCCAACGACACGGTGCGCCAGTCGCTGACCAAGGCACAGCATGCCGACGTCGCCCTGGTCGGCGTCGGCGATATCCTCGAAGACAGCAACATGGTGCGCATGGGCTGGTTCACCAGCCAGGAGATCACCCAGGTGCGCCAGCTCGGCGTGGTCGGCGATATCATGGGCTACGATTTCATCGATATCGACGGCAATCTGGCCGATACGCCGCTGGTCGGCCGCGTGATCGGGCTGACCATCGATCATTTGCGCCATATTCCCGAAGTCATCGCCACCGCCAGCGAGCCGACCAAGGTGACCGGTATCCTGGGCGCGCTGCGCACCGGCGCGATCGACACGCTCGCGACCACCCAGTCGATCGCCCAGACCGTTCTCAATCTCGCCCAGGCCACCGACACCAACGGCCGTGTGGTAACGCGGGCGAGCTGATCGGGCACGCCGGCGCTCAGGAACCCACTAGCTGGCCGAAGATCCGAAAGCCGGCGACGTAGGTGCCGATCGCCGAGCCGATGGTCGAGAACAAAAACACCAGCAGCGTGCGCGAGACGCGATTGCGCCACCAACCGCGCACCGTGGTGACATCCGACTTGAGCGTGGAAAAGTCGCCCACCCGCGGCTTGCGCAGCCATAGTTCGGCCGCGGCCGTCACCATGCCGGCGCCGATGGTCGGGTTCAGCGAAGTGATCGGCGCGGCGATGAAGGCGGTAACGACGGTCAGCGGATGACCGAGCGCGATCAGCGCGCCGAGCGCCGCGAGCCCGCCGTTGATGACCACCCATTCCACGACCATCTGCCAACCCAGGCCGATATTGCGCGAGAACCCGAGCGCGAAGCCGATAATGATGACCGCGACCACCACCCAGGGGATCCATTTCACCCAACGCGCACCGGGGCGCACCGTGTCGAGCGCGGCGATCCGGCCGGCCGGGTCGTCCATGCCGGCCTCGAGATAGCCCGCCAGTCCCTTGAGATGGCCGGCGCCGACCACCACGAGCGTCGAGCCCGGCGTCTCGGCCGCGCTCAGCAGCTTGGCGGCCATGTATTGATCGCGCTCGTCGATCAGTGCGGCGTGCATATGCGCCGACTGCTGGGCGAATTCGTTGAAGGTGGCCTCGAGCATATCGCCTTCCTTAAGCTGCTCGATGTCTTCCTCGCTGATCTTGTCCGAGGAAACGAGGCTGGTGGCCAGCCCCGCCAGCACCGTCGCGCGTTGCCACCACGGAATACCGCGATAGACCCGTTTCAACGTGAGGCCGATGTTGCGATCGATGAGCGTGAGCGGCGTTTGGCCCGCCTCGGCCGCCGCGATCGCGGCGCGCATCTCGGCGCCCGGTTCGATCCCGAACTGATCGGCCAGGCGCTGTTGATAAGCCCCCAGCGCCAGATTGGCCGCGATCATGCCGGCCTGACCGTTCTTGATCACGGCGAACAGATCCATGTCCGCCAGCTCGCGGGAGCGGGTGAGCGCCGCATGCCGGGCGTCGCAAAGCTCGATCGCCACCTGATCGTAGTCGCCGGTCTCGATTTCGGCGCGTACTTCTTCGGCGCTGGCCCGCGACACGTGCGCGGTCCCCAGCAACACGAAGCGCCGCTCGCCGCGCTCGACGACACGGCGCGGCCCGGCCTCGACCGCGGGCACGGGCGCGGTCTGATTCAACGACTCGGACATAAACGGTATCCAGCATTGGAAAGTCACGGGCCGCGGGCCCGTGGCAGGCGCCGATTGTCGCCGCTACGGCGCCGCCCGTCCACAAGGTCGACGGGCGGCCTTGCGATGCAATCGCGGCTTTGCTAGACGCTATCCGGCCCTGATACGGCAACAAAACAGCCGCCGCGCCCAATGTTTGTTGCCGGATTGATGCGAATCAGATTGTATTTTCGGCTTGGCCCGGATAAATTCAGACCGTGTTGCGTGTCATAGCGATAATCCTGCTCGTAATGCAATCACTGGTCGCCCAGGCCGGCGTTCAGGGAATATCGTGTCAGCACAGTGCCTTGGGCGATTCATCACAGAACACACCGGTTACCGCATCGGCTCACGCGTCGCAACCGGATCAGCCGCCTCGTCATGAAATGTGCTGTTGCGATGTCATCGGTAGTTGCGCTTCCAGCGCATTGGCAAGCGATGCGCTCGTGTCCGATACGCCCAAACCGCATCCAAGCTATCCGCCGGCGACGATGCGCGCCCGCGCGCAGCTCGGCTTTGTCCGGCCACCCTATCGTCCCCCGTCTTTCGCCGTCTAACTGACGCTTTTTGACGTCTGCGACGTCTTAATCCAGTTAAACCCGGCGCCTCGCGATTGTTGCCGCGATGAATCGGCTGTAACCGTCGATTCTCACGGCCGTGTAATCCGAAGAACACGGCATACGACGATCGTGAGCCGCCACGCGAAAGGCTACTACGATGACCGTTGATCACGACCCGAACCGCCGGCGCCTGCTGCGCGCGATGGCGGCCTCCGGCCTGCTGGCCGGCTTCGAATCCATACTCCCCGCCTACGCGCGCAACGGCCCAAGCGCCGGCCCGCACCTGAGCGAGGCCGCGGCCCGCATTACCGGCGGCGCGCCGCGGGATGTCGTCATGGATTTTCATATCCGGCGCGAAGGCATCGGCATCGCCGGCGGGCACGCGCCGTCGGCGATCACCATCAATCATTCCATTCCCGGGCCGCTCTTGGAACTGTGGGAAGGTTATAACGCTCGGCTGCGCATCCATAATCATATGGACGAGAGCACATCCATCCACTGGCACGGCATTTTATTGCCTTTCACGATGGACGGCGTGCCCGGGGTGTCATTCCCCGGACTCGATCCGGGCAAGACCTTCGAAGCGTATTTTCCGGTACGCCAGGCCGGCACCTACTGGTACCACAGCCACACCGGTTTACAGGAACAGGTCGGCCAGACCGGGCCGATCGTCATCCATCCGCCCGGGCGACAGCGCGTGCCGGCCGACCGGGAGTACGTGATCGTACTCAACGACTGGACCTTCGAGGACCCGCACCGCGTGATGGACAAGCTCGTGGAGCAGTCCGACTACTATAATTTCAGCGAGCGCACGGTGGTGGATTTCGTCGAAGACATCGCACAGGCGGGCTGGCAGAAGACGCTGAAGGACCGGCTCGCTTGGGGCGGAATGAAAATGGGCCCACGCGACATCGCCGACGTCACCGGCCGTACCTATACCTATCTGGTCAACGGCATGCACCCGGGGGCGAACTGGACCGGGCTGTTCGACGCCGGCGAGCGGGTCCGCCTGCGGGTGATCAACGCCTCGTCGATGACCTACTTCAATTTTCGTATTCCGGGCCTGCCGATGACGGTGGTGGCCGCCGACGGCAATGACGTCGAGCCGGTGGAGACCGACGAGTTCCAGATCGCGGTCGCCGAGACCTACGACGTGATCGTCGAGCCCAAGGCGGGCACGGCCTACACCCTGATGGCCGAATCCATGGATCGCAGCGGCTACGCCCGCGGCACGCTGGCCCCGC
>NZ_DASSKM010000051.1:0-12889 GCF_035690525.1 Salinisphaera sp.
AACGACCACGCCGGCGTCGGTTGGTGCCTGATCGCGATCGCGGGCGGTGTGATCGCCGGTATGCTCATTGGCGCCTTCAATGGCATCGCGGTGGCGTTGTTCAACATTCCATCCTTTGTCGCCACGCTCGGCACGCTGTCGATCGCGCTCGGGATCGGCTATGTGTTCAGCGCCGGCCGGCAGATCGCGATCGCCAACGAGCCGTTTCGCAATATCTCGATCAACGCGTATTTCGGGATTCCGATCCCGATCTACATTATGTTCATCGTGTTTCTACTGCTGTGGCTGGTGCTCTCCAAGACCCGCTTCGGCCGTTATATCTATGCCGTGGGCGGCAATATCCAGGCCGCCTTCGTGGCCGGATTGCCGATTCGCCGCGTGCTGATTTCGGCGTTTGTGATCTCGGGCGGATTGTCCGGGCTGGCCGGCGTGCTGCTGGCCGCCCAGATCACCGCCGGCATCGCCTCGACCGGTTCCGGTTACGAGCTGACCGCCATTGCCGCGCCCGTCATCGGCGGCATCAGCCTGGCCGGCGGCCGCGGGTCGATCGCCGGCGCGCTGTTCGGCGTGATCCTGCTCGGCACCATCGACAACGGCCTGACGATTCTTAACGTCTCGCCGTTCTACCAACACATCATCCGCGGTTTCATCATCATCCTGGCGGTCCTGCTGGATACCCTCGCCAGCCGGCGCAAGCTGGTCTGATCGCCGGGATGGAGCGAATTACAACCAAACCACAGCCGGCGTGGCTGTGATCGCAAGCGAGAAAACAGGAGGACGATCATGAAATCATCATTCATCAAGCGGGCCGCGGCCGCGCTGCTGGCGCTCGGTTGCGTGGCCCTGGCCGGGCCGACGCAGGCGGCCCAGGACGAGCCGGTGACCGTCGGTTTCACCGTCTATGCCATGTCGGGCTGGGTGTCGTCGGGCAAGGAAGGCGTCGAAGCGGTGGCCAAGGCCAACAACGTCGATCTTCGCTGGGCCAGTGCGAATGGCTCGGTCGCGAGTCAGGTCGCCCAGGTTAAGCAATTCATCGCGCAAAACGTCGATGCGATCATCATCGATCCGGTCGATTCCTCGGCACTTGGCCCGCAGATCAAGGAGGCCAAGTCGCGAGGCATCGAGGTGATCGGCACCAACGTGAAGATTTTTCCGCCCGGCGCGCAGTATTTAACGTCTTATGTGGGTCCGAACGACGTGCTGGCCGGCGAGAACGAAACCAAGGCACTGGTGAAGAAGCTCGATGGCAAGGGTAATGTGGTCATTCTCAAGGGCCCGCTCGGCCAATCGGCGACCATCGATCGTACGCAGGGCATCGAAAACGTACTCGAGAAGCACCCGGACATCAAGGTGCTGGCCCAGCGTCCGGGCAACTGGAAGCGCGCGGAGGGCTACAACATCACCGCCTCATGGCTATCACGCTACGGAACCAAGATCGACGGCATCATCTCGGAGAACGATGATATGGCGGTGGGCGCGATCCGCGCCATGCGCCAACGGCGCATCACCGATATACCGGTGGTCGGCGTGGACGGCATTAAAGCGGGGCTCAAGAATGTAGCCTCCGGTCGCCAGTTGATGACCAATCTGCAGGATGCACCGCTACAGCTTGGTATGGCGCTGCAGGTCGCGGTCAACGCGGTCCACGGCGAAGCCGTGCCTCAAAAGATCATGATCGACATGCCGGTTGTGACGGAGGACAACGCCGATAAATACCTGAAGCAGATGTACGAAAATCGGCAACAGTTCTTGAAGAACCTGCCGGAGTTGATCAAGAAAAATCTCGCTTCGGGCCATTACGGCCGACAGTAAACGCCTTGGCGGCGCCGTGGCCGTTGTTCCCCAGCCGGAACACCGGCCACGGTTGCCGCCCGTCGCGGCGCTCGCTCGATCATCGGGCTCGATCCGGTGTGGGATCGACCGTGCCTTGTTCGAGGGTGCGGCAACTTATCTTACGCGGTGATTCCCATGGAATATCAAGGCTATGACAAAAATTTCTCGCTCACCGGCCGGCGCGCGCTGATTACCGGCGGCGCGGCCGGTATCGGGCGGGCGATCGCGGAACTCTATGTCGAGAAAGGCGCCCGGGTGGCGCTGGTCGATCGCAGCGAACAGGTCGTGACCGCGGCCGGCGAGATCGGCGGCGAATCGGCGGTCGGCATCCAGGCGGACGTGACCGACAGTGCCGATGTGCAGGCCGCGGTCGATCGCGCGGTCGCTGAATTGGGCCGCATCGATGTGCTGGTCAATAATGCCGGTGTGGTTGCGCTCGATTGGGCGGAAGAACTTAGCGAGGCCGACTGGGATCTAACGCTGGACGTGAACCTCAAGGGCGTGTTCCTGATGTGCCAGACGGTGGGCCGGCACATGCTCGAAGCCGGCGGCGGGCGGATCGTCAACATGGCCTCGCAGGCCGCGGAGGTCGCGCTGGACAAGCATTTGGCCTACTGCGCCAGCAAGGCCGGCGTGGTCGGCCTGACCAAGGTGCTGGCTTCCGAGTGGGGGCCGCGCAATATTTGTGTCAATGCGATTTCGCCGACCGTCGCGCTGACCGAGCTGGGTCGCCGCGCTTGGGCCGGCGAGGTGGGCGAGCGGATGAAGGAGAAGATCCCGGCGCGGCGCTTCGTTTATCCGGAGGAGATCGCCGGCTGTGCGCTATATTTGGCCAGCGATGCCGCGGCCATGATCAACGGCGCCAATCTGGTGATCGACGGCGGCTACAGCATTCAATGACAGCCGGTGCGGGGCTGGCCGGGCCTCGCACCAAGCCGCCACACGTTCTAAGCTGGCACCCATAAGAATTGGGTATCAGGGAATACGGGTTGAGCGTCACATTAGTCGAAGTCGTGATTTTTCTTGCCGCCGCGGTGGTTGCGGTGCCGATTGCCCAGAAGCTGCGCCTGGGTTCGGTGCTCGGGTATCTGCTCGCCGGCATGGTGATCGGGCCGTGGGGGTTCGGCTTGATCGGCCGGGTCGAGGAGGTCTTGCATCTGGCCGAATTCGGCGTGGTCTTCCTGTTGTTCATTATCGGTCTGGAAATGCAGCCGCGGCGTCTTTGGGCGCTGCGCCGGGCGATCGTCGGCCTGGGCGGGCTACAGGTGTTGCTGACCGGCGTGGCGCTGACGATCGCCGCGACCTGGGTCATGCGGCTGCCGCCGGCCGCGGCCGCGGTCGCCGGTTTTTCGCTGGCGCTGTCGTCCACGGCGTTCGCGGTCCAGATGCTCAGCGAGCGCGGCGAAATGACCTCGCGCCACGGCCGCGCAGCCTTTGCCACCCTGTTGTTCCAGGATCTGGCGGTGATTCCGATTCTGGCGCTGCTGCCGTTGCTGTCGGTCGGGCACGCCGAGATCACGCTGCTCGGCGGGCTCGAAAAGACCGCCAAGGCGGCGGCCGTGATCGCCGGGCTGGTGATCGGCGGGCACTATGTCTTGAAACCGGTGCTGCGGATCGTGGCGGCGACCCGCATGCAGGAAATCTTCATCGCCATGACGCTGCTGATCGTGGTCGGCACGGCGGCGGTCATGGAAACCGCCGGCATTTCGGTGGCGCTCGGCGCCTTCGTCGCCGGGATGCTGTTGGCCGATTCCGAATATCGTCACGAGCTCGAGGCCAATGTCGATCCGTTCAAGGATCTGCTACTGGGGCTGTTTTTTATCGCGGTGGGCATGTCGATCAACCTCGGCCTGTTCGCCTCGCACCCGTTGTATCTACTCGAACTGACGCTTGGTCTGTTCTTGATCAAGGGGCTGATTTTGTTCGGATTGGCCCGACGGCACGGGTTGAGTTGGACGGCGTCGCGGAACGTGGCGGCCTATATCGGCCAGGGCGGCGAATTCGCCTTCGTGATCTTGTCCACCGCGGTCGCCAAGCATCTGTTCGTGCAGACCGAGGCCGATTTGCTGGTGGCCACGGTCACGTTGTCGATGGTGCTGACACCGTTCGCGGTGCAGGGCACGGCGCTGGCCAACCGCTGGTGGGCGGGCGAAACCAAGGCCCCGAGCTACGATGCGCCGGTCGAGTCCGAGCATCCGGTGATCATCGCCGGCTTCGGGCGGGTCGGCGGGATCGTGGCGCGCATGCTGCGCGCCAAGCACATCGGCTTCACCGCGCTGGAAGCCAACCCGGCCCAGGTCGATTTCGTGCGCCGGTTCGGGGGCAAGGTCTACTACGGCGACGCCTCGCGGCTGGAAATGCTGCGCGCCGCGCGCGCCGAGGAGGCGAAGGTGTTCGTGTTGGCGATCGCCGATATGGAAACCTCGCTGCGCACCGTGCACGTGGTGCAGACGCATTTTCCGCATCTGACCATCGTCGCCCGCGCCCGCGATCGCCGGCATGCCTACCGGCTTATGGATATGGGGGTCACGGTGCTTCAGCGCGAGACGTTTTTATCCAGTATCGCCCTGGCCGGCGATACCATGCGGGCGCTCGGCGTCCGCCGCGAGGAAATCGAATACGCCAAGAAGACCTTTCGCAATCATGACCAGGCGCGGTTGCTCGAGCATTATAAGGTGGCCGACGACCAGGAGCGTCTGGCCCGGCTCGCCCGCGAGTCGGCGGCCGAGCTGGAGGAGCTGTTCGAACGCGATATGGTCGATGCCGCGGACGAAAATACGCGCAAACGCTGAGCCATGATCGGCGGCTATAACCGAAACCGATTTGCGGTCGATAAATAAACGCCGATGCACACAAAATAAAGAAAATTCATTGTCATTTGCATTTTTTCGTGTTCATTTGCGGACTGTTTTCGTCTTCCTTTTGTGTCCTTGTTTTTACAGGTTGGTATTAGGGCCGCGCCGAACGCTCGTTGAGGTATTCGGTCAGCGCGAAACCGGCCAGCAGCCAGAAGCCGCCGACCAGCAGCCCGGCGATCACGTCGCTGAAGAAATGAACCGATAACAGCAGGCGGCTGAATGCGATCAGGACGATCAGTACTACGCTCCAGTAGGCCAGCTCGAAGCGTACCGCGGTGCTGCGCAGATCGCGCGCGATCGCGTAGGCGATGAAACCGTAGATCGCCAGCGCGCCGGTCGCATGACCGCTGGGAAAAGACGGTGTGGCCGCACTGGCAAAGGTCAGAAAATCCGGGCGGGCGCGATCGACGGCGTATTTGGCGGTGTAGGTCAGCGCTTCGGAACCGATCACGGCCATCATTAGCCCCGGGATGTAGCGAAACCTGCGGTGCGCCCATAGAAACGCCGTGGCGACCAGCACCACCGCGAGCAGGGTCATGATATCGGCCAAGTGGGTGATCTTGGCGAAAACATGCAGTAGATCGGCGTTGCGCCACGGCGCCAGTGCGATGTTGATCCGATGGTCCATCTTCACGATTTGATCGCCCTCGATCACATCCTCGGCGAGATCGGTGCCCAGCGACACCAGATAGCCGGCCAGCAGCACCATGAGCGTCAGCGGCAGGCCGGTGAAGCGATCGATGGCGAAGCGAGCTGCGACCCAGGCGCTGGTGCGCGGAAAGCGCGCGCTGACGGCGTTTGCCAGCCGTTGCCGTCCGGGCAGGCGCTGCGCCGATCGAGTGGCGATCCGGCCGGTTTGGGGCGTGACCCAGCGCAGAAAGCGCCAAATCAAGCCGGCCAGCACACGGCCGACGATCAGCGCGCCGACGAGCAGCAGCGTCAGCCACCAGAAAGACAGGGGATCGTTCACCGGAACTCGCTTGGGCCCATCACCCGATCAGTATACGGATCAAGCTACAAGCCAGGGGTCTGTTACGATCAGCTAACGGGCCGGTATCCGGCCATCACGGCGATTCTTCGGGGGCAAAGCCGATCCATGCACACCCTGCGATTGACCGTGCGCTGGCTGGCTCGTATCGGCTACGGCGCGCGCGGCTTGGTTTATCTGTTCTTCGGCGTTCTGGTGCTGCGCGCGGCCTGGGAGCTATCCGAAGCCGAGGATGTGCGCGGCACCCTCAACGCGTTACAGGGCGAGCCCGGCGGCCAGATCGTCCTGTTCGCCCTGGCGATCGGGCTGGCCGCCTACGGCATCTGGCGGTTGGTGCAGTCGCTGCTCGACGTCGACCGGCATGGTTGGGGGCCGGCCGCGCTGGCGGTGCGCGGCGGCCTGCTGGTCAGTGCATTCAGTTATGGCTCGTTGGCCTGGGCGGGTTTTGCATTGGCGATGAGCTGGTCGAGTGGCCAGGGTCGGAGCCAACCCGTTCAGGATGCGGTGGCCGCGACACTGCAATGGCCGTACGGGCGTGAGCTGGTGGCCGTTCTTGGTGCGGCCATCGTCGGCGTCGGCATCGCTCATATCGCCAAGGCCGCCCGAGGCAGCTTCCGCAAATGGTTCGACGCCTGGCCGGGCGCGATGTGGTGGATCGACCCGGTCAGCCGGATCGGGCTGACCGCGCGTGGGCTGCTTTTCATCGGGATCGGCGGATTCGTGGTCTATTCGGCGATCACCCTCGACCCCAGCGACGCCAAGGGCATGGAAGGTCTGCTGAGCTGGGTCCAGCAACATGTCTATGGCCGAATCATGCTCGCGGCATTGGGCCTGGGCGTCATATTGTTCGGCTGCTACAGCCTGATCGAGGCGTTTGTGCGCCGGGTCGGGCTTGGCGCGAAGGTTTAGACTTCGGCTAACCAATGAACATCGCGTCGCCGTAGCTCAGAAAACGATAGTTGGCGTCGACCGCGTGCGCGTACGCGCGCAGGATGTTGTCGCGCCCGGCGAAGGCGGACACCAGCATCAACAGGCTCGATTGCGGCTCGTGGAAGTTGGTGAAGATCGCGTCCACGGCGTAAAAAGCATCGCCCGGCTTGAGAAACAGCTGCGTTTCGCCGGCATACGGCGCGAGCCGGTCATTGTTGGCCCGGGCCGCGGTCTCCAGGCTGCGCACCGCGGTGGTGCCGACCGCGATCACGCGTCCGCCGGCCGCCCGCGCCGCAGCCGCCTGATCGCATAGTCGGCGACCCACCTGCAGGCGCTCGGCATGCAGCGTCTGATCGCGCACGTCGCCCTCGCGCAGGCGCTGATAGGTGCCCGAGCCGACGTGCAGGGTCACATAGCCGAAGTTCACGCCGCGCTCGGCGAGTGCGGCGAGCAGCACGCGATCGAAATGCAGGCCGGCGGTGGGGGCGGCGACCGCACCATCGTGCCGCGCCCAGATTGTTTGATAGCGCTCGCGATCGGCGGTTTCGTCCGGGCGCCGGATATAGGGCGGCAGCGGCACGTGGCCATGGCCGTCGAGCAGGTCATGTACCGAGGCCTGATCGGCCAGCGTCAGCGTATAGAGCTCGCCGTGTCGGGCCGCGACCGTGAGCCGAAAATCGCCGATACGAATCTCGGATCCGACGCGCGGCGGTTTGTTGGCGCGGATCTTGGCCGTCAGACGCGCGCCGTCGAGAATACGCTCGAGCATGACCTCGACGGCGCCGCCGCTGGCTTTGCGGCCCGGCATACGCGCCGCCAGCACGCGGGTATCGTTGAATACCAGTAGATCGTTCGGCCCGAGCAGTTCGGGCAAATCCACTACCCGGCGATCATCGCGATGTCCGCCGGCCCGTTTGAGCACGAGCAGGCGCGAGGCGCGGCGCTCGGCCAGCGGCGTCTGGGCGATCGAGCCCTCGGGCAGAACATAATCGAAATCGCGCTTGTCCATGGTCGATATAGGGTCGATATAGGGTCGATGTCCGGCGACGGCGCCGCGATTGTGGCTATACCGCGCTCGGCGGACAAGCCGCCGCCGGCGCCGTGCGTACGCGGCGCGTTGCGGTATGATCGAAATCATGCTGTATCTGTACGAGTACGAAGGCTGTCCGTTTTGCAGCGAGGTGCGCGAGGCGTTGATGATGCGCGTGCTCGATGCCGTGATTTTTCCGTGCCCGCGCGGCGGCCGGCGGTTCCGGCCGCAGGCCGAGTCGGTGGGCGGACGCCAGCAGTTCCCGCTGCTGGTCGACGATGCCAGCGATACCGTGCTCTACGAATCCGACGATATCATCGCCTATCTAGATAGGTACGACGATCGGCGCGGCGAACGCGCCGAGGCGTCGGCCGCGGCGGGCGAACTCGGCGTGGCCGCCGGCGCGCGCATTCGCGGCTTGCACGGCATGCAGGTCGCCGATCGACAGGGGCGTCTGCCACCGGAGCGGCTGCTCGAACTGTTCAGCCGCGAACACGATGCGCACGCCGGCGCGGTCCGTCGCCTGTTGAGCGCGCTGGAACTGCCCTTCGTGTTGCGCAGTCCGTATATGCGGGCCGAGGCCGACGCGACGCCGGGCTGGGTTCGCCGCGCGGCGCCGGATCATATCGATGCCGATCGCCCGCCCGTGCCCACGCTGATCGATCCGAACACCCAGCGCGCGCTGTTCACGCCGATGGACATCGCCGAGTATCTGAAAACGCAATACGCCTAAAAGCGCCGGACGCCGCGACGTTCGGCAGCGGAGATTGTCGCCATGTGGAACCGTCGAGTGCCGATGTTGGTTGTTGCCGCGCTCGGACTGGCCGGCTGTGCGAGCCAAAAGCCGGTGCTTTATGCCCGCGGCGGCGGCACGCCGCCGGGCGGCGAGCAGGCGATAGCCACCTGTACGAATCTGGCCCAGGCGGCCGGGCTGGATTATTCCAAGGGGCGGATCGGGCGCCGCGCGGTCGAGAACGGAGCCGTGGGCGGCGCCGGCGGCGCCGTGGCCGGCGCTATCTACGGCAATGCGGCGCGCGGCGCGGCGGCGGGCGCCGCGGGCGGCATCGCCGCCGGGCTGGTGCGCGGCCTGTTCCATCACGACAGCGGCCCGGCGCCGGCCTACCGTGCCTACGTCAACCGCTGTCTGCGCGATCGCGGCTACTCGCCTGTGGGCTGGAATTGACGCGCGGCCCGGGCGGCGACGGCGCTACACTGGTGCGGTCATTTCTGTAGGGGCAGTCGGCATGCGCTTTTGGGGCGAGTTCAAGAGCTTCGCGGTGCGGGGCAACGTGATCGACCTCGCGATCGGCGTGGTCGTGGGGTCGGCGTTCGGCAAGATCGTGACCTCGCTGGTCAACGATATCGTCACGCCGCCGTTGGGCTTTCTGATCGGAAATGTGAATTTCGCGAATCTGAAATTCACCCTGCGGCAGGCGAGCGGCGACACGCCGGGCATCGCGATCAACTATGGCAGTTTTATCCAGACGGTGATCAACTTCGTGATCATCGCGTTCGCGATCTTCGTCGTGGTGCGGATGCTCAACAAGCTCAAGCGCAAGGAGGCCGCAGCGCCGAGTCTGCCGCCGGCGCCGTCGCGCGAAGAGGTGCTGTTGACCGAGATCCGCGATGCGCTACGCGAGCGCAATGCCGGCGCCGGTCCGGACGCCTCCTAGGGCAACAGGTCCTAGCCGCCCAGCCGGCGCGCCCACACCGCCAGCGCGCCGCGATAGGCCAGACGCATCTGGGCGGCGAACACGGCGGCGGTCAGGTCGGCGCCGACCGGCGTGGTGCCGCGCAGGCGCGATGTCCAGTGCACGCGGGTGCGGTTGGCGGCGGTACCCAGCGGCTGGAGCATAATCCGCGCGCCGATATGCTCGATCGGCAGCGGGCACTTGATGATGCGATAGCCGAGTGTCTCGCCCGGCTTGTATTCGGTGATGCGTTCGACGAAACGCATGGCCGGCAGCACGATCACGCGTTCCGCGCCGACCCCGCCGCGCTCGGTCTCGCCGGGCGTGCGCAGCCAGGCTTCGCGTACGCCGGGCAGACTGGCGTAGCCGGCGTGATCGGCGACGACATCGAATATCGTGGCCGCATCGGCCTCGAAATCACGGCTGACGTGTAGCGTATGCATGGCTCGATCCGCGTTGAAAAGACGCGCATCCTAGCGCGTTTGCGCCCGTGCTGTCGTCGTCGGCCGGCGACGCGGCGACCCGTGTCGGGCGGCGCGCGCTGCGCTAAACTAAAGATAAAACCAACTGCGCGGAAACTGCCATGAACAGCTGCTCGACCACCGCTCGCGGCTTGGCCGCGGCCACGATCGTACTGATGCTGGCCGCCTGCATGGATCATCCGCCGCCGCCGCGTCATCCGGGGCCGTACGACGATCCGGTCGATGCGTTCGACGCGACCGATGCGCCCTATAATCCGAGTGCGCGCGGTCCGAATCAGCCGTTATCGCAAGATCTGGCGCATCTGCGCGATGCGCGTGCGGCCTACGAGCACAGTCAAGCGGCGCAGGCCGCGCGGCTGCAAAATCAACAGGAGAAGTGTCGCAACCAGCCGAACGCGAAGCTGGTGCGCATCCACGACGGCACGGACGATCCGGATGCGGTCTTTTGCCAAACCCGGCCGGGCGGCGACGACGACGGATCATGACCCCGGCGCGCCGCCGCCGGATCGGCGGCAAAAACGCTTGTCTGTGCGCCGCCTCGTCGCCACCGTCGGGATATGAGCACGATCACCGATACAACCGATCTCTGGGCGCTGGATTGGCGTAATCGCGGCGCCGCGTTGGGCGAGCCGTGGTACACGCGCCAGCAGCCCACGGCCATTAAGGCGCCCTATCCGGTCGTTTTCAACGACGACGTGGCCGCGCTGCTCGACATCGATGCCGAGCGCGCGCGGCGTGAAGGCTACGCCGAGGTGCTGTCCGGCAATCGTGTGCCCGAAGGCGCGCTGCCGGTGGCGCATCGATACGGCGGCCACCAGTTCGGCGTCTGGGCCGGTCAACTCGGCGACGGCCGGGCGATCACGCTCGGCGATATCGTCAACGCGCGCGGCCAGAGCTACGACATCCAGCTCAAAGGCGCGGGCAAAACCCCGTATTCGCGCTTTGCGGACGGCCGCGCCGTGCTGCGCTCGACCGTGCGCGAATATCTGGGCAGCGAAGCGCTCGCCGGGCTCGGTATCCCCACGACCCGGGCGCTGGCCATAGTCGGCAGCGATGCACCGGTCTATCGCGAAACGGTCGAGACCGCGGCGATTGGCACCCGCGTCGCGCCCTCGCTGGTGCGTTTCGGCAGCTTCGAAATGCTGTTCTACAACCGGCAGTTCGACCGGCTCGCGCCGCTGGCCGATCACGTGATCGAAACCCATCATCCCGATATCGCCGCGATCGGCGACGCGTGCGAGCGCTATCGCGCCTGGGTGGCGCATGTCATCGCGGTGACCGCCGAGCTGGTGGCCGACTGGCAGGCCGTGGGTTTCTGTCACGGCGTGCTCAATACCGACAACATGTCGGTGCTGGGCCTGACGCTGGACTACGGCCCGTTCGGCTTCATGGACAGTTTCAACCCGTGCTGGATTTGCAACCATACCGACGATGCCGGCCGCTATGCCTACAATCAGCAGCCGGCGGTCGGGCTATGGAATCTCGGCCGTTTCGTCCAGGCGGTCCTGCCGCTTCTCGCCGATCAGCCGGAGGCGGCGGTCGAGGCCGGGCAAAATCTGCTCGAGGCCTATCGCGGCAGCTACGATCGCGCCTACCAGGCGCGCATGCGGGCGAAACTCGGCCTGCTCGACACGGCCGAA
Organism: Salinisphaera sp.; assembly: GCF_035690525.1. Classification (GTDB taxonomy): domain Bacteria; phylum Pseudomonadota; class Gammaproteobacteria; order Nevskiales; family Salinisphaeraceae; genus Salinisphaera. The sequence continues at coordinate 11,453 of NZ_DASSKM010000051.1, forward strand.
GGCGACGCCGATCTCGTCGAGCGGCTGCTCAAGCGCATGGCCGCCAACGGCGCCGACTTCACCCGTACGTTTCGGGCCCTCGGCCATGTCTCGGCCGACCCCGGGGCGACGGGCGCGCCGTTCGTGGATGAATTTGTCGATCGCGACGCGGCGCACGCCTGGCTGGCCGACTGGCGCAAGCGCTTGGGTAATACGGCGGCCGACGACGGGCAGCGCGCGCAGCGGATGCGCCTGACCAACCCGAAATACGTGCTGCGCAACTATCTGGCGCAGGCGGCCATCGAACAAGCCCAGGCGGGCGATTGCCGCGAAATCGAACGCCTGCACGCGATTTTGCGACGGCCGTTCGACGAACAGCCCGAGCACGCCGATTATGCGCGGCTGCCGCCGGACTGGGCGCGGGGTCTGGTGCTGAGCTGCTCTTCGTAGCGCGTCAAAACGTGACCGGCGCCAGATCGGCGAGCGGGTGTGGCCCCGACCACGCGTCTTCGAAATGCGCATCCACGTAATCGGCGGGTACATCGGCCACGCTTTGGTGGCGCCATTGCGGATTTTGGTCCTTGTCGATCAGCAGCGCGCGCACGCCCTCGGGCAGATCGGGGCGCGCGCAGCACTGTAGGGCCATCGCCAATTCGGTGCGCGCCACGTCGGGTAGCGACAATAGACAGCCGGTCTGGAGTTGGCGGTGGATCAGATGGGCGGTCACCGGGCACCCGGCGGCGATATTGGCGCCGGCTTCCGCCAGCCAGCCGTCTTCGGCCTCGGCTAGCGCCGATAGGCGCTGCACAATGGTGACCAGATCCGCGCCGGCGGTGGCCGCGCGGATGGTATCCAGATGCGCGGCGAGGCGGGCATGGCCGGCGGTCGCGGCCGGTTGCCTGTTTTCCGCCGCGCCGAGCACGGCCGCCACGGCCGCCTGCGGATTACGCCAGTCCTCCACCGCGGCGAGGGCATCGAGTACCTCGTGCTTGGCTGCGTGTTCGATCGCGTAATCGGCCAGGCCGGAGAACAGCGCGTCGTCGGCGTTCAGAGTCACGCCGGTCAGGGCGATGAAGCGGGCGAGATAACGCGGCATTCGATTGAAGAACCAAGTCGCCGCGCAATCCGGGAACAGGCCGATTTTGATCTCGGGCATGGCCAGCCGGCTGGTCTCGGTGACCACCCGGTGCGATGCGCCGGAAAACACGCCCATGCCGCCGCCCATGACGATGCCGTGGCCCCAGGCGATGCAAGGCGTGTTCAGCCGATGCAGATCGTGACAAAGCCGGTATTCGTGGATGAAGAAACGCCGGGGATAGTCGGCGTCCGCCTGGCCGATCGCCGAACGATACAGGTTGACGATATCGCCGCCGGCACAGAAGGCCCGGTCGGAGTCGGCGTCGATCAGGATGGCCACGATATCCTCGCGCGCCTCCCAGCGCTCGAGCGCGGATTGTA
>NZ_DASSKM010000052.1:0-8240 GCF_035690525.1 Salinisphaera sp.
CGACGTCAAAACGGCGAAAGTATATCGTGTCCAGCCCAACGCCTGTAGGCCGGCCCGGCGCGCTCGCTATTAGGGGCTGTTGCCATTTCATACGGCCCCGCGTTGCAACCCCAAATCGTGTCAGCCAAGACGCAGAGCGCCGACCGCAGTCATTCTGCGGTCAAGCTCTGCAACGCCGGATGGCGCGCCTATTTATTTTTATGCGGGCCGCAACCCGAAGGGCCGGGGGCCATTTTGGCGCAATCCAGCGTTGCAGCGCGCTACGGTAGAATGACTACCGTACGCCCGCTGCGCCTTGTCTTGCGTCAAAATGGCCGCCGGCGCGGCGTCGTATGAAACGGCAGCAGGCCCTAAGCCCGTCCCGTCCCGCCATAAGAAAGCGCAGCGCCGATGCGATGCTGTGCGCTATCGCGATTATTAATCCGGCATCAAAACAACTGGGATATCATCTGTTTGCAAGTGCTTAGCGGTCGATGGCCGCGGCGAGCACGCGCTTGCGTACGCGCGCACGGGCTATGCTCACCCTTTAGTCGTAGAAAATATACAAATGCGGCATTGTTCCGCTGCCGAGAGCCGAGTTCGTAAGCGCCGGCTCCCTTCAAAATGTTAATAAGGTAATGAAATAAAACGTATTATATAGCCATGTTCAATCCAGGCGAAAAGCGGTTGACGTCTGTGCGTCCACAGACATAGTATTGCTACGTAGTTTAACTACGCATCCAGAATAAACAGAACCCTTGGAGGAGATGGTTATGCCTGCTAATCGACGCACGATTCTGAAAGGTATGGCGGCTGCCAGCGTACTTGGCGCTACCACTGGTGGTTTGGCCTGGGGCAAGGATCGCATCTTTGTGCCCTACAGTAATAAAAGCCTGAACTACTATTTCTTCGTGACGCAGCAGAAAGCAGTCAAACGCGCCGTTCAGGATAACGGCTGGGAATTCCAGGCTGTAAACGCGAACTTCAATAACACCGAACAGCTCAAGCAGTGGCAGAGCCTATTGCTGCGTAACCCCTCGGCGATGATTTCGGACGTGATCGACAGTCAGGCGATCGTCAGCCAAATCCGTCGTTATAACCAGCGTGGCATTCCGGTCGCGATCATCGACACCCCGGCCGGCGGTGGCGATGTGGCGATCACGGTCAGCTTCGACAATTATCAGGGCGGGGTGATGGCCGCCAAGGAAATCGTTCGACGGCTAAAGCAAAAGTACGGCGCCGAGAAAGGCGTAGTGCTCAACTGCTACGGCGCGCTGCAGAGCGTGGCTTGGCGGTTGCGCAAGGAAGGCTTTGACGCCGAGATGGCAAAGCATCCCGACATCACGTTGCTCGACCGGCCGACCGACGGCCTGCTCAAGAACATGCTTTCGGTCACGCTTTCGACGCTGTCCGAACGGCCGGATCTGGATGCCGTACACGCGCCGAGCGACTCGCCCTCGCGCGGCATTGTAACGGCCTTGAAGCAAAAGGGCCGCTGGAAAAAGGTCGGTGAGGACGGCCATGTCATCTTCGTCAACATCGATGGCGAGCCGATCGGCCTTCAGTGGATAAAACAGGGCTATATGGACGCGGATATCTCTCAGGATCCGATTGCGTACGCACAGATTGCAGTGGACATGCTCCAGAAGTATTCACTGAAGGGCAAAGACGTGCCGCTCGGGCCGTACGAGAACAAGAAGTACTACTGGGAGAAAGGCCAAATTGTCAAATCGGAGACCGGGCCGGCGTTGGTCATCCCGCCATTCGTCATCGACAAGAACAATGCCGACGATCCCCGGATGTGGGGGAATATCGCCTACAACGAGTGGGGCCTGCGCTATAGCTAAGGCGCGTTCATGAACGCGGACGGCCGCAGCCGGGGCTGATTGCGGCCGTCCTTCGGGTACTGCGTGGCGCGGATCGGCGCCACCGGCACGGTGCCATGTTGTCAGGTGCGATATGACTCTATCCGCGAATGAAGCGAATGCCGAGGCCCGTACGGCCGACGTGGTGCTCGAGACGCGCAACTTGAGCAAGCGTTATGGCGCGTCCGTCGCGTTGAACGATGTTTCGCTCAAAATCAGAAAGGCGTCGATTCACGGCCTTCTAGGCGAGAACGGCGCGGGCAAAAGCACGCTCGTGGGGCTGGTCTCCGGGCACAAGGTGGCTTCGAGCGGTCAGATTTTTCTGCAGGGGCAGCCTGTTACCGGTTCAGACGTCAAGACGATGGAGGCGGCCGGTGTGTTTCTGGTGACGCAGGAGCCGATGATCGTCGATCAGTTCACCGTGGCCGAGAATCTGCTGCTGGGTATCTGGCCGCGGAAATTCGGCATCGTCAGCCGGCGCCGGTTCAACAAGCGCGTGCGGGAAATGCTGGCGGATACCGGGCTGGACCCGGGTTTGCCGGGGCGCGATCTGGATGCGGTCTCACGGCGGAAGCTGAATATCCTGCGGGCGCTGTTCAGTGGCGGCCGTGTCATCATTCTCGACGAGCCGACGACCGCGCTCGACTCGAAGGATCGCGAAGAGCTGTTTCGTTTCATGCGCGAGCTCAAGGGTCGCGATGTGACCTTTATCTTCATCTCTCATTACAACGAAGAGATTTTGGAAATCTGCGACGAGGTCAGCGTTCTGCGCGACGGGCGTCTAGTGGATCAGATAAGCGAGATGGCATCGCTGAACTCGGCCGCCTTGTCGACGCTGGTGCTCGGGCGCGATCTCGCTCTGTTTTATCGCGAGCCGCGGCGTTCCCTTGATTCGGCTGTGCCGACGTGCGTCTCCGATGTTAGCGGCGGCGGGCTGGCGATCGATGAGTTTCGGATTCATCCCGGCGAGGTGGTCGGTTTCGTGGGAATGCCCGGCTCGGGGGCCAAAACCTTTGCGCGGGCACTGTTTGGCCTCAAGCGCATCGACCGGGGAACGATCTGTTTTTCCGGGCAGTCGCAGAGCGGATCCTTGCCCAGCCACCCCCGGCTCGCGCTGGACCGCGGCATCGCCTATCTGTCCGACGATCGGCGTCACGACGGGCTCGTGGCGCTGATGTCTATAAAAAACAATATGACCCTGTCGTCGCTGCCGGCGGTGTCGCGGTTCGGCGTGCTCGACCGTGGCCGCGAGCAATCCATTATCGACCGGTATTTCAAATCCATGGAGATCAAGGCCGAAAGCGCGGATATCTCCATCGACACGCTCAGTGGCGGCAATCAGCAGAAGGTGTGCCTCGGACGGGTGCTGGCCACCGATCCGCGGCTGCTCATTCTCGACGAGCCCACCCGGGGCATCGATGTCGGGGTCAAGGAGGACGTGCATCGGCTGGTCGACGAACTGACCGACGACGGCGTGAGCGTCATCGTCGTGACCTCCGATCTTGATGAAGTGGTACGCATCGTCGATCGCGTCTGTGTTTTCGCGGACGGGCGGGTCGTCGAGGAATTCGCCGGTGCCGACATGACGCCGGAGGCGTTGCATGCGGCGGCAAGTGGTTCAGGCGCCGTTTTGGCGACAGGATTGTAATCAAATGTCCGAAACAATGAATCGACCCGTAGATCGCGCCGACGATAACCGGAAAGCATCCCGCGGCTCGAGCGGCAGTGCGCTCAAGTGGATGCTGGACAACATCGTCTGGATTTGGCTCATCGTGCTGGTGCTGATATTCGGCGCGCTCAACTCGTTCTTTCTGACCATTCCGAATCTACAGAACGTGTTGATCCAGGCCACGGTGCTGGGGTTGCTCGGCATCGCCGTGGCCGTTTCCCTGATGGTCGCGGAGATCGATCTATCGATCGCCGCCAACATGGGCTTTTCGTCGGTTCTGGGTGCGATGCTCAGCGTTCAGGACGGCATGCCCTGGTGGCTCGGCATGCTCATCGGCGTGCTGGCGGCTAGCGCGATCGGGTTCTTCAACGGTTTGTGCATCACTTGGCTGAAGATGGTTTCGCTGATCGAGACCCTGGCCATGATGATCTTTCTACAGGGCGCGCTACTGGCGGTTACCCACGGCAAGACGATCACCAGCATGCCGGACGGTTACCTGTGGATCGGGCAGGCGCGGTTTTTCGGTTGGCCGGTGATGCCGCTTGTGTTTCTCGTCGTGCTGCTGGCCGGGGCGTTTTTTCTTCGTAAGACCGTGCCCGGCCGGTGCCTGTATGCCGTAGGCGGCAACCTGGCGGCTGCCGAGGCGGCGGGCATTCGCGCTAATCGAATCAAGATTCTCGCTTTCACGCTGTCCGGATTTCTCAGCGGCATCGCGGGGTACCTGCTGGCGTCCTGGCAGATGGCGATCACCTCTAACCAAGGGAGCAGCTTTCTGCTGTATGCGATCGCCGCACCCATTATCGGCGGCGTGAGCGTCTTCGGCGGCCGCGGCCATATCGTCGGCATTCTGGGCGGCGTTTTATTGCTCACCGTTATCCAGGTCGGTCTGGCCATCGTGGCGGTGCCTTCCTTCTACGTCGGCATGATTGGCGGCCTGATGATCTTCGTCGCGGTCGCGATCGACGCCATCCGGGTACGCATGGGCGCCGGCTGACGCCGGCTTCGAGGAAGCTGGACAACATCGGAACTGATCATGACCATTGATTACATCTGTTCTAGCGATCGCGAACGCGGCACCTTCGTGGGCCGAGTGCAAGATCCCTCGATCGGCGGCCCTTGCGTGGTCAGGCTCGAGGGCGATCGGCTGGCCGATATTTCAAGCAGCTATCCGACCATCGGCGGCCTGCTGGAAAACGATGATCCCGTGGCCGCGGCATTAGCCGCGACGCCCGATCGCTGGTTCGATCTGAACGCGGCGATCGAGAACAGCTTCTCGCGCCCCGAGGGCGGCGTGTATTTTCTCGCGCCCTGCGATCTGCAGGCGCTCAAGGCCTGCGGCGTGACGTTCGCCAAGAGCATGCTGGAAAGGGTCATCGAGGAACGTGCCAAGGGCACGCCGGAGAAAGCCGAGCATATCCGGGCGGAGATCGCCGAGGCGGTAGGCGGCGCCCTGCACCAAGTCAAGCCCGGGTCGCCGGAAGCCGAGCGCGCCAAGCGCCTGCTCGACGAGGCCGGTTACTGGTCGCAGTACTTGGAAGTCGGTATTGGCCCGGATGCCGAAGTGTTCACGAAAGGACAGGTGCTGTCGGCGGTCGGTCTTGGCGCGGAGATCGGCGTGCGCGGCGATTCGGCCTGGAACAACCCCGAGCCCGAAGTGGTGCTGGCTATCAATTCCCGTGGACGGGCGGTCGGCGCGACGCTCGGCAATGACGTCAACCTGCGGGATTTCGAAGGCCGTAGCGCGTTGCTGCTGACCAAGGCCAAGGATAACAACGGTTCCTGCGCCATCGGCCCGATGATCCGGCTGTTCGACGAGCATTTCGGCATGGACGATGTACGCCGGATGACGGTTGATCTCGATATCTCCGGCGAAGAGGGATTTGAACTTCACGATCGAAGCCGGATGAGCGAAATCAGCCGGGACCCGGAAGACCTCATCGCCCAGACGGTCGGGCCGAATCATCAGTATCCCGACGGCTTGATGCTGTTTCTGGGCACGCTGTTCGCGCCGACCGCGGATCGCGGCGAACCGGGCCAAGGGTTCACGCACGCGGTCGGCGATACGGTACGGATTTCCTCGCCCCGGATCGGCACGCTAGAGAACGTGGTCCGGCACTGCGGCGACATTGCGCCCTGGACTTTCGGCGCACGGGCGCTGTTCGCCAATTTGGCCGCACGCGGCCTGGCCCGGTTATAGCGAGGTTGTCATGAGCTTGAAAGTCGTTGTTACCGACGAAGCGTTCGGTGCTGTGGAGTACGAACGGGCCGTTGCCGATAAATTCGGCGCCGAATTCGCGCACCATCAGTGCGCCGACGTGGCCAGCACCCAGGCGGCCGTGCGCGACGCCCGGATCGCGTTCGTGAATTTCGCGCCGATCACGCGGGAAGTGCTCCAAGAGATGCCGCCGGGCGCCGTGATCATCCGCTATGGGATCGGGTTCGACAATGTCGATATCGAGGCCGCGCGGCAACTCGGGATTCGGGTCGCCAATGTGCCGGATTACGGGGTCGATACCGTGGCCGATCATGCAGCCACGGCGATGGTGGCGTTGCTGCGCAAATTGCCGGTCTTCGACCGCGAGATCCGCGACAACGGATGGACCCCGATTCAGGTCGGGCGGCCGATCAAGGGTTTCATGGACACGACCATCGGCCTGCTGGGCGCGGGACGCATCGGCGTTGCTGTGGCTCGCCGGCTACAGGCCTTCGGAATGACGATACTGGCCGCGGACCCGTACGCGGACACCGCGACGCTGGCTGCCGCCGGAGTCGAGCTCTTGGCGCTGGAAGACATGCTCGGCCGGGTCGATGGTCTATCGCTGCATATGCCACTCACGGACGAGACCCGGCATGTCGTGAATGCCGCATTCATCGATCATCTGCGACCCGGATGCATGGTCGTGAACACGGCCCGCGGCGGCCTGATCGATGAGGAGGCGATGGCCGCCGGGCTGGAACGCGGTGCGATCGGCGGCGCGGCGCTCGATGTCTTCGATCCCGAGCCGCTGGCTAAGGACTCCCCGTTGCGTCGCCTGCCCAACGTCATTCTGACCCCGCACGCCGCTTTTTATTCCGAGCGGTCGCTCGACAACCTGCAGCGTCTGGCCGCGGAAGAGGCCGAACGCGCCCTGGCGGATGAGCCGCTGCGTTGTCCGGTCGTTTAGAGAGTGTTTACAAAACTACCGCGCTTGCCATTTCGGCCCCGTCCGGTGCTCGAAATGCTCACGTATTATCCATACGCTGCGCTTTCTGCGCTCCGGGCGTGTCCAAACTGACGGCGCTCGCTACGTTTTGTAAACACTCTCTTAGCCCTTTGCAATCGTTATCGCCATGAGCCACAGACAACAGCACACCCAGTATATCGACGGCGCCTGGAACTCCGGATGCGCCGCGCGTCGGCTGGAGGTTTTCAACCCGGCGACCGGCGAACGGATCGCCGGTTTTTCCGAGTCGTCTTTCGACGATATCGACGCGGCCGTCCGGTCGGCTGCCGCCGCATTCAAGACCTGGCGGCATGTCAACCCGCATAAGCGCGCGAAATATCTGCAAGAGATCGCGGATGGAATCGAAACGCGGCTATCGACCATCGCGGCGGCGATGACGCGCGAACAGGGCAAGCCGTTACCCGAGGCCGAAGGCGAGGTCGGCAAGCTGGTCAAGACCCTGCGCTACTATGCCGGTGAGGCGGTACGCATATGCGGCCGGATTATCCCGAACGAGGACGAGGGATTTCAGAGCCAGGTCGAGCACGAGCCGATCGGCGTTGCGGCCGCCATCACGCCCTGGAATTATCCGGCCGAGCTGATCGGCTGGAAACTGGGAGCGGCGCTGGCGGCGGGTTGTACGCTGGTCATCAAGCCGTCGGAGTACACGCCGCTCACCGCAATCGAGATTATGCGCGCCGTCGACGAGGCCGATCTGCCCAAGGGTGTGGTCAATCTCGTTCAGGGCGCCGGCGAGGTTGGCGGCCAACTGGTGCGGCATCCGGCGATCGACAAGATCGCCTTCACCGGTTCGCATGCCACCGGCCTGCGCATCTACGAAACGATGGGCCGGATCAAGTCGGTCTCGCTGGAGCTTGGGGGCAACTGCCCGTTGGTGGTCGCCGCCAGCGCCGATCTCGATGCGGCGGTAGCCGGCGCGGTACGCCGCAGTTTCCGCAACATGGGCCAGATATGTATCGCCATCAATCGGGCCTATGTTCACCGTTCGCTTTACGATGAATTTTTAAAGCGAGTGGCCGAAACCACCGGCCGCCTTCGCATCGGCGACGGCCTGGCGGACCCCAGCGTCGATTTGGGCCCGATGACCAACGCGGACGGTCTCGCGAAGGTAGAGGCCCACGTCAAGGATGCGCTCGACCGGGGGGCGCGTCTGATTTGCGGCGCACGGGCGCCCGAGGGGCTGGGCGGATTGTTCTATCAGCCCACGGTGCTCGCCGACTGCGATTCGCATATGCGCGTCATGCACGACGAGACCTTCGGCCCGGTGCTGGGCGTGAGCGCCTTCGACGATCTGGAGGCTGTGATCGAACACGTCAATGATTCGCCGTATGGCCTGGCGGCTTACGCCTATGCGATCGATCTCAAGGAGGTCTATCAGTTGTCGCGGGGGCTGTCGTTCGGCAGCGTGGCGATGAACTGCGTGGACGCCGGCATCATCAATGCGCCGTACGGCGGCCGCCGGCAAAGCGGGGTCGGCTACGAACACGGCCGGGCCGGGCTGGA
>NZ_DASSKM010000053.1:0-30499 GCF_035690525.1 Salinisphaera sp.
TCAACGCCTCGCCAAATCCAGGCCGGCGCATGTCCGGCCTGGATTTGACAAGGCTTCGCGGCTTGACGCCGCGGCGGCCCGCTTGCGCGGTCCGCTTTATTAAGCCGATGGTCGTTCATCTATTTTGATGCCGGCTTAATAATGCAACGGCCTTGATCAACGCAGGTTGACCGCGGTCTGCAGGATCTGGTCCTGGGTCTTGATGGTCTGGGCGTTGGCTTGGTAGGTGCGCTGCGACACGATCATGTCGACCAGCTCCTGCGACAGATTGACGTTGGATGCTTCCAGCGTGCCGCCGCGCAGATCGCCGAACTGCCCACTGCCGGCCGTGCCCAGCGCCGGCTGGCCGGACACGGCGGTTTCGATCCAGGCGTTGCCGCTAACCGGCTGCAGGCCGTTTTCGTTGCGGAAGCTCGCCAGCGCGATCTGGGCCAGGTTCAACGTCTGGCCGTTGTCGTAGCTGCCGGTGACCATGCCGTTGTCCTGAATGGTGATGCCGGTCAGCGCGCCCGAGGCATAGCCGTCCTGGGACGGGTTGCCGGCCGAGAACGACTGCGCGGTCTGGGTCGAGCCGGCGAAATCGAAGTCGAAAGTGATCGGCGCGGAACCGTTTTGGGCGTTGAGCGTGTAGGCGACCTGGGAATTGCTGAGATTATCGGGCTTATTCGCCGTGGTCGCGGTTACGAGATTACCCGAGCTGTCGAAATTCAGCGTGGTTTCGGGCAGGCCCTGGGTATAGCTGACGCTGCCGCCGGTGAACGTGCCGTCGCCGTCATCGTCGCTCGCCCCGGTGACGCGGGCGGTATAGGTGGTACCGTTCGCGGTGTAGGTGTATGTGCCGCTGGCGGCCTGGTTCGGCATATTGCCGTCGGCATCGGCGAAGTCGGCCAGATTCAGACTGAAGCCGCCGTTGGGCGGGGTCTCGCCGAGCGAAGTGGCCACGTTGGCCTCCGAGCCCAGCGGCATCTCGCCATTGACCTGCCACTGATTTTCGCCGGTCTTGGTGAAATACATATTCACGCTATGGGCGTTGCCGAGCGAGTCGTAGACCGTGTTGGGGGTCGACCAATCGTAAGTGCTCGCGTCGTTGACATTGAAGTCATTACCCGACTTGATCGAGGAACCGGCGTCCAGTGCGGCGGCCAGCGACGCCTGCCGAGTCGCCCGCGCGCTCAATCCTTCAGCCGGCAGTTGGATCACCTGCGGCGTGCCGCCGGCGTTGACCGTCGCGGCCGCGTTCGGATCGTTGAAGTTGGAGACGTTATAGCCGGTTAGCAGCGCGCCGCTGCTGTTGGCCAGGGTGCCGCTCTTGGTCTGCTGGAACTGGCCGTCGCGCGAGTACTCGGTGACGCCGTTGTCTGCCAGGCGGAAGAAGCCGCCGCCGTCGATCGCCACATCCAGATCGCGGCCGGTGTTGTTCAACGAGCCGGTGGAAAAATCCTGCGTCGTGCCGGCCACCGATACGCCCAGGCCGGTGCGCGCGCTGGCATAGATATCGGCGAACTGCGTGCTCGCCGACTTATAACCGATGGTCTGCGAATTGGCGATATTGTTGCCGATGTTGTCGAGATCGGCCGCGGCGGCCTTCAGGCCGCTGACTCCCTGTGTAAAACCCATTTCTCCACCCCTCGTAGTATGACTCGGACCGCTTTAGTATCCGGCGCGTCCGTGGTTTTCAATGGCGCGAACAACGGCCGTTTCGGACCGCTTTTCACGCCGGATTTATAAAATTCCTTTACAAAATTTGATAAACGTTGTCCAAATCGACCAGACCGCCCGGCCCGAGATCGAGCTGCGGCCCTGAACCGCCGGCGACCACGCCGTCGACATAGCCGGTGGTCAGGACCCGCGCATCGATGCTGTTGCCCTCGGCATCGGTGGCCGAGATATTGACCTGGTATTTGCCGGCATCGACCTGAACATCGCTGGCGTCGTGGCCGTCCCAGGCGAACGACTGCACGCCGGCGGGCTGATTTTTGTATTCGGACTTGTGCACCACGTTGCCGGCATCGTCGGTGATCGTGATGCTCATCTTGGCGGCATCCGCCGGCAAGTCGACGCCGAACGGGGTGGCGGTGCCGTCGTCGCCGACTTTCACCGCGCGGCCGGGCACCAGCACCTTGTGTCCGATAAGCGCGCTGGCCGCCAGTTGTTGCGAGGTGTCGATCTGGCCGGTGATCTGACTCAACGTGGCGTTGAGATCGTTGATCCCGGCCACCGTGTTGATCTGTGCGATCTGCGAGGTGATCTGCGAATTGTCGGTCGGATTGAGCGGGCTCTGATTCTTCATCTGCGCGACCAGCAGGGTCAGAAAACGCTCGCTCAACTGCTGGGTTCGGCCGACGGCCGCGCCCGAGTTCTGGGCATTGGCCTGAACTTTGGCCTGAACTTTGGCCTGGGCGGAAACGGAATTCGAGGAAGCGGTTACCATGACCTAAAGTCTCTTATTCGCCGAGCGTCAGCGTGCGCAACGCTAGATTCTTGGCGGTGTTGAGCACGTTGATGTTCGCTTCATAGGAACGCGCCGCCGAGATCATGTTGACCATCTCGTCGGTCGGATTGACGTTGGGCATCTTCACGTAGCCCTGGTCATCGGCCAGCGGGCTGTCCGGGCGGTATTCCCGACGAAACGGCGCCGGATTCTCGGTCACGCCCGTGACCGCCACGCCGCCGATCTCGGAGCCCGGCGCGGCGAGCAGCTGAAACTGAACTTCCTTGCCGCGATACGGCTGGCCGTCCGGCCCGGCCACGCTGTTGGCATTGGCCATGTTGCTGGCGGCGACGTTCATCCGCGCGGACTGCGCGGTCAGCGCCGAACCGGCGATGCCGAAAATGCTGTTGACTGCCATGTAATCCCCCTTCGGTGGCTGGTCGATTGGCCGATGCGATCAGCGCGGCGGCTCCATCGCCGACTTCAGGCCCTTGATCTGGCTGCCGAGAATCTGCAGGTCGGCGCGGTAGTGCACCGCGTTGTCCATGAACTGGACGCGCTCGACGTTCATGTCGACCGTGTTGCCGTCCAGGCTCGGCTGCATCGGGTTGCGATAGGCGAGATCGATGCCGCCGGCGGCCGGCGATGCCGGGCCGCGCCCGGCGATATGCCCGGGCTCGGTGGTCGCCAGCGGCAGACCGCCCTGGAGACCACCCTGGGTCGCCGCGTGCTGGCCATCGACCGCGGCGTGCAGCGCCGAAGCGAAATCGAAATCGCGTGCCTTGTAGCCCGGCGTGTCGCTGTTGGCGATATTCGAGGCCAGAACCTTCTGGCGCTCGGCGCGCAGGTTCAGCGCCTGGCTGTAGAAATTCAGCGACTCGGTGAGACGGTCGATCATCGCGTGCCCCTCATGCGTACGACGGGGTTTACTGTAAGTGCTCCCGCCGCGTGTCAATCGCGCGATAAGCCCCCCGGTTTGCGCGCTAATTCGGCAATGGCCGCCCCGGCGCAACGCCCTAGACTCCCGTCATGTCGATCAAACGTGGTAACGCACACGCGCGAACGGGCGCCGGGCTTGCGGCCCTGGTCCTGGGCCTGTGCGTCTGTTTAACCGCCCAGGCAGGCGGCGACGCGCTATCGGCGCAGGTGCGGGATTTTCTGCGCGCGGAAAACGCCGGCGTCGGCGATCACATCAGCGTGACCGTGAACACGCCCACCACGCGCATGCCGGCCTGCCACGATCCGCGGCCTTTTCTGCCCGGACGCGCGCCCCGCACGACCGGCCGGATCACCGTGGGCGTGCGCTGCCCGGGCGATTCACCCGCGACGCGCTACCTGCAGGCCGACGTGCGCGTCTACGGGCGCTATTATGTGGCCAATCACGACATCAACTCGGGCGAAACCCTGACCGCGGGCGATCTGGATGCGCGCGCGGGTGACATCACCCGCAATCTCGATCGCCTGCCCGGCGGCGAGAACGCCATCGTCGGCCAGCAGGCCCGTCGGCGGATCAGCGAGTCGCAGACCATCGTGTCGAATATGCTCGAAGCCCCCGACGTGATCTCGCGCGGCGAAAGCGTGAAGGTCGTCTCCAAGGGCCCGGGCTTTTCGATCAGCACGCACGGCGAGGCGCTGGACAACGCCGCCGCGGGCGGCCACGTTCGCGTACGCACTTCGAACGGCACGGTCGTCTCGGGCACGCCGAACGGGCCCGGCGTAGTCCTCGTTTCGCCTTGAGAGGGTGCCTACAAAACTACTGCGCTTGCCATTTCGGCCCCGTCCGGCGCTCAAAATGCTCACGTATTATTTATACGCTGCGCTTTCTACACTCCGGGCGTGTCCAAACTGGCGGCGCTCGCTACGTTTTGTAAACACCCTCTGAGCGACATCGATTCGAGCTTGGATCAGGGCCTGTTGCCGTTTCATACGGCCCCGCGTTGCGACCCCAAATCGTGTCAGCCAAGACGCAGAGCGCCGGCCGCAGTCATTCTGCGGTCAAGCTCTGCAACGCCGGATGGCGCGATTTGGGGCCGCAACCCGAAGGGCCGGGGCCATTTTGGCGCAATCCTGCGTTGCAGCGCGCTACGGTAGAATGACTACCGTACGCCCGCTGCGCCTTGTCTTGCGACAAAATGGCCGCCGGCGCGGCGTCGTATGAAGCGGCAACAGGCCCTAAAGTCTCGTTCCACGCAGCCGTTATCATCACCAGTCACATACCGACTGGCCTTGCGGCCGAGGAAACCGCCGTGCCCATAGACCCGACTCGCAACAACAGTATTCATCGCGTTAGCACCGGTCAGAGTACCGAATCGACCTCGAGCGTTCGGCGCCCGGATGCCGCGCGCTCCGGACAACCGGCCGCCGGCGCCGAATCGACCCGGCTGAGCCGGCTCGACACGAGCGATGCCAGCCAGGACATCGATACCGTACGCGTCGCCGAGATCCGTCAAGGCATCGCCGACGGTACGCTGACCTTCGATACCGGGCGCATCGCCGACGGCATCATCGCCAGCGCGCGCGAACTCGCCGGCGACAGCGATTAATCAAATATCTTTCGACCGCGCGGTCGACCAAAGAGGAGAGCTAACGTCTCTCCCCTTTGGAAACCCTATTATTAAGGTGCCCGCGGTAAGCCGCGGGGTATTGGTGAATTAAATGAACGACGCCGCCGCATACGCCGATCATCTGGCCCGTCAGGACGCGGCCGTGCAGGCTTTCGTGGATGTACTGCTGCGCGAACGCGACGTGCTGGCCACGCATCCGGTAGCGCATGCCGCCCTGGCCGAGGTTACCGAGGCCAAGGCGCAGCATGCCGAAGCGCTGGAGGTGCTGGAGCGCGAACGGCGCGCGCTGGCCGACGCCGCGCGCGCCGGTTCCGGCGCAACCGATGCCGAACTCGCCCAAACGCTGGGCTGCGGCGAACTCTGGGCCCGCTTCAGCGCGCGCATCGCCCAGGCGCGCAATCAAAACGCCATCAACGGCGTGGCGATCGATACCCGGCTCTCGCATACCGAGGCACGGCTGAACTTTCTGCGCCGCAACGCCTCGACCTCGCTCTACGCCGCCGACGGCCAGCACCGTTCGGTACCCGGCACGGGCCGGCTGCGCGGCGGCGCCTGAACGCCGCCGGCACCCTAATACCAACCTGCAAAAGCAATGGCCTACCGGTCAAAACAGTCCGCAAATAACGCAAATGCACGCAAATAAGACATGCGTATGCGCTTTTCTCGCTTTCATTCGCGTTTATTGGCGTTCATTTGCGGACGAATTCTGGCTTCATGAAGATTGATATAATCTATTCGAAATCCACCACCAGTTGAACGTGCCCGCCGCGCAGCACCGGTGTAACGCGCCCGGTGCCCGGCATCCGCAGCACGAGACGAAACGGCGTGGTTACGGGCAACCCGGCAAAAGCATCGGACCAGCCCCGCGCGCGCGTCGCATCGACGCAGCGTCCGGCCGCGCACAGGCGGGCCATTCTGTGCGGATCGCCCGGCCGATTATAGCCGTAGCGCCAGTGCACGCGCGTGATGCCGTGCCCGGCGGTGGGCGTGGTCGGCCGCGGCGCGAGTTTTGGTGAAACATAGCGCCGCCCGCGCTGCCGGACGACCGGCAGCGATGCATCCGCCACCCAACTGCCGGCCGCCGCCGCCTCGACCGCCACACCGACCAGCCCCAAGGCCAAAACATGGGCCAAGACGAGGGCCGAGACAGGCGCCGCGCCGCGTCTCATCCGTTCTGTCCGATCAGCCGCGCCACGCGCAGCTGGCGGTCGTCGGGAATTTCGCTCTGCGAAAGCACCACCAGCGAATCGATGCTGCGGCGCAGAAACCGCGCCAGCAGCGGCCGCAGATCATGTTTGACCACCAGCACCGGGGATAGCCCGCGATCGGCCTGCGCACGCGCGGCTTGCTGAGCTTGCTCGATCAACGTTTGGGCCAGACCGGGCTCCATCCCGCCGCCGTT
Source organism: Salinisphaera sp. (assembly GCF_035690525.1). Classification (GTDB taxonomy): domain Bacteria; phylum Pseudomonadota; class Gammaproteobacteria; order Nevskiales; family Salinisphaeraceae; genus Salinisphaera. Next base: position 6,398 of record NZ_DASSKM010000053.1, read on the forward strand.
GGCCAGCGCCTGCGTCAGCATCTGTTCGAGCCGGCCGTCGAGCCCGATCACATCGATCTGCTTGGCCGCCCCGAACCAGGATTCGACGATCGCCGCGCCCAGCGCTACGCGTACCGCGGCGGTCAGTTCTTCGCTGTCGGTGGTATGCGCGCCGTGCACGGCCAGGGTGTCTAGAATCCGGCGCATGTCGCGGATCGATACCTGTTCGGACAGCAGATTGCCGAGGATCGCGGTCAGCGTGGCCAGCGTGATCGGCTGGGGCACGATTTCGTCGACCAGATCCGGATAATCCTTTTTCACCCGCTCTAGCAACTGGCTCACCTCGGTGCGGCCGAGCATGGACGCGGCATGGGTGGTCAGCAGATGGTTGATATGGGTGGCGATCACGGTGGCGGCATCGACGACCGTGTAGCCGCGTGCCTCGGCGTCGTCGCGCTTGCTCGCCTCGATCCAGGTCGCCGGCAGACCGAACGCCGGGTCCTGGCCGGCGCGGCCCTCGACCGTGCCGACCGCACCGCCCGGATCGATGGCGAGATACTGGCCGATAAAGGCCTCGCCGCGCCCGATCTCGACACCGTTGAGCGTTACCCGATAGTCGTGCGGCGGAAACTCGAGGTTGTCGCGGATATGCACCACCGGCGGCAGGAAACCCATCTCGCCGGCGAATTTCTTGCGCACGCCCTTGATCCGGCGCAACAGTTCGCCGTCCTGGGCGGCATCCACCAGCCCGATCAGGCGATAACCCACTTCCAGGCCGAGCGGATCGATGAGTTGGACATCGTCCCAGCTCGCCTCCTCGGGCTCGGCGCTGACCCGTTCGACCGGCGCGGCGCCGGCCGTCTCGACCTCGCGCGCGGCGGCCTCGCGATACAGCCACCAGCCCAGTCCGCCGAGTATGGCGGTGAACAACAGAAACACCGCGTTGGGCATGCCCGGCACCAGCCCGAGCAGGCCGAGCACGCCGGCGGCCAGAAACATGACCTTGGGATTGTCGAACAACTGGCCGATAAGCTGCTGGCCGACGTCCTGCTCGCTGGCCACGCGCGAGACCGTGACGCCGGCCGCGGTGGAGATGACCAGTGCCGGCACCTGCGCGACCAGACCGTCGCCGATGGTGAGGATGGTATAAGTCTTGGCCGCGTCGGACATGCTCATGCCGTGCTGGGCGATGCCCACGATCAGCCCGCCGATCAGATTGATGCCCATGATCAGGATGCCGGCGATCGCGTCGCCGCGCACGAATTTGCTGGCGCCGTCCATCGAACCGTAGAAATCCGCCTCCATGGCGGTTTCCTCGCGCCGGTTGCGCGCGGTCTCTTCGTTGATCAGGCCGGCATTGAGATCGGCGTCGATCGCCATCTGCTTGCCGGGCAGCGCGTCCAGCGTGAAACGCGCGCCGACCTCGGCGATACGCCCGGCGCCCTTGGTGATCACCATGAAGTTGATCACGATCAAAATCAGGAACACGATCAGCCCCACCGCCAGATTGCCGCCGACCAGGAATTCACCGAACGACTCGATCACTTGGCCGGCCGCGCCCGTGCCTTCGTGGCCGTGCATCAGCACCACCCGGGTCGAGGCCACGTTGAGCGACAGCCGCAACAGCGTGGCGAACAGCAGCACCGCCGGGAACGCCGCGAAATCCAGCGGCTTGGTGGTGAACATGGAGACCAGCAGCACCATCACCGACAGCGCGATGTTGAACGTGAACAGCACATCCAGCACGAACGGCGGCAGCGGCAGGATCATCATCGCCATGATCATGAGGATCAGCAGCGGGCCGGCCAGCATCTTGTAGTGGCCGGCGTGATCCAGCCCGGTACGGCCGAGCCAGGCGGTCAGCGTATTCATGTCGTCGTATCCTGTTGCGCGGGCACCGCCAGTTCCGACGGCACCTCGATATCGCGCGGTGTCTTAGGTGCGGCGGCCCCGTCGCGGCGCGCCCGGTCGAGTTGATAGACCCAGGCCAGCACTTCGGCCACCGCGGTGTACAGCGCGGCGGGAATCTCGGCGTTCAGATCGGCATGACGATACAGCGCGCGGGCCAGCGGCGGCGCGGCGAGCCGCGGCACGCGATGCTCGGCGGCCAGCTCGCGGATACGGGCGGCGACCTCGCCCGCGCCCTTGGCCACGACCCGGGGCGCGGCCATGCGCTCGCCCTCGTAGGCCAGCGCGACCGCATAATGGCTGGGATTGGTAACCACCACGTCGGCCTCGGGCACGGCCGCCATCATGCGGCTACGGGCCATGCGCTGCTGTTGCTCGCGGATGCGCGCCTTGATCTGCGGATCGCCCTCGTTCTCCTTGTGCTCGTCCTTGATCTCCTTACGGCTCATGCGCAGCTTTTTGTGGTGGCTCCAGATTTGGAACGGCACGTCGATCGCCACCACGACCACAAACACCAGCACCATCAGCGCACAGCAAAAGAACACCAGCCGCAGGGCATGCGCCACGGCCTGGTGGATGCCCTCACCGGCCAGGCCGAGCAGTTCGCCGATATGGGCGTAGATAAAACCGGCGGCCACCGAGCCGATCAACACCGACTTGGCGATCGCCTTGACCAACTCGGCGGCCGCATTGGCGGAAAACACGCGGCCGAGCCCCTTGATCGCGTTGAGCCGGTTCACGTCGAGCTTCAGCGACTTGGACGAGATCAGCAGGCCGCCCAGCAGATTGGGCGCGACCAGCGCCATCGCCAACAGCACGACGAATAGCGGCGCGATCCCGCCGGCCACCGTAAACACCTGACCGACAATATGCGACATCATCCGGGACGAGTCGTGGGCGACCCCGGGGTCGAAGCCGAAACCGGTCCGCCCGACCGTGAGCACCGCATCCACGAACCAGCCCGAAGTCAGCCACAAGCTGGCGATAGCGGTGGCCAGCAACAGGAATGTGGTCAGCTCGCGCGAACGCGCGACCTGCCCTTCCTCGCGCGCCTTTTCCAGGCGTTGCGGGGTCGGGTCTTCGGTTTTTTCCTCGTCGCTATCCTCGGCCATCGCCCGGTGCCCCCGTTGACCCAGGCGATTATGCGGAGCTTGCCGCCACGGGCAGGCACCGAATTACGCGCGCTAATGCCCGCTTATCGACCGATACGGGGCGCCGCCGGCTCTTAGAACCCCAATTCCTCGAGCAGATCGTCCACCTGGGCCTGGTCGGTAACCACATCGGGCTTGCCGGCGGCATTGATCTGCGGCCCGTTGAGCAACGCACCCTCGCCCTCGGCCTCGCGCCGCTCGCGATAATCGGCCGCCTCGGGCATGTGCGCGACCAGCACTTCGACCAGTTGGCTCTCGATCCGCCGGATCACGCCGATCAGCTTGCCCACGACCTGGCCGGTCAAATCCTGAAAGTCCTGCGCCATCATGATCTCGTGCAACTGCGCATTCGTCGCGCGGGTGTGCTCGGGCAGCTCGCCGAGATATGCGCGCGTATCGGCGACCAGCGCGCGCGCGTCGGCCAGATCGAGGGGCGAGTCGAACCACGTGTCCCAACGCGCGGATAGCGACTGTGCATCGCGGGCCAGGCGTTCCTGCAATGGCTGGGCCACTTCGATCGCCGACAGCGCCCGCTCGGCCGCGGCCTCGGTCGTTTCTGCGATAAAGGTCAGACGATCGCGTGCGTCGGGAATGGCCTCGGCCGCTTTTTCGACTTCCTTGTCCAGACCCAGCTCGCGCATGCTTTCGTGCAGTGCCCGTGTCAGCTGACCGATGCGGTCGATGAGTTCGCCGCTATTGTCCGGGCCCGCGCCCGGGCTTTGATGTTTGCTCATGGCTTCCCCTTGGCGCCGTTGTCTACATGCCGAGCTTTTCGAAGATTTTGTTCATCTTCTCTTCGAGCGTAGCCGCCGTAAACGGCTTGACCACGTAGCCGCTGGCCCCGGCCTGGGCGGCGGCGACGATATTCTCCTTCTTCGCCTCGGCGGTCACCATCAGCACCGGCAGATGCTTGAGCCCATCATCGGACCGAATCTTCTTGAGCATGTCCAAGCCGTTGAGATTGGGCATGTTCCAGTCTGAAATCACGAACTGGATCTGACCGCCCGCCAGCTTGTTCAGCGCCTCGGCCCCATCCTCGGCTTCCTCGATGTTCTGGTAGCCCAATTCCTTGAGCAGGTTGCGCACGATGCGCCGCATGGTCGAAAAATCGTCGACCACCAGGAATTGCAGATCGGCATCGGCCATGAATATCTCCTTCGAATAAGCGGTTGTTCGTCGTTAGGACCGGCAGGGCTCAAATCCGCATGGCGCTGCCGGATTCGGCCACCAATGCCAATGCCTTCGCCCCGATTTCGTCGAGCGGCAGCTGGTAAGTCGCGCCGCCCCGGTCCACGGCCTCGGCCGGCATGCCGTAAACCACCGATGTGGCCCGGTCCTGGGCGATGGTCGCCGCCCCGGCGGCGCGCATGGCGACCATGCCGTCGGCGCCGTCCGCGCCCATTCCGGTGAGCAGCACACCCACGGCGTTGGCGCCGGCGCTCGCCGCAACCGAATGGAACAGCACGTCCACCGACGGCCGATGCCGATTGACCGGCGGGCTGGCTTCCAACGCGATGGTGTAATTGGCGCCGCTGCGCGCCAGCCGCATGTGCGTCTCACCGCCCGGCGCGAGATAGGCGTGACCGGGCAGCACGCGCTCGCCGTGGCACCCTTCGGCGACGGCGAGCGCGCACAGCGAATCCAGCCGCCGGGCAAACGAAGTCGTGAATCCGGCCGGCATGTGTTGGGTGATCAAAATGGCCGGCGCGTTGGCCGGCATCGGTTCGAGAAGCCGGCGCAGCGCCTCGGTGCCGCCGGTGGAAGCACCGACCGCGATCAGCTTCTCGCTGGAAATCGCGGGCGCGCTCAAGCGCGCGACCGCGCCGGATGAGCGCGCCCGCGGGCGGGCGCGCGCGGCCACGCGTAGCTTGCAGATGATGTCGGCGGCCGAGCCGGCCAGCCCGTCGCGGATATTGACCTTGGGTTTGGCTACGAAATCCACCGCCCCCAATTCCAGCGCGGCAAGCGTGATCTGGGAGCCGCGCTCGGTCAGCGACGAGACCATCACGACCGGCATCGGCCGCAACCGCATGAGCTTTTCCAGGAAATCCAGGCCATCCATGCGCGGCATCTCGACATCGAGCGTGAGCACGTCCGGGTCGTGCCGCTTGATCAACTCGCGCGCGATATAGGGATCGGGCGCGGTCGCGACCATTTCCATATCCGGGGTGGCATCAACAATAGCGGTAAGCAACTGGCGCATCAGCGCCGAGTCGTCGACCGCCAGCACCTTGATCGGCGCGTTCATGCTAAACCGCCCGCCACCACCGGCGCGCCCGGTGTAACGGTTGCGGCCAGTCGGCGCTCGCGCTCGGCCAGCGCGGATTCGACCACACGCAGGCGCCGCACGCGCGCCCGTCCGGTGCCGGCGGCGTACTGGAGTTGGCGCGGCCAGCCGCCGCCCAGATCCTCGGCCACGATCGGAATACGCCGGCGCGCGAGATCATCATGCACGAAGGCCGCGTTCGCCTCGCCGATGCGGGCGATCCGCATATCGGCCAGCACGTTGGCGCCGCCGAAGACCTTGGCCTCGAGCCGCTCACGGCGCGCGCCATGGGCGAGCAGCGCCTCGATCAGCCGGTTCATCGCATAGCCGCCGTACGTCATGCTCTGGCCGCGCCAAGTCTCGGCGCCGGCCAGTTCCGGCAACATGAAATGGTTCATCCCGGCGACGCCGGCCGCCGCGTCACGCAGGCAGGCCGCCACGCAGGAACCCAGCACCGTGGTCAGCAAGAAGGGCTGATCGGTGACGTAGTATTCCTTGGGCAGGATCTTGATGTGCACTTCGCCATGCATATCGACATAGCGACGGCTGGCGAACGCTGGATCGGCGCACCACCGGGCCGCGGCGACCACCGCGCTCATCTCCGGCCTCCGCGAAGCTGATAGACGGTCTGGCTGCGCAGCACGAAGGGATTGTCGAAATAGCTGAAGTTCTCGGAGTGGCCGGCGAACAATAGCCCGTCGGGCTTGATCAGCCCGGCAAAGCGATGCAGCACCCGCTGCTGGGTGGTCTTGTCGAAATATATCATCAGGTTGCGACAGAAGATGGCGTCGAATGGACCGTCGACCGGCCAACGCTCGGCCGCCAGGTTGAGCGGCGCGAAGCGCACCCGCGAACGCAAGGCCGGCGCCACGCGCGCCAATCCGGCGCGCGCGCCGGTGCCGCGGAGAAAGAACTGCTTGCGCCGAGCCTCGCTGAGCTTTTCGACCGCCGCCAGGGGATAGATGGCGGCGCGGGCGTCGGTCAAGGCCCGGGTATCGATATCGGTGGCCACGATTTCGGCGCGTTCGGCGGCGGGCCCCAGCGCTTCGGCCAGGGTGATGGCGATCGACCAGGGCTCCTCGCCGGTCGATGCGGCGCAGCACCAGACCGAGATCGGCCCGGGGCGGTGGGCCACATGCTCGGCCAGCAGCGGAAAATGATGGCTCTCACGGAAGAACGAGGTGAGATTGGTGGTCAACGCGTTGGTGAAATGCTCCCACTCGGGATGCGCCGCGTCGGCCTCCAGTGGATCGAGATAATCGGCGAAACGTCGCACGCCGGCCAGCCGCACGCGTTTGGCGAGCCGGCTGTAGGCCATCTCGCGCTTGCGTTCGGACAACGCGATTCCGGCGCGTTCGCCGATCAGGCGCCGCAGCCGCGCAAAGTCGGCATCTTCGAAAACCAGATCCCGCACCGGCGGTGCCATGATCACGGGTTCGCAAGGTTCGAGAATGGCTGACACGCCTTCGGCTCCGATCGGGTTCAAGATACGGGCACGGTCAGGCCGTGGCTGCATCGAGTGAGTCCACCAGCGCCATCTCGCGGCTGGTCATCATCGCCTCCACGTCGATCAGGATGAGCATGCGCTCGTCGACGCTGGCCAGGCCCTCCAGATAAGCCGTGTTCATCTGGGCGCCGAATTCCGGCGCCGGTTTGATCTGTTTGGCCGACAGACCGATCACGTCGGAGACCGAATCGACCACCACGCCGACCACGCGCTCGCCGATGTTGAGCACGATCACGACCGTTTGTTCGGTGTAGTCGGCCGTGCCCAACGCGAACTTCAGACGCAGATCCACGATCGGCACGATCTCGCCGCGCAGGTTGGTCACGCCCTTGATGAACTCGGGCACGTTGGCGATCCGGGTCACGTTGGCATAGCCGCGGATCTCCTGCACCTTGAGGATATCCACGGCGTATTCCTCGCCGCCCAGGTTGAAAACCAGGACTTCGCGCTGATCGGTGTCGGTTGCGACAATCGTGTCATTCATGGCTGACGCTCTCTGCGGGCACGGTACGGGCGGCGGGCGCGGCCCGGCCTCGATGCCGGGGGGCGGCCATTTTCGACAGCGCCGCGGCATCGAGGATGAGCGCGACGCTGCCGTCGCCGAGGATGGTGGCCGCCGACACACCGGCGACCTTACGGAAATGGGTTTCGAGGTTCTTGACCACGACCTGCTGCTGGCCGATCAGCTCATCCACGAACAAGGCAAAGCGCCTGGATTCACTGGTCACAACCACGACGATGCCGTGGTCCAGACGGCTCTCGGCATCGGTGATGCCGAACACGCTATGCAGTTCGACCAGCGGCAGATATTCGCCGCGCACCTCGACCACATGATTACCGGCGGTCACCGCGCGCACCGCGGATTCGTCGATGCGCATGGACTCCAAAATGGCGCCCAGCGCAAGAATGAATACCTCGCCGCCGGCGCGTACGGCCATGCCGTCCATAATCGCCAGCGTCAACGGCAGGATCACGCGCACGGTGGTGCCCACGCCGTGCCGCGAGCGCAGGTCGACGTGGCCGCCGAGCTGGGCGATATTGCGCTTAACGACGTCCATTCCCACGCCGCGGCCGGACACGTCGCTGACCTGCTCGGCGGTCGAGAAGCCGGGGGCGAAGATGAGCTGCCAGACATCCTCGTCGGGCATGTCGTCGGACACGGCCAGGCCGTTGCTCTTCGCCTTGGCAAGAATCCGCTCGCGCGACAACCCGGCGCCGTCGTCGCCGATGCCGATGACGACGTTGCCCCCCTCGTGATGGGCGGAAAGCGTGAGTTGCCCGGTAGCGGGCTTGCCGGCCGCGATGCGCGTCGGCCCGTCCTCGATGCCGTGGTCGAGGCTGTTGCGCACCAGGTGCGTCATCGGGTCCATGATGCGCTCGATCAGGCCCTTGTCGAGTTCGGTCGCGCCGCCCCGGGTTTCCAGATTCACATCTTTACCGAGCTTGGCGCTGAGATCGCGGACCAGGCGCGGAAAGCGATTGAAGGCGAAATCCATCGGCACCATGCGCACCGACATCACCGCCTCCTGCAGATCGCGGGCGTTGCGCGAGAGTTGGCTCATGCCTTCGGACAAAGCCTCGCCACGCTCTCGGTCCAGCTCACCGGCCGCGCGTTCGAGCATGGACTGGGTAATGACGAGCTCGCCGACCAGATTGATGATGTGATCGATCTTGTCGGTCGGCACGCGCACCGACGTGGATTCGGCGTTGCCGCTCTCGCGCCGGCGTTCGGCTCCGTTGCCGGCGCCGGCCGGGCTCGGCCGCTCGATATCGCCCGTCGCCGCGTCGGGCGCCGGCGCGGCCGCCGGGCCGGAAGCCGGTTGATCGGTATCCGGGCCCGCGGGCTCGACCGCAATCTGGGCCGGATCGAGCCGAAAGGCGAGCACGGCGGCGATGTCTTCGATCGACTGCTCGCTGATCAGGTCGAGTATGAGCGTATCGCCGTCGGCGCGCTCGCCGGTCAGTTCGCCCAGCAGATCGACCTCCTCGATCAGCCCCGCCCGATCGGCGTCGCCCACGCCGGTCAGCGTGAGCCGCAGCCGCTGCCGGCTCGGGCCGCTTTCGGCGGCCGGCGTGATTCGCACCTGCCCAGCGTCGACGATGAAGCAAAGCACGGCGATGATGTCATCATCGGAAACCGAGGTGACGAGTTTCAGCGCCAGGGTATCGGCGTCGTCGCGGCGGTCGGCTACCGTGCCGAACAGATCGAGCTCCCCGGCCAGCGCGTCGGCCTCACCGGGGCGCAGCCCCGTGATACACACATCGAGCCGGCGCTCGGCATGATCGCCTGCGGTCGCGGCGGCCGGCGCGGCTGGCTCAGCCGCGGGCGTCGCCGGCGCGGCCTCGTCTTCGGCAAGCCGTTGCAGTACGCGGCAGATGCGATCGGCGGCTTCGGCGTCCGGCGCAACCCCTTCGCGATAGGATTCGACCTGACCTTTGAGCACGTCGCCGGCCTCCAACAGGATGTCGACCGCGGCCCGGTCCAGCGCGAGTTCGCCGTTACGGGCGCGATCGAGCAGATTCTCCATGCGGTGCGTGGTGTTCTGTAGCGCTTCGAAGCCGAATGTGCCGGCGCCGCCCTTGATCGAGTGGGCCGCGCGAAAGATGGCGTCCAGCGCCTCGCGCTCCGGGGCGTTGGTGTCCAGCTCGATGAGCAGGCGCTCCATGTCTTCGAGCAGTTCGGTCGCCTCCTCGAAAAAGGTGTCGTAGAAATCGCTGACGTCCATGCCGTTCGTTGCTCTCGTCGCGCTGTGCCCAAGGCCGGCGTCGCGTCCGGCTACCCTGATATATCGTTCGGAACGCGCGGAACTTTAGGCACCCAGCCCAGCATCGCGCCAAGATTCATGTCCTCCGGAACATACGCCGAGGCCGAGAGAGGCCGCGAGCCGATGGTCACGGTGCGGGTCTCGATGCTGCGGCCCGAGGTCTCGATGCGCCGCTGGGCGCGATCGTTGAGCACCAGAATGCTGATGCGGCGGTTGAGCGGCGAACCGGGCCGGTCGCCCTGGATGTGCTGGGTATCGGCCGCACCGATCACGCGCAGCAGCTTGTCCGGCGCCATGCCGCCGGCCACCAGCGCGCGGCGCGCGGCGTTGGCCCGGTCGGCCGACAGCTCCCAATTACCGTAAGCGTCGGGGCCCGAGGCATAGGGCAGATCGTCGGTATGGCCGGTGAGCGTGATCTTGTTGTCCACCGTGGACAGAATCGGCGCGATGCGCTCGATCAGCTGCTCGATATCGGGCTCGAGGCGGGCGCTGCCGATCTTGAACATCGGTCGTCGCTTGGAATCGAAGATCTGGATGCGCAGCCCGTCCGGCACCATCTGGATCTTGATCTGGGACGACATGCGATTGAGCTTCGGGTCCTGCTCGATCTGGGCCTGCAGCCGCGCGCGCAGGCGTTCCAGGCGCCGGTTGTCATGGTAGTTGGTCGCGCGCGGCGTGGTCAGCGCCACCTCGCCTTCCGAATGCACGCGGTCGTCGCCGCCGCCGGGGATGGCGCTGTTGCTGGCCGAGGGCCGGTCGCCGCCGACCAGCGCGACCTTGAGCGGCGTACGGAAATACTCGCTGACGTTCTTGAGTTCCGACTCGCTCAAACCCGACAACAGCCACATGACCAGAAAGAACGCCATCAGCGCGGTCATGAAATCGGCGTAGGCGATTTTCCAGGTGCCGTGCGACGCATGACGCTGGTGGCGCTTGCGCCGGATGACGATCGGCCGGCGCGCGTTATCGTCGCTCACGAGTCCTCCCGGGCGCCCCCGGCACGCACTTCGCGCACGTGGTTCTCCAGTTCCGAAAAGGCCGGGCGCTCGGCCGAGAATAGCGCCTTACGGCCGAACTCGATCGCCAGCGGCGGCGCATAGCCGTTCAGATGCGCCAGCAGCGTGACCTTGATGGTTTGGAGTATCTTGACCACGTCGTCGATCTGGGTCCGCACCCTGGAGGCCAGCGGCGAAACGAAACCGTAGGCCAACAGGATGCCGAGGAACGTGCCCACCATGGCATGCGCGACCAGCGGCCCGACGCCCGCCGGTTCCAGCGACGCCGAACCCAGCGCATGCACCACTCCCATGACCGCCGCCACGATGCCGAACGCCGGCAGGGCGTCGCCCATGGCCGAAAGTCCGATCGCGGGCACTTCGGCCTCTTGCTGGAAGGTCTCGATCTCGTGATCCATCAGGGCCTCGATCTCGAACGCGTCCATATTGCCGCTGATCATCAGGCGCAGATAATCGGTGATGAAATTCATGATCATCGGATCGGCCAGCAGGGTCGGGTAGCTAGCGAACAGCGCGCTCTCGGCCGGGTTTTCGATTTCGGCCTCGAGCGCCATCATGCCCTGCTGACGCGCCTTGGCCATAAGCAGGTAGAGCAGCGTCATCAAATCCAGGCAGGTCGCCTTACGGTAGCGGTGCCCGCGCAGCAGCTTGGGAAATACGCGGATCATCGCGGACACGCCCTTGCCGTTGGTCGAGGCCAGGAACGCGCCGATGCCGGCGCCGAAGATGATCATGAACTCGGCCGGCTGATAGAGCACGCCCATGTAGCCGCCGAGCAGGACATAGCCGCCCAAAACGGACATGAGGACAACGATATAGCCAGCGACAACAAGCACTTGCAGAACCCTTGGCGATCGGCACGACCGCGTTGAACGACTATGATGGCGTAGAGCGTTTAACGGCCGATCGGGGGTGAACTTGAATGCGGGGCCCGCTTGAAAACGCGCCGGAGCGACTCGATTGACCCATCGTTGCAGGCAAACGCCGGCGGCGGAACAAGCCCCGCCTGCCCATAGCATCGAGACCGCCCGATCCACCTTTGACGGCGCGCATGCCCCGTGCGCCGGCCAAACGCAATACCCCTAATGCGTCATCCGGGCGGCAGCCTTCTTCTTGCGTGTCTTGCCGGCTCTGGAGGGCGGCTGGCAGATACCGCACACGAAGTCGCGGTCCAGGCTCAGCGCATGATTGACGAAGCTGCCATGACAACGCTGGCAGGTCGATAGCGTCATCATGTCGCTTTCGAAGAACCGCACCAGCATCCAGGCGCGGGTCAAACCAAGTACCGGCTTGCCGTCGTCGCCGAGCGGCACTTGATCCAGATACAGACGATAAGCGCTGACTACGGATTGCATGCGGTCGCGGTTCGGGTGCGCCGCCAGCGACAGGTAGACGTTGTAAAACAACGACGAATGGATATTCGGCAGCCAGGTCACGTACCAGTCGGTCGAGAACGGCAGCATGCCCTTGGGCGGCGACTCGCCGTGGATCTCCTTGTACAGATTGATCAGCCGGCGCCGGCTGATGCCTGTTTCGGTCTGCAGCACCTGCAACCGTGCGCCGAGCTGGATCATTTCGATCGCCAGACTGATCTGGCGTCCTTCGTCGATGACGCTCTTTTCGGTCATGTCGTCCCCTACGCGATCGGCGAGCCGAACCGATCAGCCGTGTCGTCCATCGGCCCCCCGATGCTCTTTGCGTGTGTCGCCTTCCTCTGCGCGATCGGCGGCACGTCGCGGACCCTGGCGGCGATCCTCGGCGCCGCGACGCTCGTCTTGACGGCGTTCCTCGACCCGGCGCTCGACGCCGTCGGGCGGCCCCTGGTCGTGAATGCGACGATCGCCCTGGCGGCGTTCACCCTGACGCCGTTCGCTCTGACGACGATCGTTGGCGGCGCGGCGCTCGTTGCTGCCGAGCAGGATCGCCGCGTGCACCTGTCGCATCCGGTCGTCACTGTTGGCCCGCACCAGCGAATGCAGTTGATCGGCGTCCTGTAGCGAAAAATGACACAGCAACTGATTGCAGCGTGCCAGACGCACCAGTTCCGACACCGGAATACGGCTAAGCAGATCCGCCATTTCATCGTCGATCTTCAGGCGAAACATGGCCGCCTCGCGATCGGTGTTGATCAGACGCTGCATCAGCAGCAGGTACGACAGATTGACCTCGCGGATATCGTCGAGCAGATGATCGGTTTCCAATTGGCACCTCGCGCTTCGGCGTCGTCTTGCCTGCCGCCATCGACAGGGGTTTCGAACGCCGCCCCCAAGCGTGAGCGATTAGGTGGCGCATCGGACGCCTCGTTCACAATTATCAACTTATTGGAAACAACCCGACAAAGTCAAAGCCGCTCATCGGATTATGTAAAAAATATTTTACTAGGGGCTATTGCCGCTTCATACGACGCCGCGCCGGCGGCCATTTTGGTGCAAGACAAGGCGCAGCGGGCGTACGGTAGTCATTCTACCGTAGCGCGCTGCAACGCAGGATTGCGCCAAAATGGCCCCGGCCCTTCGGGTTGCAGCCCCAAATCGCGCCATCCGGTGTTGCAGAGCTTGACCGCAGAATGACTGCGGTCGGCGCTCTGCGTCTTGGCTGACACGATTTGGGGCTGCAACGCGGGGCCGTATGAAGCGGCAACAGCCCCTAATATCGCGTTTTCTCGCGGCTCGCCACGGCCGCCTGCTCCAGCTCGTACACCCATGCCAACAGCTCCGCGACCGCGACATATAACGATGGCGGAATATGTGCATCCAGGTCGACCTGCGCCAAAAGTCGAACGAGTTCGGGCTCGGCATGCACCTGTAGCCCATGCTCTCTCGCGCGCGAGATGATGGCGTCCGCGATATCGCCATAGCCCTTGGCGATAACGCGCGGGGCTACGTCGTCGGTTTCGTAGCGCAGCGCAACCGCTTGGCGGCGGATGTCGCCAAGCGCCTCGCCCCCGGCTGCCTCGCCCTGATCGCCGCTCATGCGGCCGGCTCGGCCATCAGGCGTACCGAGGAACGGTCGAAACCGGCCTCGCGCAGCCGCCGGCGCAGCGTTTCCAGGTCGGCGGCGATCAACTCGCGCCCGGCGCCGCGCTCGGCCCAGGCGGCCACGCTCACACGATCGCCGGCCACCCGCAGCCGCGCCTCGAAGGCGCCGATGCCCGGCAGGTCGAGCGCCAGCGCGGTGCTCGCGGGCGCCGCGCCGTCGTTTTCCCGCGGCCTGCCGTCGGACTCCGACTCGATGGTCCAGCGCATCGGCGCCCCGCTCCAGGCTTCGCCCTGCCACTGGAAGACGCCGCTGGACAGAAGCTCGAGCTGCTGTCGAACCAGTGCCGCCAGACGCGGATCGACGATTGCAGGCGCGGCGTTTCCGGCCGCCGCCGTGTCGCCGCCCGGCGTTCCGGCGGCGCCGCTCGGAGCCGGCGTGAAAGCCAGTCGCGCCTGCGGCTCATCGGCCAACCGCGATTTGGGGAACTGGCCACGCACCCAGGCTGCGAGATGCGATTCGTAGAACAATCCGCTGGCCGTGACCTGCTGCGCGAGCAGCGCCGACAACTCGGCGGGCCGCGGCGTCATCGTATGGGCGGTCAGCGGCCGGGGCGCACTCGCCGCCGACGGTTCGCCGCGAGCCGCATTGACCCGCGCCAACAGACGCGCCAGCACGCCGCCGCCGCGCGACAGATGCAGTTCAGCCGAACGCTCGAGCGCCAAACCGCCGGCCGAACCGCCGACAAGAGCGCGCGCGATGGCGCGCGCGCTCGGCGCGTCGCTGTTCGCCGCGCCCGCCCTCGTGCCGGCGGCGCCGCGTACCCTGCCGGCACCGCTCTCGTGCCCCGGATAGGCCCGTGTCGCGTCGCGCGCCGGCGGCGACATTTCGCCGCTAACCGGGCGCAGCGCCGCCAGCGGGCCCTGCGCCGCGCGCTGGCCCACGCGGGCCACATCCCCGGCCCGCCCCAGTACCTGCGGCAGCAGGGTATCAAGAATGGGAGTGATGCTACCCACGGGCCGGGCCGCTAAGCGTGGCCCTGGTTTTCGTAGGCCTGCGCGGCGTGCTGTCGATGGCGTGAATCGGCCATGTGCCGGCTGAGTTCGGTCATGCGCCGATCCAGACACGCGCGGACCTCGCTCTCGGCGCCACGGATTTCACCGATCAGGCCGACCTTGTGATCGTTGGCGCCGGCCGAGAGCGTGACCCGCTGCTCGGCGTCCGCCAGCGCTTGCATGGCGCCCACGTAGGCGGCCTGCAGCTCGATCAGCCGGTCCCAGTCGGCGGCGCGCGCGTAGTGCTGCATCATCCGGCTGTAGTCGCGGATCGTCTCGTAGCGGGCGAGGATATCGCCGTCGGCCTCCGCCCAGGACAAAGATTGCTGTGCCATCGGTACATCCTCAGCCGATCTGTTTCCAAGCCGACGCGATATCGTCTAACAGGTTCTCCACCTCGGCGATGGCTTCGCCGTCGCCGCGCAAATTGGCCTGCATCAACCGCCGGATCATGTAGTCGTACAGGGCATCGAGCCGTTCGGCCAGCTCGCCTCCGCGTTCGATATCCAGCGCCGCCCGCAGACCGCGCTCGATGATGTCGATCGCCTTGGACAGGGCGACGCCGCGCGCCGGCACGTCGCCGGCCGATAACGCGAAACCGGCCTTGCGCAGGGCCGCCTGCGCGCCGTCGAAAAGCATGACGACCAACTGATGCGGCGACGCGCTTGTCACGCCGCTGGTCAGTCCGACGTTGGCATAGGCCTGGGCGGCTTGTCGGGTTTGCATGGGCTTCTACTCGTGACGATGCGTTATAACCGGCCGCCTCAACTCGACGACGAGGACGAGTTGAGCTGCGACAGCTGGGTGGAGAGATAGGACTGGGTGGCATTGAGGCTCGACAGCAGCGAGTCGAGCTGGACGAACTGTTTGCGATAGCGCTCGATCGTGCTGTCGATACGGTCGCTCATATCGGCGATGCGATCGTTGACGTCGTCGATGCTGTTCTGAATACCGTTGCTGGCGCTGGAGAGCAGGCCTTTATCGTCGGTCATACGGCCGATGGTGGCGGACAACATGCCGGCCACGCCGTCGTCGTCGGCGTCCTTGGCCGGATCGCCCGAGAACAGTTGGGCCACGCCGCGCGGATCGTCGGCCAGCGCCGCGTCCAGCTTCTCGTCGTCGATCTTGAGCCGGCCGACCGTGCCCTCGAGGTCAAAGGAAATACCGATATCACTGAGCAGCGACAGACTGCCGCCGGTCACCGGCGTATACAGCGTATCGCGCAACCGCGAGGCGACCGAGCGCGTGGCGCCGTCGCCGAGCAGCACGCCGCTTTTGGCGTCTTCGCCGCCGAACCGGGTCAACCGATCGTCGGTGCTTTGGTAACTGTTAAAGGCGGATACGAAATCCTCGATCGCGCCGCGGACGGCTTCCCGGTCGCGCGTGGCGGTAACCGTCGCCGGCTCGGTCGTTACGTCCTTGAGCGACAGCGTCACGCCCTGAATCGCATCGGTCACGGTGTTACTGTCGCGCGTGACGAGGATATCGTTCACCGTGAGCCGGGCATCCTGGGCGGACACGCTCTCGGTCAGGCTGCCGGCGCCGGTCGCGCTGTCGTAGTTCAACAGATCCGCCAGCGGCGTGCCGTTGGCGCCGGCGGCGTCGGTCGCCGAAATCGTGATCTGGTGATCGATGCCGCTTTCCGCGGCCGACAGCACCAGCCGATACGGTGTGTCGCTGCCGTCGTCGATGATCGAGGCCGATACGCCGGCGTCGGCGTTGTTGATGGCGTCGCGAATGTCTTCCAGCGAACTGGCCTCGGAATCGATCTCGATACTGACCGGGTCGTTGTCGCCCACGGTAAGAGAGATCGTGCCGCCCTGGCCGATAGCGGCGGTCTTGTCCGCCACCGGCGAAGCCACCAACGACTGCGCCTGGGCCAGCTGGGACACCGATACATCGTAACGGCCCGGCACGGCCCGGCCGGTGCTGGTGGCGGTGAACGCGTCCCCGGACACGCTGACGGTGGTGCTGTGATACAGGCTCGGGTCGTTGAGCTTGTCCGCCGCGGACTGCAGGTCCGTCACCGAGTTGGTCAGCACACTGTAAGCCGTCAACTGGGCGTTATAACCGGCCTTACGGTTCTGTAGCGGCACCAGCCGCTGCTGCTCGGCGGCCCGCAGGCCATCCAGCAACGAACTTAAATTAAGGCCGGAGCCCACGCCCAGCGAGGAGAATGTGGAAGTCGTGGTCATCGGCTATAACTCCTTGTGGCCTCGCGGGGCCAAGCGAAGGCGGTTCCCGGTTGCAGGCTGTATCGGCGCTGCGAAGTCGAACTTTAGAGCCGAACTTTCGTTGCTTCCGGGCACCTTTAAGAACCGTTGGTCGACAGATGCCGCGCGCCCTTCTCCGGCTGCTGGCCCGGCGGGCATTCGGTGCCGGCGCTGGACAGCGTCCTGCCATGCGCGCCGCGGCAGACATGATGACCGGCCGGCCGGCCGTCGTAGCCGCGCAGCCGGTAGCTGTCGGGCCGGTAATTATTCGGCCAGTGCTCGAGTTCCGGACGCACGCCGATACCGATTTCCGGATAGTAAGGCGCATCGGGACCGATCCCGCCGGGCCACGGCCGGTGCGGCCGATGGGCATCCGGGGTATGCGGCCCGTGCGCGCCCGCGATACCCACGCCGGCCGCGATCAGCAGCATGGCGGCGGCGAAACACAGGCCGCGCCGGAGGCGAATGCACGGGTTGTTGTCGTCGGTTTGCATCACAGCGTCTATCGGCGCCGCCGCCGGCGGCTTGAGCCCCGGCGCGCTCATTTGTCGTCACCCGCTTGTCCGCGAGCCCGGCGCGCCCGCCATGCCGCCAGCGACTCCCAGCGCCGAAACCGGCCGCGGGGCGCTTGGAGCCTGGCCGCCTCGGCGTGCAAAGCGTTTAACCGGCGTAGCGTCGACCGGGCCACGGCGATACGCCGCGAAAGCGGCCGGTAACGTCGGGCCAGCGCCGCGGTCGCGACCGCCAGCCCGAGCCATAGCAGAAAAACGGCCGTGGCCATGATCAAGAGCCGCTGGGATGAAACACCTGCACCTCGGCGGCCACGCCGCGCTCGGTCAGGATTTGCTTCATCTGCGCGGCGGCCTCGTCGTAGACACGCCGCCGGATCAGGCGCGGCGCCAGCCCGGTCAACGCGCGCGCCCAGCGCGAATGTTGACGCGCCAGCGCTATCGGCTGGGTGAGTTCGAGCACGATCCGGCTGCCGCCGATTTCGGCCATCAGACTTTCGAACTCGCGATCCTCGCTCTCCAGCTCGCGGCCCAGCCGCGCGATCTCGGCCTCGATCGCGCGCAGCCGCCGGCTGGCCTGCGCGAGTTGCACGGCCAAAAACGCGATCGCGCCGAAGGCGACGAGCATCAGACCCGCGAGCCAGATCATGTGCCTCATCCGACCTGGTCAATGAACAATCGCAGTGTGCGGCGCGCACCGGGAAGGCGCAAGCGTTCGCCAGCCCCGGCCGCGACACCTACACTTCGACCAGACACTCCTTCAGGATTTGTGCATGACCGCCCTCGATCCGTTGGCCGGGCGCCGCATCGGTATTCCCGAATCGCGCCAGCTCGATTTGTTCGCCGACATGCTGGAACGCCGGGGCGCGACGGTGGCGCGCTGTCCGCTGGTCGATATTCGGGCCGCACCCGATCCGGCGCCGGTCCGCGCCTGGGTGGACGATATCGCCACGCACGGGCTGGACGCCATGATCTGGCTGACCGGCGAGGGCGTGCGCCGGCTGCGATCGTTTACCGCCGACGATCCGCCCGGCGATCGCGAACGCTTCTGGCGGGCCCTGGGCGCGGCGCGCACGATTACCCGCGGGCCGAAGCCGGTACGCGAACTCAAAGCCGACGGCATCGATACCGACCTGCCGGCCGCCACCCCGACCACCGCCGGCGTGATCGCGGCGCTGTCGGACATCGATCTGGCCGGCCACCGGGTCGGCGTACAGCTCTACGGCACCGATCCCAATACGCCGCTCATGGAGGCGCTCGCCGAACACGGCGCCACCGCCATTCCGGTCGCGCCCTATGTCTATGCCGATCAGGCCGAGAATGCGGCGGTCGAAACCTTCATCCGCGCGATCGTCGCCGGCGAGCTCGACGCCGTGGCTTTCACCAGTTCGCCGCAGGTCCGGCGACTGTTCAAGGTTGCCGGGCGCGGGCAACGTTCGCGGCAATTGACCGAAGCGCTGCAGGATCGCTGCGTGGCGGCCGTCGGGCCTCTGGTTGCCGACGCGCTCTGCGCGCACGAGGTCCGCGTCGATCTGATGCCCGAATCCAGTTACTTCATGAAACCGCTGGTCCGGCTCCTTTCGGCCTATTTCGCCGAGCGCGCGCCGGGCGCCCAGATTTAAGAACAGGCTTTAAGCCACATCGAACCGAGGAGTCGTCATGGCGCGTTCCGTATCCGCCCTGTCGCTGGCCACCGGCTTGACCGCGCTGGCGGTGGTGCCGTTCGCCGTCGGCGTGTATTACGCCTTCGCCCATTCCGGCGATAACGCCGCCCGTGCGCTGCACTGGCTGCTGGTTTATCTGGCGACCATCGTATCGTTCATCGGCGGCGTGCAGTGGGGCCGCATGCTGGCGGCGAAACAGGCGCCACCACAGGATATGGCGCTGGCCGTGGTGCCGGCGCTGATCGCCTGGCCGGCGTTGCTGATGAGCGGGCCGTGGCCGTTCTTCATGCTGCTGGGCGCGCTGATCATCGCCTGGCTCGCCGACGAGAACGGCGCGCGCAACGGCTGGCAGGGGCGCGGTTTTCTCCAGGTGCGCCGCGTCATCACGCTGATCGTCGCCGCCTGCGTGATCGCGATCGGCTGGCGCGTGTTACGCGGCTGACGTCCATAGGCCGGCTGCCGTCATCGAGAATCCAACCGGAGGACAGCGGAAGATGGCTTGATGCAACCCCACCCCAGGGATAGGATAATACAATGAACGAACACGAATCCCACCCGCGAATCATCAACCGGCTGAAACGAGCACACGGGCATCTTGCCCGCGTGATCGCGATGCTTGAGGCCGAACAGGGTTGTCTCGAAATCGCGCAACAGCTCAGCGCGGTCGAAAAAGCGATCACCAACGCCAAGCGGACGCTCGTTCACGACCACATCGACCACTGTTTCGACGTTGACCTGTTCCGAAAAGACCGCGCCCAGGCACGCGCGCTAATGGAAGAATTCAAGTCGATCACCCGATACCTGTGAACAATCGCATAACAAAAGCGGCGCTGGCCTGGCTCGGATTCGGCGATGAACACGACCGTCATGGCCACCACCATCATGATGGGCACGACCACGACGGCGGGCACGGCCATACCCACGGGGTGATCGATCCGAGCCTGACGACCACCGAACACGGTATTTGGGCGATCAAATGGTCGTTTATCATTCTGGCGCTCACCGCGATCGCCCAGCTCGTCATTGCGCTCTGGTCGGGCAGCGTGGCGTTGCTCGCCGATACCATTCACAACGTCGGCGACGCCGCGACGGCGATTCCGTTGTGGATCGCTTTTCGGCTGGCGCGGTGGCCAACGAATCGGCGATTCACCTACGGCTATGGCCGCGTCGAGGATTTGGCCGGCGTGATGGTCGTATTGATCATCCTGTTCAGCGCTTTGTTCGCCGGCTACGAAGCGATCCAGCGTTTTCTGCATCCGCAGGCCATAGGTCAGGTCGGCTGGGTCGCGTTGGCCGGCGTGCTCGGCTTCATCGGCAATGAAGTCGTGGCGGTGTTCCGTATTCGCGTGGGGCGTCGGATGAACAGCGCGGCGCTGATCGCCGACGGCTACCACGCCAGAACGGACGGCCTAACCAGTCTGGCGGTCGTGATCGGGGCGCTCGGCGTTTGGCTGGGCTTTCCGTTGGCCGACCCCGTCATCGGGCTGCTGATCACGCTGGCTATTTTCGGCATCGTCTGGCAATCGACGCGCGCGGCGTTCACCCGGCTTCTCGATGGTGTCGAGCCTGATGTTATCGACGAGATCGAGCACGCGGCCGGCCACGTCGACCATGTACAGCGAATCGACGACGTTCGCGCGCGCTGGCTAGGCCATAAACTGGCGGTGGAACTCAGGGTCGGTTTGGAGCCGAACTTGTCCGTTGCCCAGGCGGGCGAAGTCACGAGCGCTATCCGTAAGACCCTGACCGACCATCTGCCGGCGCTGGATACCACCCGCATCGAAATCGCTCCGGATCGCATCTGACCGACGCGTGGGCTGACGCCGGTCAGGCCCCGATCAAGCTCTGGCCACAGACCCGCAACACGTTGCCGGAGATACCGCCCGCGCCCGGTGTGCACAGGAAGGTGATTGCTTCGGCCACGTCGCCGGGGGTGCCGCCCTGGCCGAGCGAGGCCAGGCGGCGGCCGGCCTCGCGCAGGCTAAACGGCATCTCGGCGGTCATACGGGTTTCGATAAAGCCGGGGGCGACCGCGTTGACGGTCACGCCGCGCTCGCGCTGGGTGTTGGCGCGATGCTCGACGAAGCCGATCAACCCGGCCTTGGTGGCGCCGTAGTTGGTCTGGCCGCGGTTGCCGGCGATACCGCCGATCGAGCACAAGCAAACCACACGGCCGTGCTCGTTGATAACCTTTTCGTCGGTCAACACGGCGTCGATCGCGAGAATGGCGTCCAAATTGATCGCGAGCACCATGTCCCAGTAGTGCTCGGGCATGTTGGCGAGCGTCTTGTCGCGGGTCACGCCGGCGTTGTGGATGACGATATCCACGCCGCCGAATTTATCGTTGAAAAAATCGGCGATCCGGCGCGGCGCGGCCTCGTCGGTGATATCCAGCGCCAAGGCGGTGCCGCCGAACCCGCCGACGGTCTCCTCCAGCGTGTCCTTATCCTGCGGAATATCCAGGCAGACCACGTGCGCGCCTTCCGACGCCAGACGAGCGGCGGTGGCCGCGCCGATGCCGCGCGCGCCGCCGGTGACCAGCGCGGTCTTGCCGGCCAGCGGCTGGGTTTCGGGCGGCTCGGCCGGGAAGAGACCGGCGGCGGTCACGGTGAGCGCCTGGCCGTCCACGAAGGCGCTGTGACCGGAGAGGAAGAACCGCAGCGGCGCGGCGATGCGCTGCTCGGCGCCCGGTTCGATATAAAGCAGATTGACCGTGGAGCCGAACTTGCCGATCTCCTTGGCCAGCGAGCGCGTGAAACCTTCGACCGCACGCGCCGCGGCGGCCGCCGCGACCGTGTTCATGGACGCGGGGCGGCCGGTCAGCACCACCACGCGGGCGTTTTTGGTCAGCTTGGGCGCCACCGGGTGGAAGAATTCGTATAGCGCCTTGAGATCGGCGGCCCCGGCCATGTTCGTGGCGTCGAACACCAGCGCGTCGTAAATATCGTCGTCGCCTGGCCGCGGCACATCGGCGCTATCGACCCGCGCGCCGGTGGTTTCCAGCGCGCGGCCTACGATTTCGCGCGCGCTCGCGCCGCCGGCGGCGCCGAACAGCACCCGCCGGTGCTCCAGAAAAGCCTGCCGATACACGCCTTCGGCCCGCGCCAACTCGACCGGCGTCGGGGCGCCCAGAGCCTGCATGATCTTGCGCAAGGCCGGCTTCGAGGCGGCGTTGACCAGATAATCGCTCATGAATGATCGTCCGTGCTAACTAAGAATTGTGAATGAAATCGCACCGTTTCGCGGCTCACTCACCTATCGGCGCGCCGGCAGCGATGATTGAGCACGCCCAGACTGCGCAGCAGCGTGACCAGATGACCGCCGAGAATGGCCTTGCCGGTGGTCATCAGCGCGGCCGAGATGCCGCGTGCCGGATCGGCCCAGCCGAGAATGTTCATGAAACCGAGATGGCCGTAGGCGGAACCGCACATCGGGCCGTACATCCCGATTGGATTCATGCCGAGCATGAGCCCTTCGGTGTAGCGCATGGGCACTTTCAACGTACGATCGATGATCTGGGAGGACGCCGGCTTGACGACGCGGGCCAGCGTGGCCGGCTCGAACAGGCGCTGCCCCCGATAGACGCCGCCGTCGAGCAGCATCTGGTAGAAACGCGACAACTCCTCGGCGGTGGCATACAGATTGCCGGCCGGAATTACCGCGTCCATGAAGAAATCGCGGTTGGAAACAGCGACCACTTCCTCGAACGGCACCGACAACGCCCGCCTCGCCCAGCGCGAGACGGGCCAGCGCACCGGCTGACCGGCGACATGGTTTTCGGCCGCCCGCGAGCGCGAGCGGCCATCCAGGCCATAGGTGAAATAGCGCATGCCCAGCGGCTTGCGCAGCGTGGTATCGAGATAATCGGTAAGCGGCGCGCCGGTGACCCGCCGGATCACCTCGCCGAGGATGAAGCCGCCGGTGAAAGAGTGGTAGGCCAGATGCCGACCGCCGGCCTCGGCCGGCATGGCGCAAATGCGCGCCACGCAGGCTTCCCAGTCGGCCAGCATTTCGGGACCGTAATCATCCGCGGTGAAATGGGGGAAACCGCCCTGATGCGACAGCACTTGGCTGATTGTGGTGCGCGACTTGCCCTCGCCGGAGAACGCCGGCAGATAGCGCGAAACCGGCGCGTCCAGATCGATACCGCCCTCCTCGGCCAGCTTATGCGTGAGCAGCGCGACGACCGCCTTGCTGGCCGAGAACAGACACACCGGCGTATCCGGTTGGGCCAGGCGGGCGTCGGACGCGAGCGGCCGTTCCGGCGTCAACCCGCGCGCATAGCCGATCGAACGGTTGAGCACGATCGCCCCGTGCCGGCGCAGACAGAAAGTCACCGCCGGATGGATGCGGGTGGCGAACAGGTCGCGGATCATCGCGTTACCGATGGCCTCGACGTCGGCCGCCGACAGGCCGGCCTCGTGCGGCGCGCGCTCGGCTTTACGGTCGATCCGAACGAGATCCGCCGGATCCTCTTCGATCGCGATCCGGCGGGTGCCGGGCAACGTGAGGCTCACGAGGGTTTACGCCGGACGACCGCTTGATCTTCCGCGCGCCACGCGGCCTCGGAATACGGACAATCGATATCGCGGTAAAAGGGATCGTTTTCGTTGCGGCCGATATAAATGTCGTAACTCATGCGTTTGTCGAAGGCCGAATTCAGGTGCATACCCCATCATGGCGCAAAGACGCTGGCGCGTGCATCGGCCGAATCCCGGAAGCGCTCCAAATGGCGCTAGCCGCGAGCGCGCCGATGAAGACGGCCGGGGATATTCCACGATACGACGAGGTCCAATACCGAACAGGCGCGGTAAATTTGTGAAGAACCCTTTTCAAAAATCCTAATTTTCAGATAATACCAATCCAACGACCGTCGTCAAGCAGACCCGCCCGTGACCGATCTCACCCACAAAAACACGTCCCCGACCCGAGGCCGTAAACGCGGTTATCGGGGGCTTTCCGCCGAAGAACTGCGTCGCCAGCGCCACCAGCGGCTGATCGCCGCCGGCACCGCGCTGTTCGGCGAACGCGGTTACGCCGCCACGCCGATCGAGGCCGTATGCAGCCAGGCCAAGGTCTCGACCCGGCATTTC